>JANNSC010000504.1:0-5629 GCA_031402135.1 Gemmatimonadales bacterium | reverse complement strand
GGCAGCACCAGCGAAAGGAATCCGAGCAGCGGCGCTTCCACTGGCGCCACCAGGCCGAGCACCCCAATCGGTTCGTTCATGGCCAGGGTGACGTTGCGGAAGGGGGTGGCGTGGACCCGGCCGTCGTATTTGTCGGCCCATGCGGCGTAGCTGAAGGCCCGCTGAATGGCGGCGAACACCTCGGCGGCGGCCTCGGCGGCTGAAGCGCCCGCCGCGCTGAGCCGCTCGGCGAATTCCCTTTCCCGAACGCTCAAGTTTTCGGCGAAGTAGTAGAGCACCTGGGCCCGGGTGTGCGCTGTCGCCCTGGCCCAGCCCGCCTCCGCCTGGTGGGCAGCCTCGACGGCGTTCCGGATGTCCTTCCGGTTGCCCCGGCCAACTTCGGCAATCTGCTGGCCCGAGGCATCGGCCACCGGCAGCGAGTAGCCCCCGTCGGGACGGGTTTGCTTGCCACCGATGTACAGCTTCGGGGTACGGTCGATGGCGGGAAGCCCGACCGGGGCGCTGGTGGGAAACGCCCGGGTATCCTGCAACTGGGCCTGGGCGTGCCGGTCGGCGTCTGCCACCTCGGTCGGCGCTGATGCCGCTGGGTGCTGCGCCTTCGACCTTACATACTCCCAGAGCCCTTCCTTGCCGCCTTCCCTGCCATACCCGGATTCGCGGTATCCACCAAACCCGCTCGCCGCGTCGAACATGTTGGTGCAGTTGATCCACACCGTCCCAGCCTTGAGTTGGGGGGCAATATCCAGTGCGGTGTTGAGATTCTCACTCCAGATACTGGCGGCCAGTCCGTACCGCGTGTTATTGGCAATCTCCACCGCTTCGGCCGGGGTGCGGAATGTCATCAGCACCACCACCGGCCCGAAAATCTCGACTTGCGCGATCGTAGCCGCTGGCGTGACGTCGGTGAACAGCGTCGGCGGGTAGTACAGCCCGTCCTTGGGCAGGGCCCAGCTGGGCTGCCAGCAGGTGGCACCCTCGTGAACCCCCTGTTGCACCAATGCCTTGATCTGCTCCAGCTGCACCGGGGCAACGATGGCGCCAATATCCACCGACTTGTCGAGCGGGCTGCCGGCCCGGAGGGTTTCCATCCGGGCCCGGAGCTTTTCGGTGAGCCGGGTGGCGATGCTCTCCTGCACCAGGATCCGGGAGCCGGCACAACACACCTGACCCTGGTTGAACCAGATCGCATCCACCACGCCCTCGACCACGCCGTCGATATCGGCATCGTCGAATACGATGAAGGGCGACTTGCCGCCCAGTTCCAGGGAAAGCCGCTTGCCGCTTCCGGCGGTGGCCCCGCGAATGATCCGGCCGACTTCGGTCGAGCCGGTAAAGGCGATCTTGTCGACCCCGGGGTGCTCCACCAGGGCGGCGCCGGTCTTGCCGTCCCCGGTGACGATGTTGACCACCCCGGCCGGCAGGCCGATGGCGTGACAGATATCGGCAAAGAGCAGTGCGGTGAGCGAGGTGTATTCCGCCGGCTTCAGCACCACGGTATTTCCCATTGCCAGCGCCGGCGCAATTTTCCAGGCCAGCATCAGCAGCGGGAAGTTCCACGGCACGATCTGGCCAACCACTCCAACCGGACCATAACCCGGCAATTCCTGCTCCATCAACTGGGCCCACCCGGCATGATGGTAAAAATGCCGAGCTACCAGGGGGATGTCGATATCGCGCGATTCCCGGATCGGCTTGCCGTTGTCGAGGCTTTCGACCACCGCGAAGAGCCGGCTGTTGCGCTGAATTTCCCGGGCCAGGGCGTAGAGCCAGCGGGCCCGGGCGTGTCCGCCCAGCGCCCACCACCCCGGTTGCGCCGCCCGTGCCGCCCGAACCGCCACGTCCACATCGGCGTTGCAGCCCTGGGTAATCCGGGCCAGCTCCGCGCCGGTGGCCGGGTTGGAGGTGGCAAATTGCTCGCCCCCCGCCGACCCGGTCCACGCCCCATTGAGGTAGAGCCCGAACGAGCCGCCATGGGTTGCCAGCCACGCCTCGGCGGTTGCCGCTGATTCCGGCGCCACACCCCACGCCATCGTCTCGAAGGCCTCGCGGATTGTGGTCATGGTCAGGCCATGGGGTGGCGATGGGCGGCGGAATACCGGCCGGTGGCGTGGTGCTCGAGCTGCCGTTCGATGTCGGTGAGCAGACTGCTGGCGCCAAAGCGGAACAGGTCGGGCCGGAGCCACCGATCCCCCAGTTCGTCCTTGATCATTGCCAGCCAGTCGAGTGACTGCTTGGCGGTGCGGATGCCACCGGCCGGCTTGAGCCCCACGAAGAATCCGGTGCGCTCCCGGTATTCCCGAATCTGCCGAGCCATCACCAGACCGAACGGCAGCGTGGCGTTGACGCTTTCCTTGCCGGTCGACGTCTTGATGAAGTCGGCGCCGGCCATCATCGCCACCATGCTGGCCCGGGCCACCTCCTTGAGCGTTCCCAGCTCCCCGGTGGCCAGGATGGCCTTGAGGTGCGCGGCTCCGGCGGCGGCCCGAAACGCCTTGACCTCGTCGTAGAGCGCGGTCCAATTGCCGGTGAGCACATGGGCGCGGGTTATGACAATGTCGATTTCTTCTGCACCAGCGGCCACTGACGCTTCGATTTCCTGGAGCCGTTGCGGCAACGGGGAGAGTCCGGCCGGAAAACCGGCGGACACCGCCGCCACCGGGATCCCGCTCCCGGCAAGCGCCTTCGCTGCCGTGGCGACGAAGCTGTGGTACACACAGACCGCAGCGACGGTGAGATGGAGGTCTCCGACGCCAAGGTCTTCCAGGAGGTCCTTGCGCACCGGATGCCGCGCTTTGGCAGAAAGCCGGAGGACCCGGCCCGGGGTATCGTCACCCGAAAGGGTGGTCAGGTCCATCAGGGAAATGGCCCGGAGCAGCCAGCCCGCTTGCCAGGCGCTCTTGACCGAACGGCGGGTGGGGATGGTGGCCGCCCGTCGCTCGACGGCGCTCCGGTTGATCCGGATGTCCCGAATCCAGCCGAGGTCGAGCGGCATTCCGGAATTGCGCGGAAAGGTCGCAGCGGGAGGTGTCGGGGCCGGGCCCCGTGCCGGGGTGGAGGTCCCGTAGCGAGTGCCGCGGGTCTGGGTGGCCATCCTGTGAAGGTAGCGCGGCGTAACCGACTGGCGCAAATGACGGCGGGACACCATTCTAAGGCGTTCCTCCGGCTCCCCTTTCTGACCCAGGCACACCATGGGATTCCGTCGTTTCACCGACCAGGAAAAGCGGGTCTGGGAAATTCGTCCCGGCGGCCGCTCGGAGTGGGAATTCTCTCCGGTGGGCGAGAACACCGAGCGGCCCCGCACGGTGCGCTCGCCGGGCTATGAAAAGGACCCCTACGAGCTGAGCCAGGAGGAACTGCAGGGGTTGCTGGACGGGAGTAGCGCCGCGACCAAGCGTCAACTCAAGAACCCCTTCGGGGATTTGTGACCAGTTAACATCCGGCCAGCCCGGGCGTCAACTCCGAATTAGAGGCTCTCCCTCTCCAGCGAGTCAGAACTAGAGGCTAGTACCATGCGCCAGCTCAACCTGGTACCACTTGTCACCGCCATCGCACTCGCCGGCTGCTCCGAATCCCTGAGCGCCCCGGGGCAGCCTGAGGCCCCCCGCGCCAACCCGGCCCTGGGCCGAGTTGCCTTCGAAAACCAATGCAGCAGCTGCCACGCCTCCCGGGATGGCTTCGACCTGGCGATGTTCGGCTTCAGCGACACCACCATCATTCGGCGCGCAGTGGCCCACGTCGATACCACCACCGCGCGCAACATCGCGGCCTACATCCGCCTCCTCTCTACCCCAAGGCAGAGTGAGGCGTTCCGGCTCTTCCAGCCGATGGGCCAACCATTGGCGAGCGATCTGGACTTTGCCACAGCGCTGTTCGGCCGGGATGCCTGGCCCGCCGAGCTCAGCAGCGCCGGGCTCCTGGCGATCAACCCCCGGACGGTGCGGGTGGCCATCCGGCTGCCCATATGGTCCGACGAAGCCAGCAATCTCGACTGGATGCCCGACAATCCGCTTCCACCGGCAATTCTGGAGTACGCCGGGGGCGCCGCCGCCGCCACGATCGCCGGTTACCGCGCCTTTCCCACCCCGGAAAACCTGATGCGGGCCGTCACCGCGCTCCGGACCGCCGACCGCGCCGCCGCCAACCCCGGAGCGCCCTGCCTGCTGGAGGACTCGACCCGGGTCAACTTCAAAACCTGTTTCGAGGTCCGGCGCTGGACCTCCAGCCTTGTTGCCCTCCATCTGCTCCGCAATGGGACCGATGCGAGCCTGGGTGGCCAACTTCAAGACGTGTGGTGGGATGTCGGCAACGCGGCGCGGAAGTCCCGCGGCAACTCGGCGACTCCGATTGCCAATGCGGTGGACAACTGGGCGACCTGGATGTTTTTGGGTTGGAGCTTCGACCCCTCGCTGCATGCCAGTGTCTACACTGGCGGCTCCTTCCGCCAGCTCAACCTGAGCCGCCACGCCACCTTCGTGGCGCTGCGCAGCGAGGTGGCGCGGCCCCGCAATAGCTCGTCAGTCTATGACGATGTGGTCAACGCTCAACGGTTCGCGCCGCTGGCTTGGGCCACCTCAGTGACCAGCTTCGGGCTCCGCCATCTGGTGGAGCGCCTCTCCACCGGGGATCGACCGAGGGCCGACCAGATCGCTATGGCCCTGACCGCGGTCAACACGGCGGTGACCGAGGCCAATCGGCGGGTCCCCATGGCGGACCGCGCGGGGATCAGTGCGCTGGGGCAGCAGGTGCTCGCGTTGTTGGTGCAGTAGCCAACGGTCGTCGACTACCTTGGTATACCACCATGATGGCGTTATCATGCCATCATGATCCGCACCCAGATCCAGCTGGAACCGGAGCAGCACCGCGCCCTCAAGCGGTGGGCCAGTCGCGTCGGGATCTCCCTCGCCGAGGCGGTCCGCCGGTGTGTGGCCGATCGGCTGAGCCGGGAGGCGGGGAGTAGTGGCCGGACCGAACGGGTGCGTGAGGCGCGGGCGGTGGTAGGGAAGTACGCCGATCCCCAGGGGCGGTCCCGGGTGGCCCAGACGCACGACGATCACCTGGCGGACTCCTACCAAGCGTGACCGTCTTCGCCGACACCTCGGCGCTCTATGCGCTCCTGGTCAGCAGCGAGGAGGGGCATGCGGCGGTGGCCGGCGCGTTCGTCCGAATCGTGGAACGCGGCAATCAACTGGTGACGACGAACTACGTCATCCTCGAGACCGTGGCCCTCCTGCAGCGCCGCATCGGGCTCGCGGCGGTGCGGGATCTGGAGGAGCACATCGTGCCACTCTGTAGCCTCCGCTGGGTCACCGAGCCACTGCACCGTCGCGCCGTGGATCGACTGGTGCGCGCCGACCGGCGCGGCCTGAGTCTGGTCGACTGCACCAGCTTCGAGGTCATGGAGCAGGAGTCGATTCACGAGGCATTTGCCTTGGACGGTGATTTCGCCGCTGAGGGATTCCGCCTGATTCCCCGCTGATCGGCCAAGGATTACGCCGGCAGGTTGTACGCCGCCCTCCGGGCGAGCAGCTGCGGGTTACGGAACAGCAGCACCAGCACCATTCCCGCCACGAACCCGCCGGCGTGCGCCAGAAACGCCACCCCGCCGCCCTCACTCGCCAGCATCGGCATG
>JANNSC010000503.1:0-7886 GCA_031402135.1 Gemmatimonadales bacterium | reverse complement strand
GGTTTCCTTGTCGCGTCGGGTGGCCAGCGGCAGAATGAGATGATGGTAGGGCATGGCCATCGCGTTGCCATGGCCACCGAGGCGGGTGGCGCTGCTGCGATCCGCCTCGAGCATCGCCCGCCAGGTGTCGGGCGTCTCCCGTTCCAACCAGGCGGCCAGCGTCGGTCCCACATTGAAGCTGATCTGCTCCAGGGTGTTCACCACGTTGAGGATCCCGCCGTCCGGAGCCATGAGGCGCGCCGCCACCACGGTTCGGTAACAGTCTCGCTCGATTCGCTGGTTCCAATCGTGCCAGGGGGCCGCATTGGGCTCCCGCTCCACCAGCTCGAGCGAGGGTTCCTCCCTGGGAGGCTGGTAAAAGTGGGCGTGAATGACGACGGAGCGGGGCCGGGCCGGCGTGCCGGTCATCGGATTGCGGGCACTTCCTTGCGCTGCTCAATCACCTGGGCGAGCACCGGGAGAATGTCGGGAAAGATGTCATCCCGCCGACGGAGTGCCTCCGCCGCCGCGAGTACCGCTGGCAGACCTTCCCGCGCTCCGGGTTCCAGTCCATCGAGCAGGCTGGTGAGATCGTCGGCGTGACCCTGGAACCGGAGGGTGGCATAGTCGGCTGCCGCCCCGGTGGAAATGATGAACTGCCAATCGCTCGATTGCAGCAGCAGGAGCTCGCGCGCCGCCTGGGCCAGAATCGGAAGGACCTCGGGGCGGGTCAACGCCTCCGCTGCCAGCGTCCAGAAGCGCTGTTCCAGCGGCCAGAGCCGTTTCCAGGTCCACAGAGTGCCTGGATTCAGCCACATGCTGAAGTCGCCGTTGGCTCCCCAGGAGCCGGCGCCGAGCGCCACCGCCGCAGTGGTAGGATGGCTGGCCAGGTGCTGCGAGGCGGTGCGAGGCCGAAGCCCCGGATGATCGCCGAACCGCCGGTATAAGTCTGCGACGAAATCCACCCCCTCGAACCACCAGTGCCCGAACAGCTCGGTATCGAATGGCGCCACGACGACCGAGGACCCAGCGGCCAGCTGAGCCTCGGCGTTCTTCCGGAGTTCCCAATGCAAATGGGCCGCATGGCCCCACGCGCGGGCCCGGGCGGTATTGGGCTCGTAGGGCTCCTTGGCTCCGAGGTCGGCCAAGGAGTGGGTAACCCGCCAGAATTTGAGCCCGCCCGGAAAGCGGATTTTGTGGAACTCCAGATAGGCCCCGTCTCCCGGAAAACCTCCGTGCCGGCTCCACACCTGACGGGTAGAAAGCGGATCCCGAACGAACGCGACCACTGGCTGCCGGCCGGCCCGAGGGGAGACCTCGTATGTCTGGTGCGGTGACCGGAGGCCGTGGACTTGGCCGTCGTCGTCGTCGCGGAGCGGAATGCCGTCGGGGCGGCCGGTTTCCCGGTACAATCCGAGCGGGCGTCCCGCCTCGGCGAGGTGGGCGTCCACGAAAAAGAACTGGAAGCCGTTGGCGGCGAGGTGTTCTTCCAGGCCGGGGCGATCCGCCATGAATGGCGCCGCCGGATCGGGCTGCCAGTCACCCCGGGGGCGGTAGGCGCACTCCGGCACCCAGCACCCCCTGGGCTCCTGGCCAAACAGGCGCACATGCTCCGCCCGCCCGACCCCCAGTTGCAGAGCGATGCTCTCTTCGCGGGCCAGCAGCGGGAGAAACCCATGGGTCGCTGCTGAACTCAGCAGCTCGATCCGTCCCTGGGCGGCGTGGCGCCGCAGCTCACCCACCACATCGCCGTTGCACCGCTCGAAAAGGCGGCGGAGCCGGTGATGGCGCTCCCGCCAGTACCCAGCCAACGGGATGAGGTGGTCCTCGCCGTTGGCTATGAACGCCTTGACCGCCTCATCGCATGCGGTGATGCGCTGGGTGAAGAAGGCGGAAAGCTCGGTGCCGAATGTCGGGTGGGCCAGCTGGTTGGCGAGAATCGGGGTGACCCCGATGGTCAGCGGACCCGCCACGCCCTCGACCGCGAGGGCATCGAGGACCTCGAGCAGCGGGAGATAGGTGTCGACGGCCGCCTCGCAGAGCCAGTCGCTGCCGTGGGGCCAGCGCCCATGGTTGAGCACATAGGGCAGATGGCTGTGCAGGGTGAGGACGAAGTCCATCGACCGTTTCACCGGGCCCTCGAGGGCGTGTTCTTGCCCAACGCCCGGCGGTAAACCTCGAGGTAGCGCTCGACCGAGCGCTCCCAGCTGAAGTCGCTGGTCATGGCGTTGCGCCGCAGCCGCGCCCATTCGGGGGGATTGTCGTAGCAGTCGAGTCCGCGCAGCGCCGCGCCCAACAGCGGATCGGCGTGATACGGCTCGAACACGAACCCGGTGAGTCCATCTTCGACGGTGTCGGCAAGTCCCCCGACTCGTCGAACCACCGGAATGGCACCGTAACGCTGGGCCCGCATCTGGGTCAGGCCGCAGGGCTCGTACTGGCACGGCATCAGCAGGAAATCGGCCCCGGCAATGAGCAGGTGTTCCAATCGGTCGGTGAAATTCGTATTGACGGCGATCCGATCGGGGTGTCGCGCCGCCAGCGCCGTCAGCGCCTCTTCGAAGCGCGCCTCACCGGCGCCAATGAAAATGAACTGGGCTCCCAGCGACAGCACGGCGGACTGCTCCAGCATCAGGGAGATCCCCTTCTGGGTCACCAGGCGGGCCGCCATGGCAAACAGCGGGGTCCGCTCGCTTTCGGTCAGTCCGAAGAGCCGCTGCACTTCGCGCTTGCAGACGGTTTTCCCCTCCGGATAGTCGACTGAAAACGGCGCCGGGATGAGCTCGTCTGCGGCCGGGTCCCACGCCTGCTGGTCGATCCCGTTCAGAATTCCGGAAAATCGCTCACCCAGCCCTTCGAATACTTCCTGTAGCCCGAAGCCGCCCGATGGCGTCCGCAACTCGCGGGAGTGATTGGGGCTGACCGTCACGACTTGATCCGCAAACACCAATCCGCCTTTCAGGAAGTTGACCTTGCCGTACCACTCCAGCTGCTGAAAATTGAAGAGCGTCCATGGCAAGTCGAGCTCCGGCATCACCGAGGCTGGATAGTGGCCCTGGTACCCGGCGTTATGGACTGACAGCACCGTACGGATGTCGTCGTAGCGCGGCTGCCCGGCATAGCGGGTCCGGAGGTACACCAGTGCCAGCGCGGCATGCCAGTCATGCACATGCAAGAGCAGGGGGCCCTCGACCAGCTGGGGCAGCGCGTGGAGCGCTGCCTGGGTAAAGAGCGCGTAGCGGAGGTGATTGTCGGGGTAATCTCCAGCGGAATCTCCATAGAGCCGCTCCCGGTCGAAGTACCGGTCGTGCTCGATAAAGTAAATTTGGGTCCCCGGCCGCTCGTCCTGATGCCGCAGCACCCGCACCGCTTCGTCCACCCCATTCACCGACACCGTAAATGCCGGCCCCTCCTGCACCAGGATTCCGGCGGCCCGTCGGGCTGATCGATACAGTGGCATGAGCGCGATGCTGCGGACTCCCGCCGTCGACTGGAATCGGGCCAGATTGGCCACTGCCTCGGCCAGCCCGCCGCTCCGGGCGTAGGGGTAATACTCCGCGGCGAGATGCACCACCGTCACCGGCTCCCCGGTGCTGGTATGCAGCCCGGAGTGCGGGTGCAACCCACGATTCGCTGTACGCCGCTCGAGCATCTGGCCTATCCGCGCGGTGGATCATCGGTGAACGAAGCACCCTGCATTGCCGGCACGTAGTACCGTTCGGCGTATTCGATCATCATTCGCCGCGCGGAAAACCGACCGCCGGCAACCCGGAGCGCGTTGCGCATCCGGTCGGCATAGCCAAGTGGCACACCCCGGCCGTCCCGGGTGTAGTACAGCGGCACAATTTCCTCCTCGAGGAGCCGGTAGAGATGCTCCACGTCATGAGCGTCCTGCTCCTCAGTATCATCCCGGCCCGGGGCCAGCGGTACCGCCCATCCGTTGCTGCCGTCATAGCCTTCCTCCCACCAGCCATCAATCGTCCCCAACTGGGGAACGCCATTCAGCGCCGCCTTCATGCCGCTGGTGCCGCACGCCTCCAGCGGCACCCTCGGCAGGTTCATCCAGAGATCTACCCCCTGCACCAGAGCATGGGCCAGGTGCATGTCGTAGTCTTCGAGAAACGCCACCCGCCCCTCGAAGAATGGCTTGTGGGTCCACCGGTAGACCTCCTGCAGCACCTCCTTGCCAGGTTTGTCGGCCGGATGCGCCTTGCCGGCAAAGATGATCTGGACCGGCCGGCGCCGGTCGCAGAGCAGGCGCTGCAGGCGGTCGGGATCCCGGAACAGCAATGCCGCGCGCTTGTAGGTGGCAAATCGGCGGGCAAACCCGATGGTCAATGCGTAGGGGTGCAGCAAGGTTCCCGCCGCGACCACCTGGTTGGCCTCGGTCCATTGATCGGCAAAGCGGCGGCGGGCCTCCTCGCGAATGAAGCCCATCAAGGTGCCCTTCAACTCTTGGTGGACCGTCCAAAGGGCAGCCGGGTCGAGGTGGCGCAGCTGTTCCCACAGTGCCGGATCGTCCAGCTGGGCCCCCCACTCGGGGCCGAAATGGCGATCCAGCAGGCCCATCACCGGATTGGCCATCCAGGTGCCGAGGTGCACCCCGTTGGTGATCGCGCCGATGGGAACCTCGTCCTGGCTGCGGCCCGGCCAGAGATCCTGCCAGATTTCCCGGGAGACGTGGCCATGGCGCTGGGAAACGCCGTTCACCCGGGCCGACAGATTGAGCGCCAACACCGTCATCTGGAATCGCTGGTCCTCCCGCCCCGGATGGCGGCCGAGGGCCACCAGCTGCTCCGGGGTGACTCCCATCTCTTGCCAAATTGGCCCGGTGCATTCGAGGAAATGCTCCGGATCAAATGCATCGTGTCCCGCCGGCACCGGCGTGTGGGTGGTGAATACCGTATGCCGGCGCACCTCCGCCACTGCCTCGGCCCACGGCATTCCGGCCCCGGTCAACTCCCGGACCCGCTCCAGCATCATGAAGGCGGCGTGGCCCTCGTTGGCGTGCCACACACTTGGCGCCAGCCCGACCGCCCGCAGCACCCGTACGCCAGCGACGCCCAGCAGCCATTCCTGCCGTAGCCGGAGGTCGGCGCCGCCGCCATAGAGCTTGTTCAGCAAGGTGCGGTCGTCCGGGTGGTTGGCCTCGAGGTTGGTGTCGAGCAGGTACAACGGCACCCGTCCGGCTCGCATTGTCCAGGCCCGCACCTGCACCGGCCGGCCAAAGGTGTTGACCACGGCCAGCCACGCCTCGCCCCCCGGGCCGGTGAGATCGACCAGCGGTGTGATGACCGGGTCCACATGGTCATCGCTGTCCTCCTGCCACCCGTCGCCCCGGAGCCGTTGGTCGAAATAGCCCTTCATGTAGCCGAGTCCGACGCCCACCAGCGGTACCCCGAGATCGGAGGCCTGTTTGCAGTGATCACCGGCGAGCACGCCGAGGCCGCCGCTGTAGATCGGCACCGAGTTGTGCAGCCCGAACTCGGCGCAGAAATACGCTACCGGGTGGTCCCGCAGCTCCGGGTATCGGCGGGCGAACCAGGTGCGTTCATGGCTCCGGTCCCCGGCAATCCACTCCATGACCCGGTCGTACTGCTGGAGAAAATGCGGATCCTGGGCCAGCAACTCGAGCCGTTCAGGGGCGACTGCCCGGAGCAGCGCGATCGGGTTATGCCGCACCTGGCGCCACAGCGGCGGATCAATGCCCCGCAGCAGCTCGCGCGCTTCCCGGTTCCAGCTCCAGGAGAGGTTGGTCACCAGCGCCGTCAGGCCTTCGAGGCGGGGAGGGAGGGCGGCGACTATCGCTCGGCTGTGCGCCATCGTGTCGGGGTGACTCAGTGAACCAGTTTCTTGTAGCGGATCCGGTGCGGCTGGTCCACCGCAATGCCCTTTCGCCGCTTGTAGTCGGCGGCGTATTCCTGATGGTTACCCTCGAACCAGTACGCCTCGCTGTCGCCCTCGAAGGCCAGGATGTGTGTGGCAATACGGTCGAGGAACCACCGGTCGTGGCTGATCACCACGGCGCAACCGGCAAAGGCCAGCAGCGCGTCCTCAAGCGCCCGGAGGGTGTCGACATCGAGATCGTTGGTCGGTTCGTCGAGCAGCAGCAGATTGCCGCCGCTCTTCAGCAGTTTGGCCAGATGGAGCCGGTTGCGCTCGCCGCCGGACAGATTGCCCACCTGTTTCTGCTGGTCGGCGCCCCGAAAATTGAATCCGGCGCAGTAGGCCCGCGCGTTGACGCTGCGCTTGCCGAACTGCAGCTGGTCGAGCCCGCCGGAAATTTCCTGGTAGACGGTGTTCTCCGGATTGAGGCTGTCCCGGCTCTGGTCGACGTAGGACACCTGGACGGTGCTGCCCACGGTGATCTCGCCGGTATCGGGCTTTTCCTGGCCGGTGATCATCCGGAATAACGTCGTTTTTCCGGCGCCGTTGGGTCCGATCACCCCAACGATGCCGCCCCGGGGCAACGAGAAATTCAATTTTTCGAATAGCAGGCGGTCGCCGAATCCCTTGGAGACGTCCTTGGCGATCACCACCTCGGCGCCCAGCCGTTCCGGCACCGGAATCAGAATCTCGGCCACCCCGTCCTGGCGCCGCTCACTCTCATCCCGAAGTGCCTCGTACGCGGTGATCCGGGCCTTCTGCTTGGCGTGCCGCGCCCGCGGCGCCAGGCGCACCCACTCCAGCTCCCGTTCCAGGGTCTTCTGTTTGGCGGAGGCCTGCTTCTCCTCGACCGCCAGCCGCTTCGACTTCTGCTCCAGCCAGGAGGAGTAGTTTCCCTCCCAGGGGATCCCTTCACCCCGGTCCAATTCCAGAATCCACCCGGCGACATTGTCCAGGAAATAGCGATCGTGGGTCACCGCGACGATGGTGCCGGGAAACTCCTTGAGATGGCGTTCCAGCCACGCCACCGACTCGGCATCGAGGTGGTTGGTCGGCTCGTCCAGCAGCAGCAGATCGGGCTGTTCCAGCAGGACCCGGCAGAGCGCCACCCGGCGTCGCTCACCCCCGGAAAGGATGCTGACGTCGGCATCGCCCGGAGGCAGCCGCAGGGCATCCATGGCGATGTCGATGGTGCGGTCCAGTTCCCACAGCCCCAGGGCGTCGATGCGTTCCTGCAGCGCCCCCTGTTTTTCGAGGAGCTTGTTCATCGCAGCGTCATCCATTGGTTCCATGAACCGGGCGCTGATCGCTTCGAACTCGGTGAGCATGGCCCGCTGGCTCCGGACCGCCTCTTCCACGTTGCCACGCACATCCTTGGCGGGATCGAGCTGGGGTTCCTGGGACAAGAATCCCACCCGGATCCCGTCGGCCGGCCGGGCATCGCCCTGGAAGTCCTTGTCGACCCCCGCCATGATGCGGAGCAGGGTACTCTTGCCGGCGCCGTTGGCACCGAGCACACCGATCTTGGCTCCCGGGAAGAACGCCAGGTATATCCCCTTCAGGATCTCCCGGCTGGGCGGGACGACCTTCCGGAGATTGGCCATGGTGTAGATGTATTGGGGGTTCGCCATATATAGAGTAAGTTACCACTGCGGACCCGAGGGAGGAATCGGTCGGGCCGCTGAATAATCATTCCGAGGTCTTGCCATGCAGCGCATCTCCCACCGCGTCCCATTGGTTGCGTTCCTCCTGGCTGCGGCGCCCGCATCGGCCCAACGCCCCCCTTGCACTCCGGGGAACGGCGGGCTGACGCTCCCCAGCGGATTCTGCGCATCGGTGCTCCTTGCTGCCGGTGACAGCGTTCCCGGGGTCCGCCACCTGGCCGTCGCTCCAAATGGAGATGTCTTTGCTGCCCGCGCCGGGCGGGTCGGCGGCGTGGTGGTACTCCGGGACAGCAACGGCGACGGCAAGGCCGACGTCATCACCAAGTTCTATGAGGGCCCCGGCGGTAGCGGGATCGC
>JANNSC010000502.1:0-5568 GCA_031402135.1 Gemmatimonadales bacterium | reverse complement strand
CGGCGGACATTGCGCAGACGAGGGCGGCTGGTGGGAAGCTGTGGGCTGTGGGCACAACCGTCGTCCGGGCGCTGGAGTCCGCAGCACTGGAAGGTGGCCGCGTTCGGGTCGGCGCTGCGGAGACCCGGTTGATGATTGCGCCGGGTTACCGGTTTCGGATAGTGGACCGGCTCATTACCAATTTCCACCTGCCCCGCTCCACCCTGCTGATGCTGGTTGCGGCGTTTGGGGGATTTGACCTGGTGATGGCGGCGTACCGGACCGCCGTGCGCGAACGCTTCCGTTTCTATTCCTACGGTGATGCGATGGTGATCCGGTGAACCGACTTTGGATCCTCCCTTGGGCTGGCGGTCCCGCCGAGTTTCTGGAATGGCTGCGCGCGGTCACCCCGGTGGAGATCAAGGCCTACTACTGGGCGGCGCTCTCAGTCTACTCCTCCCCGTGGTTCTATGCCTTCGTCGCGCTGATCCTATATCTCGAACATCTCCGTCCCGCCATCCGGAGCCAATCGGTCCTGTCGCGGGCGCTGGCGGAAGACTTCCTCTGGTTCAATCTCGACCTCGCCTTCAAAGTGGCGGCGCTTCCCGCATTCATCGGGTTGCTCCGGCTGCTCTATGACCAGGCCACCGGCGGCTACCAGATCCCTTGGCTCTCCGGCCTGTCCCTCACCACCAAGGTGGTGATGTCCTTCGTCGTCTTCGACTTTCTCCAGTGGTATCACCATTGGGTCCGTCACCGGGTGGCCCCGCTCTGGCAGTTTCATGTCATCCATCACTCGCAGCGCGAGTTGAATCTCTTCACCGACCTGCGGGTGCATTTCATGGAGTACCTCGTGGTCCAGGTACTCACTTTCATACCGATGTTCCTGCTCGGATTGACACCCACAGCGATCGTGGGCGTCGGGTTTGCACTGCAGTGGTACACCCGGCTGATTCACGCCAATATCCGGACCAGTTTCGGCCCCCTCCGCCACATCCTGGTCTCGCCGCAGTTTCACCGAATCCACCACTCGATTGAACGCCGCCACCAGGACAAGAACTTCGGTGTGGTCCTGACGGTGTGGGACCGCTGCTTTGGAACCCTCTACGATGGGTACGAGGAATACCCCGAAACCGGAGTCGAGGGCGTTCTGTTTCAGCCCCCCGCGAGGTTTTCCCCCCTCGCCTGGGCCAGAGACGTCGGGATGCAGGTCCTGTATCCGTTTCGCCAGATGCTGGTCAAAGGATTACCGGGAGGATCTCCGAGCAGACCGCCTCGACCTGACGACGCGCTACGTGGTGCATCTGAACGAACCGGCGGGCCCGCATCCCGGACTCCGCCCGACGCTCCGGCGCCATTGCCCTGACCTCAGCGATGGCTCGGGCGAAGCTCCCCACATCCTGCTTCAGTAACAACCCTTCTCCGGCCGCTGCCAACACCTCGCTGACGCCGGGCGCCACCATCGCCACCACCATCCGCTCGGATGCCATCGCCTCGAGCAAGGTGTAGGGGAGTCCCTCGACCTCACTGGTCATCGCAAAGCAATCGAATCCGGGGTATTCCCGGTTCGGAACACCGGACTCCCCCGGCCACCTGCAACGCCCGGAAATCCCCAGCTCCGCCGCCTGAGCACGAAGCGCCGCCTCCTCAGGCCCCGCGCCGACCAGGACCAGGAACGCGTCGGGGGCCTGCGCGTGGAATTGCTGAAATGCCGCGACCAGCCGGTCGAGCCGCTTCTGTTTTACCAGGCGGGCGACGGTGCCCACCACGAACGCCCCGGACGGGATGTCCCAGCGGCGCCGCGCGGCCGCAGCGGCCGTCGCATCCGCGACGAATCGCGAAGAATCGATGCCGTTCTGGACGACCGCGATGTTCGAGGCATCGTAGTGGAGGTGGTCCACCATTCTCTGCTTGATCGCGTGCGACACGACGATGACCCGGTCCGGTGCGAGGCGATGCAGGGCCATGCCGGCCCGCTGCCGCAGATGCCAGAGCCCCAGGCCCGGAACGAGGCCCCCCAAATGACGACCGGATCGCCGCGGCTCCGGCAAGGGGGGCAGTGAGTGCTCGATGCACACGTACCGACGGGACGAGAGGAGCATCGAGAGGTCGAGCGACATCCAGCGGCTGGCGAAGGCGCCCTTCACCAGGACGACAATATCGATGGCATGGCGACGCAGGAGCTCGGCCCACGAGAGAAGCCCAGACCCCGGCGCTGGCAGCTGCACCACCAGGATGCCCGGATCGGTCACCCCCCGTTCCGGGGCCGAGTAGAGAGAGTGCCCCAACTGGAGAATCACCGGTATCCGGCCGTGCTCGGCCAGAGCCCTCGCGGTGGCGAGGGTGTGGAGCTCGCTGCCGCCCCACATCCTCGTCAGTGTGAGGAACCCGACCCTGGTGGTTCGGCGTGTCATACCGTTGGGATGATCCTCGGGGCAGTTGAAGCGTCAACCGGGATGCGTGACTGCAAGTTACCTTGTTCTGATGTTCAACTTCACCACCGAACGGACTTGCGGCGCGGCGCGTGCCGGCGTGTTGCGCCTTCCCCACGGCGAGGTGCTCACACCGGCCTTCATGCCGGTCGGCACCTATGGGGCGGTACGGGGCCTTCACCCCGAAGAGGTAGAGCAGGCCGGCGCCCAGATCATTCTGGGAAACACCTATCACCTGCACCTCCGCCCCGGTGAGGAAACGGTCCGCACCCTGGGGGGGCTCCATCGATTTGCCTCCTGGAGGAAGCCGATGCTCACCGACTCGGGCGGCTTTCAGGTGTTCTCCCTCGCCGGGCTTCGGACCATCGAGGAGGAAGGCGTCGAGTTCACCAGTCACATCGATGGCTCGGTCCGGACCCTGACGCCCGAGTCATCGATGGACATCCAATCGGCGCTCGGCGCCGACGTGGCGATGGCGTTCGACCATGTGGTGCCAGGCCAGGCATCGCGTGAGCTGGCGGAAGAGGGAATGGAGCGCACGCTCAGATGGCTGGATCGGTGCAAGCGGCGGCATGCGGAGCTTGCCGGGCCGTCCCAAACCCTGTGGCCCATCGTTCAGGGCGGCTCCCACGACGAGCTGCGGCGGCGCTCGCTGGAGGGAACCCTGGAGCGCGGCCCGTGGACCGGAATCGCCATCGGGGGCCTCTCGGTGGGGGAACCGAAGCCGGTGATGCACCGGGTGCTGGAGTCGCTGGGCGACGCGCTCCCCCCGGACCGCCCCCGTTATCTTATGGGAGTCGGATTCCCCGAGGATCTGGTCGAAGGAATCGCTCGCGGAGTGGATCTGTTCGATTGCGTGGCGCCCACCCGAAACGGGCGCCATGGCAGTGCCTGGACGTCGGCCGGCAAGGTGAACATCCGGAAAACGACCCATCGGACTGAGGACCGACCGCTGGATTCGGAGTGCGACTGCGCCACCTGCGCTCGCTTCTCCAGGGGTTACCTCCGTCACCTGTTCGTCGCCGGAGAAATGCTCGGACTCCGGCTGATGTCGCTCCATAATGTCCGCTTTCTGCTCCGGGTGTCGGAACTGGCGCGGGCATCGATTCTGGCTGGAGACTTTTCTCGCTGGAGCCGCGAGTGGCTCCGGACCTATCACGCACCCGAGGGCGCATGACTTCCCTGTTGATGAGCTTGGCTGCCGCTGGTACCGGTAGCGCCGGTGGTGGCTTGACGATGCTGCTGATTCAATTCGGCGCCATCATCCTGATCTTTTATTTCCTGCTGATTCGCCCCCAGTCCATGGCGCGGAAGAAGCACGCCGAAATCCTCACCGGCCTCAAAAAGGGCGACGACATCACCACCGCCGGTGGCATTGTCGGCAAGGTCAAGGACATCAAGGACGATCGCATTACCATCGAGAGCGGCACCTCGACGCTGGTGGTGGAGCGGGCCCGCATCGTCCGGGTCGGCGAGAACGTGTCGTCCTCCACCTGACATGACTGTGCTCGATCTGCACCTCCTCGGCAGCCCGGTGCTGCGGCAGCGGAGCAAGGAAGTAGTTGCGGTGGACGCCGAGGTGCGCAGCCTCATCAACAGTCTTTTCGAAACCATGGACGCCGCCCGGGGGATCGGGCTCGCCGCCAACCAGGTCGGGATCACCCGCCGGGTTGCGGTCGTGGACGTGGAAGACCAGCGCTTTGTCCTGGTGAATCCGGTGATCAGTGGAGCGGAGGGACGCTCCCGGGCGGAGGAGGGCTGCCTGTCGATCCCCGATGCCTACGGTGAGGTCATGCGCCCGGAACGCCTGGTCCTCGAGGCGCAGGACCAGGACGGCAAGCCGTACCGCCGGGAGGTGAGTGGACTCCTGGCTCGAGCCGTCCAGCATGAAGTCGACCACCTCGATGGAATTCTGTTCATCGACCACTTGGGCGCCCTCAAGCGGCAGTTCCTGGTGGGCCGCTGGAAGAAGGATCACCGTGGAGAAGGCGTGATCAAGACCCTCCGACCGGAGCACGCCCAGCCGGAGTAATGCGCATCGTCTTCTTCGGCACGCCGGCCTTTGCGGTGCCGAGCCTCGAGGCGCTGCTGGCCGAGCGCGCCCAGGTGGTCGGCGTCGTCACCCAGCCCGACAAACCACGGGGCCGGTCCCGCTCAACCCTGTTGCCACCGGCGGTGAAGGAATTCGCCGAACGGCACCGCGTGCCGGTGATGCAACCGAGCCGGCCGGCCGGCGACGTTTTTCTGGCGGCGCTGCGGCATTGGCAACCCGAGCTGGGCGTGGTCGTCGCCTATGGGCACATCCTGCCCATCGAGGTGCTGATGCTGCCCACCCGGGGCATGGTCAACGTGCACGCCTCTCTGCTCCCCCTGCTTCGCGGCGCGGCGCCGATCAATCGCGCCATTCTCGAGGGCCACAGGGAATCCGGAATCACCATCATGCAGATGGAGAGCGGCATGGACGCCGGCCCGATCCTGCGCCAGGTCGCCACGCCGATTGGGCCCAACGAAACCGCCGGAGCCTTGACCGAGCGGCTCGCCAAACTCGGGGCCGAGACCCTCATCGAAGCTCTGGCGTTGCTGCGGCTCGGTCAGCTTCCTCCGCAGCCCCAGAACCACGCCGGAGCGACCTTTGCGCCGAAGCTCGATCGTACCATAACCCGGATCGACTGGGCCGAATCGGCGGCGCAGATAATTCGGCGAATCAGGGCCTTCGATCCGGTGCCCGGCGCCTGGACCGAACTGGACGGTCGCGAAGTCAAATTCTTCAGCGCCCAAGCGGTGGCCGGAGCCGGTGCCCCCGGCGAGGTGCTGGCCGATGGCGAAACCCTCCTGATCGCAACGGGGGACGGCGCCATTGCTGTCGGGGAAGTCCAGCCGGCAGGAAAGGCCCGGATGGCCGCAGCCGACTGGATACGCGGTCGAGGAATTTGCGTGGGCGCCCGGCTGACATGAGACCGCTCCCCCGCCTGCTCGCCGTCACCACCGACGCCGTCTGTCGCGCCGCCGACTTCGGTGTTCGGGCGGCGGCCATCGCGTCCGCGGGGCCGGCGGTGGTCCTGCTGGTGCGAGCACCGCAGTCGAACGCTGCTCAGCTCTCCGCTTTTGCGGAACGAGCCACCGCCCTCGCCCGCCCGCCCGGGGCGGCGGTGATCGT
>JANNSC010000501.1:0-3770 GCA_031402135.1 Gemmatimonadales bacterium | reverse complement strand
TCTCCGCGCTGGCGAAGGCGAAAGCCGACCGGTTTCCCTCGGTTACGGCGTTTGTCGAGGCGCTGGATGGCAAACGCCCCAGTCCGGGCCAGCCGTACCCGGCGGCGGTGGCGCGACGGCGCCCCGTTTGGAAAGAGCTGGTTGCCACGACCGTGGTGCTGGGGCTTACCGGACTTGGGGCGTGGCTTTTCCTCCGACCGCCGCCGGTCAACGAGCACCGGGTAGTGGTGGGATTGTTCCAGGACCGGACCGGGGATGCGGCGCTGGCGGGACTGGCCTCCCAAGCGGCGACCGAGGTGACCAGCGGGCTGGCCCGGACCGGGTTGGTGGAGGTGGTGGATGCGCGGAGCAGTTCCTCCGATCTGGCATCAGCGACCGACCTCGTCGCGCTGCAAAAGACGGCGCGCCAACGGGGTGCGGGGAGCATCGTGTGGGGCTCCTACTCAAAGGTGGGTGACAGCCTGCTGTTTCAAGTGCAGATGGCCGACGCCGCCACCGGGACGGTGCTCCGCCCGCTGCGGCCGGTTGCGGGCCTCGCCGCAGCGCCCGCGGCAGTGGTGGTGCTCCTGGCCGAGCGGGTGATGGCGGGGTATGCCGCCCATTTCGACCCCAGGCTCCGCAACTACTCGGCGATGAGCCAGCCGGGGAGCTATGAGGCGTGGAAGGAGTTCGACGCCGGCTGGACGGCGGCTCAGGCGAACGACTCCGCGGCTCCTGCCTCAGTGGCTCACATGGACCGGGCCACTCAACTCGACCCGCAATTTGTTCTGGCCCAGGTCTTCAACGTCGGGACGATCGGCGGCAGCCTCCGAGACTGCCCCCGGGCAGACTCCCTGGCTGGCGCTTTGGGGCGATCCTCCAGTCGGCTGGCCGTTGGGGACGAAGCGCTCCTCAAGCTCCAGGTGACCCATTGCCATCAAGACCAGCAGGCGGTGTATGACGCGACCACCATCTTGCTCCGGGTTGCCCCCGGGGTATCGGGCTGGGTGCTCAATCGAGTGCTTGCTCTGATGGCGCTTCATAGCCCATTGGAGGCTCTGGCCCTGTTGGAGTCGGCGGACCAACTGAGACGAGAACGCCCCACCGAATGGAACAACGCCAGGATGCTCCTGCTTCACCTCTTGGGGCGGTATCAGGAGGCCCTCCGAGCGACGGCGGAGTGGCGAACGGTGAGTCCCGACGATGCCTTCCTCGATCGGGAGGAGATGCGTCAATTGATAGGGCTCGGGCAAGTGGATTCGGTCGAAAGGATGTTGGAGGCAAGGCTTGGCAAGACCAATCGGTTCTCGGCTGCGGGGGGAGATCTCTTCGCTGTCGGGTTGGAACTGAAGGCACATGGGTACGCCGAGGCTGGGTCTCGAGCATGCGGCCGAGCAATGGATTGGTTTGCTACCCGCCCAAGCGGCGCCGTCGCTCGAATCACGGTAGCCCAGACGTTAAGCTGCGCAGGGCGGTGGAACGAAGCACGCCAGGCCTATCAGGAGCTGCTGGCAACCGACTCCCTCAACCTCTATTTCCGCAGCAACGCTGGGGCCACCGCGTACATGGCCGGCGACCGACCGGCCGCCGAGGCGGCGGACCAATTCCTGGCGCGCTATGACAGGAATTCACAGGCGGTATACGGGCGCGCAGTTCTGGCAGCGCTCCGGGGGGACCTCGATGCCGCCATGCGCTATTTGCTGTGGGCCTGGGACAATGGCATCACTTGGCAACGGGTGCACCGCGACGAACACCTGGCATCGCTGCGGGCCGATTCGAGGTTTCAGGCGATGCTGAAACCCACCCGGTAGTCCGGGTTAGCGCGCGACCTTCACCACCATCCACTCCGAACCTGTCGAGCCGCAACCCATGAGCGATGCGCCTCCCGGGCTGAATACGTTCGACCACCTGATCGTGCTCATGCTGGAAAACCGCTCCTTCGACAACCTGTTGGGTTACTTCTACGAACACGACCGTCCGGCTCGATTCATCGGCCGGGGCGAGCCGGAGTTTCGCGGCGTCGCCGGCCGCGATGACCTGGCAAATTCCGACGGCAAGACGCCGCCCACCAGGATTCCGGTCGGCAAGGCGCCGTTCGAAACGCCGCTCGACATGTGCCATCCGTGCCCTGATCCGGGGCAGGAATACCAGCCCCACGCCACTCGGCCCTGCAACGCCTCCAGCGCGGTGACGCCGGGTACCTGCTGGAGGTCCTCCTCCCGGACCACGCCGACGCTGAAGGGAAGCTTGCCGGTGGACATGGCATCGCTGGTGCCGGTGACGACGATGTCGTCGAGGTGGAGCGGGTCGGCCTGGAGCAGAAAATCCTGGCGCTGGGGGCCGGCGGTGAGCTGGATCTCGCGCAACACATGGCGGTACCCGATGGACCGCACCGTGAGTGTTGCAGTCCGCGACCGGGCCGACGAGAGGGGGACGGTGAGGGTGTAGGAACCGGCGGGCCCGGTGACGACTTGGAGGGACGGGCTCAGTGAGACGGTCGCGCCGGGAAGGGGGTTGCCCCCCGGCCGGGTTACCCGACCCGAATGATTGCGTCCTGGGCGGAGGCCAGCTCGGCCCCGGCCAGGCAGAAGCATAACACGCCACCCGACACCAAACGATTCATCGAGCCACCGACCTTGTTGAGCAGCTGGCACGCTGCGGCGGTGCGGTAGAGGCCGATCGACGCCGAGGCTGTCAAGTGTCCCTCGACGGGGACAAATACCCAAGCCAACTATGCCACCCAACGATGAAACAGCAAGGTTCGACTCATCCGGTCCAGGGTGCCGAGGATGAACCGATCACACCTTGGCCCGCCGAGGTGGTGAAACCCCTATATTGGGTGGCCCCACCGAATGCAGTTGGGTGAAAGTTCGCGAGAGGCAGGTGACGATTGACCGAGCCGCTCGACCGGCTCCGCAGTGCCGTGGGCGACCGCTACCGGATCGAGCGGGAGCTGGGGCAGGGCGGCATGGCGACGGTGTACCTCGCCACCGACCTGCGGCAAGGCCGCACGGTGGCGCTCAAGGTCATGCGGCCGGAGCTGGCCAGTTTGATCGGACCGGAGCGGTTTCTCCGGGAAATCGAGATCTCGGCCAAGCTCACTCATCCCCACATCATTCCGCTGTACGACGCCGGCGACGCCGGCGGCCTGCCGTACTTTGTAATGCCGTTCATCGAGGGGGAATCGCTGCGGGACCGGCTGAAACGGGAGCAGCAGCTGTCGCTGCCCGATGCGCTGCAGATTACCCGCGAGGTGGCCGATGCGCTGGCCTACGCCCATGGCCTGGGGCTCATCCATCGCGACATCAAGCCGGAAAACATCATGCTGTCCCGGGGCCACGCGCTGGTGGCCGATTTCGGGATTGCCCGGGCCGTTACCGCCGCCGGCCAGGGCGACAAGCTGACCGGCACCGGGATGGCAATCGGCACGGTGGACTACATGAGCCCGGAACAGGCCACCGGCAGCGGCGAAGTAGACGCGAGGAGCGACCAGTACAGCCTGGGCTGCGTGCTCTACGAGATGCTGGCGGGCGGTCCGCCCTTCGCAGCGCCCACCTCCCAAGGCGTTCTGGCCCGCCACCTGGTGGACCCGGTGCCGTCGCTCCGGACATTGCGTAACACGGTGCCGGTGCCGGTAGAGGCGGCGATCTTCTCCGCGCTGGCGAAGGCGAAAGCCGACCGGTTTCCCTCGGTTACGGCGTTTGTCGAGGCGCTGGATGGCAAACGCCCCAGTCCGGGCCAGCCGTACCCGGCGGCGGTGGCGCGACGGCGCCCCGTTTGGAAAGAGCTGG
>JANNSC010000500.1:0-1853 GCA_031402135.1 Gemmatimonadales bacterium | reverse complement strand
CCAACAGCTCGGCCTGCATGGTGTGGATCAGCTGGATCAGTTGAGCGCTGGTGTAGACAAAGCCATTGCTGCCCCCGGTCCATTCAATGGGAGTGGGTAGGGTCGAGGCTTGGGCCAGGGGGATGGCGGCGTCGAACCGGGCCAGGGCTGTGTCTCTGAGCTGACCCCGGGACAGCACCGGAAGGGTGCCATAGTCTTCGGGTGGAGTGTCCTCGCTGGCCACGAAGCCGGAGTCGTAGATGAGGGCGATGTTGGCGAGGGCCACTCCCTGCAGCATCACGGCGGCCATCTCGGCCCGCCGGGTGATGGTCGGGGGGGAACCGATCGGGTCGAGCAAGATCCCGTTCAGTCGCAAGGCCCTGAGGAGATCGTTCGCGGTGGAGAGCACCGCGTAGTTGCCGTACCAGGCAGACTCAATGACTCGGCTGGGGTTCGGGTTGGTGGGGTCGTTCACCCAGGCGGAGCGCGGCTCCGAGGAATACGACAGGATCTGGAAATTGTTCCAGGCCGCGGTGTAGCTGTCGGCCATGGTGGCGAGGGTCAGCGCCGGATCACCATCCTGGCGGGTGTTGATCCAGGCATGGAAGGCCCCGTTCAGTGCGGTCTGGATGGTCGCCGGATTGGTGAAAAGCAGCTCTCGATCGGGAGCGTTTGGGTTGGCAACCTGAAGGTTGCAGCCGGTGCAGAGTCCGCCAAGCACGACGCCAGGTAGGAGAGCGCGCATGAGAGATGGGCTGAGGTTCTGCATCGATTAGAATGCGATCTCGAGGGTGGCTGTCAGCGTCCGGAACTGGGGATACTGGAAGTTCGCCGATCGCTTGATAAAGGGATCGGAAGCCCCCCTCCAAAAGCCGTCCGACCCCGTGAAAGTGGGGTAACCCCCGACCTCAGGATCCCAGCCGGAGAAGCGGGAGAAGGTGAAGAGATTCCGGCCGGCGAGCCCGGCCCGAACCTGATTGAGTGCGCCCAAGCCGAGGCGGCGCAGCTGGGGCCGATCGAAGGTGTAGCTCAGCGAGACCTCGCGGATCTTGACGAAGGATCCCGGCTCGAGCCACTCGTTGGTTGTGCCCGCGAACGGTACGTAGTAGGTGACAGGCTTCCGGGATTCCGGAGGCTTGCCTCGCTGATCCACGATTGGATCCCGCAGGTCGAAGACCTGATTTGCCCTGGTATTGTTCAGGATCGTTCCCCCCTGCCACCACGCGATGAGGCTGGTGACGGCCCAGCGTTTCCAGGTGACCACGGTCGAGAGGTTCACCCGAAAATCGGGCTCGGCCCGTCCCAGCTCGACGTTGCTGGTTGATAGGGTGCATGCGGGCGGATTGCTGCATACGGCATATGCGATGGGGCGCTCGCCGATGGTGCGCCAGCTCGAGCGCCGCACCACGTAGCCCTCCTCATTGACCAGCACGGAGTCGGGACTCCACAGCTGATCCGCGCCGGATAAACGATTCTTGGCGGGGTCGTCATACAGGTCGGAGACCTTGCGAACAAACCGGGAGCCGATCCAGGTGGAAATATCCCGGCCCACCTCGATCGAGCCATCGGAGGGGAGTGGCCATTCCGTCACCACCGCCCGGGTCCGGTCGGCGGCGAGGTTCATGCTCACGCTGAAATCGCGCCGCTGCATCAGCTGCGCCCCGAGGGTCAGTTCATGGGTTTTGGAAAGCAGGGCACCGGCGTTCACCCATTGTTTGGTGAAGCCGGCGACCGCGGGGAGATTCTGCTGGACAATCTGGTCCCGGGTGTGTTTCCGGGAGTAGCTGTATTCGAGAGAGTAGCGGTTTCCCCCGAACGCCAGGTTGGCGCCGAGTTCGAGCTCGGCTGAGCGGGCCGGTCGCAACTTACGATTT
>JANNSC010000499.1:0-2360 GCA_031402135.1 Gemmatimonadales bacterium | reverse complement strand
ATCATGACACCCAGCTCCCGGGCCCGTTGCAGCACCCGCCAGTCGAGGTCGAGACGATGCGGATCGGCGTTGATCTCGATGGCAACGCCGTTGGCGGCCGCCTTGCGGAACACCTGTTCGAGGTCGAGGGGATAGGCATCCCGGGACAGCAGCAGCCGACCGGTAGGATGTCCGAGAATGGTGAGATACGGACTGTCCAGCGCCCGGAGCACCCGGGCGGTCATCTCGGCCTCCGTCATGGCAAACCGGGAATGGATCGATCCGATGACGAAATCGAAACCGGCCAGCGTTTCGTCGTCGTAGTCCAGTTGCCCGTCTCCCAGAATATCCGATTCGATCCCCTTGAGGACTCGCACGCCGCTCTGCCGGGCGTTCACAGCATCGATTTCGGCCCACTGCCGGTGGAGATCGTCCACCGACAGGCCACCGGCGTAGGCCGCCGCTTTGCTATGGTCGGTGAGGCCGACATAGAGATAGCCTGCTTCCCGGCACCCCACGGCCAACTCTTCGATCGTCAGCGCACCATCGGAATAGCTGGTATGGCAGTGCAGGAAGCCGCGCAGATCGGAGACCTCCAGCAATTGAGGGAACGGTCCCGCAGCGGCGCGGGCAACTTCATCGCCACCTTCCCGGAGTTCCGCAGGAATTTCTGCCAAGCCGAGTGCCCGGTAGAGCGAGGCCTCGTCCGGAGTGGGAAAAAAGTTGCTGCCCCGCCACAGCGCCGCTGCGTTGAGCGCGTAGCCGAGTGAGGCGGCGTGGGCGGCGAGAAGCACCAGGTGGGCATCGCTGCCGGTCGCCTGAATCAGCACCGCGCCGAGATTCGCGGCGGGGGTTACGATCACCCGGGCGGTCATGCCCCCTGGGGTGCGAAGTGTTACCCGTCGCTCATCCTCCCCGGCGATTTCCTCCATGCCGGGCAGCTGCGCCAGCGCCCGAAAAATGTCCCCGGCCGGCACCTCCCCCACCAGAACCAACACCAGATCCCGGACCACCTCGGAGCGTCGGCGAACCTCCCCTGCAATTATTGCCCGGGAAACGCCGGGCAGCCGCTCCAGCGCTGCGCGCAACAACTCGGCTTCTTCAGCGGCGTGATGGGAAAGCCGAAAAGCCTGGGACCGCCGAAGGAACGCGATCCCCTTGAGCACGTTGTCCGCGGTCCTGGCACCGAATCCGGGAAGAGCGGCGAGCCGCCCATCGCGCGCTGCAGTCTCGAGGTCGGTCACCGTCTCGATGTTCAGCTGCTGGTGAATGGTGCGGATCTTGGAAACCCCAAGCCCTGAGATGGAGAGCATTTCCATCAAACCGGCGGGGACGTCCTCGCGGAGCTGCTCCAACAGCTCGGAGCGACCCACTTCCACCAGTTCCTTGACGATTGCGAGCGTTCCTGGACCGACGCCTTTGGTGGCGGCCAGGGAGCCATCGGCAAGCCCGGACACCGGGTCGCCCGGGAGCGACCCGACCGCCTTCGCTGCGGTGCGAAAGGCCCGCACCCGGAAGGGATTCTCGCCCTGCAATTCGAGGTAGGAGGCAATTTGCTCCAGTACCCGGGCAACGGCGGTGCGGTCCATGCTCACGGAGATCCCTCCAAGCGCCACGCCAATTCGAGAAGCTCTTCCTGGCCAAGGACCGACGCCAGGCCCGCTGCGCCGCCTCCCGGAAGGGTCGGCGCAAACAGCGAAGTGCCGTCCTCCCGGAGCAGAAACTCCGACCGCGGCCCAGCGACTTCGACCGCAGTCAGTCCGTCGCGTCCGGGGTGCAGCCCGAAGACCGCAAGCACCGAGAGAGAACGCTCCTGCGGGAGGGCAAACCAGCCGTCCAACGGTTCGGCCGGGGCAGCCTCGGCTGGGACGCCCCACACCCGAAGGGGCGGTAGCTGGAAGTATCGGGACGGCCCGGTGGTGACATTCACCGTGCCAACGCCGTCGGTTGGGCTGAGGACGCGGTCCAGCAAGTGGTCGCCCACCACGACATGTTGCTCGCCATCAAGCCAGTAGAGGTAGGCGGCGTGCAACAGGCCGACCAGCGCACTGATCGATGGGCCGAGTCCTTCGTCGGGGCGCAGCTCCCGGAGAAGCTCCGCCACTGCTTCGACCAGAAGAAATTCATCGCGATGCCGGGGATCCCGGCCGGCTGATGCGAGCCCATCGCGCAGGATGGGGAAGCGCTCGACCGCCAGCGGCCCGAACACCAGAGCGAAGGGCGTCGGGCGCGGGGTGACGGTCACACCTCCCTCGGGAGAAACCGATCCAGAGCTTCGGTGAACCGATCCGGGGATTCCAGGTAGGGCACGTGCCCGCACTGGGGGATTCGCACCAGCTGGGCCCGGAGAAGGCCGGCAAGTACAGCGGCGGTTTCAATCG
>JANNSC010000498.1:0-2449 GCA_031402135.1 Gemmatimonadales bacterium | reverse complement strand
CGAGCAGCGGCTGAAAATAGTGACTTTCACCCTCCAGTCCGCCAAGTCGGGCTAGTCCCCTTTCGCTCGAACAGCGAGCGAGCATTCATGCCTACGCTCCGCAACCCGCCATCACCGTCATGTTGCCCGACGAAGATTGATGCCGCTCAACGTGCTGCCGTACTGCCAGCCGGCAGTCCCCTCTCGGAAGGGCGAGGCTCCCGCCGAGCCCAAACTTCTCCCCGCACCCCGCGTAACCGCCGGAGGCGTATGGGAAGCCGAACTTCGGCTCGAAGGCACACGCCGATTGACAGCCGGAAAGCCGGGGTGTAGTCCCTTCACCATGATCACAGACTGAGGGCGTCAACCGGTCGTTGCGCGCAGCACCTCTTTCCAGGATAGCCTCGATTGAACCGTGGCTATTAATCCAGTTCGGCGGTTGCCAATCGAAAGTTCACGGCCGCGCTGGTGGTTTGCGGGAAAATGTAATGGACGTCGCATCCTATAATCGGAGCGCTTGGGATCGCCAAGTCGACAAGGGCAACCGCTGGACGATTCCGGTCGGACCGCACGTAATAGCTGGTGCTCGGGCCGGAGATTGGACAATCGTCCTAACACCCACCAAACCTGTGCCTCGTGCCTGGTTTCCCGACCTCGCGGGACTGCACATCCTCTGCTTGGCGTCGGGGGGCGGACAGCAAGCACCCGTGCTGGCCGCAGCTGGAGCCCTAGTTACCGTGCTGGATGCCTCGCCTGCTCAACTGGCCCAAGACCGCCTGGTGGCTGATCGAGAGGGACTGACCATCCGGACCGTGATTGGAGATATGGCGGACTTGTCGGCCTTCCGGGACGGACAATTTCAGATGGTCTTTCACCCCTGCTCGAATTGCTTCGTGCCGGCGGTGCGGCCGGTGTGGCAGGAGGCCTTCCGTGTTCTCCGGCCCGGGGGCGTCCTGTTGGCTGGTTTCAGCAATCCCGTGCTTTTCCTCTTTGACGAACTTCGGGTTGAACAGGGAGAATTGGTGGTACGTCACGCGGTGCCCTACGCCGATCACACCAGCCTGACCGAGGAGGAGTGTCGCCGATTCATCGACAAGCACGAACCGCTGGTGTTTGGTCACACACTTGAGGAGCAGATCGGTGGGCAGTTGGACGCGGGATTCGTGCTGACCGGACTATACGAGGATCATGACCCAACGCACCCGCTGTCGAAATTTCTCCCCGGGTTCATCGCGACCCGAGCTGTCAAGACCGCCTCACCTTCCCTTGGCAGGAAATCCGTCGAAGATTGTTATGAGAAACGGAAACGGAATGACGGATCGACGTAAAGTATGGCGCCGAATAAACCGGGTGCGCAGGAACTGCCGCCCCGCGTTGAAGTTTGGCCATTCCGAGCTTTTCGGACGCTGGAGTCGCTGTCAGTGCCTGGTTCCGTCGGCGGTCGGTAATCATTGGTATTATGTGGCCGAGTGAAAGGCAGAGAAGTTTAAGGACCACCCATGAAACGAAGCTCAGTTTTTCTTCAAGCAGTCATCGTGCTCATCGGCCTCGGCGCGCTGGCCTTTTTGCTTTGGGAACCTCACCTCGAGGGCAGAAATGCGCAGGCCACGGTCTTTGAGATTTACTTCAATGATCCGTTTCTCGCGTACGTGTATGTGGCGTCCCTGCCGTTTTTCGTGGCGCTCTATCAAGCATTCAAGGTGTTGGGACTTGCCAGACAGGACAAGGTCTTCTCGCCAGCGGCCGTAAGCGCCATGCGAACCATCAGGTTCTGTGCAATCACCATCATTGGCTTTGTGGCGGGTGGAGAGATGTTCATCATCCTGGGCCCTAGCGATGATCATGCGGGCGGGGTCGCTATGGGCATCCTCATCACCTTCGGCTCGGCCGTGGTGGTCGCGGCGACGGCGATGTTTGAACGGATCTTGCAGAAGGCCGTGGATATGAAACCGGAGAAAGGCCTGGCAGCATTACCCCGCTAAGACCCTTTGAGCTGCCGCGCGTTCACCGCCCGTCCTTTCGTCGCGATCCGATACCGCAGGCAATCCGCCGCTTCATCGGCGGCCGCCCGTCCGCAGCCGCGGAGCGGCGAAAGAGAGTAGCCCACGGCTTGGGCCGTGGGACCACCTCCAGACCAAGGCATCAGCCCCGGTAGGGGCGGAAGAAAACGTGGCGGCCGGAGCAATCTGCCGCCCCTGCCGGGGCTTGGCCACTTTATCATCCACTTACCCCCGGCTGAAGCCGTGGGCTACTCTCGGACGCACCTCCGGTGCTGCATTCGCCGCGCGCGGACAGGCGCTAAGGATCGGAGGCAGGGCATGCCCGCAGCTTGCAGGGAACTGGCAAGGCTGCATCAAGCGCCAGGAATCCTCCCTCTCTTCCATCGGATGGAGGAGAGGGGTGGGGAGAGGAGGCGCGTCTTCATTGGTTTCCCCTCTCCTCGGTCCTCTCCCCGCTCGTTCCTCGCAGG
>JANNSC010000497.1:0-1652 GCA_031402135.1 Gemmatimonadales bacterium | reverse complement strand
CCAAGCCGCTGCCTGCCTCGAAGCACTGGAAGGACTTGTCCAGCCACTGGCTCGCGGTTGAGATCTACAGCCGCAGCTCAAAGAAATACGATCACGACTACAAGCGGGACGCCTACCTGGCCCTCGGCGTGCGCGAAGTGTGGCTGGTGGACATGGACGAGCGTGTCGTCCTCGTCTCCCGCGCCGGTGGAGTGCGGGATGAACCGGTGACGGAGACGCTCCACTGGCATCCCCCCGAACTGGCGGAGGAATTGGTGCTGCCGCTGGAAAAGCTGTTCGCGGATTTGTGATCGGGCGGTCGATTGGGCGGCTGGCTGACCGCTGAACGCTAACGGCTGACGGCTCACCACTCCTTCCCCCTCCCCCCGTCGCCTCATACCTTCCGTGATCCCCCAACCTCCTAACCGATGGACGATCTCCGCGCCCGCCTGACCGCTGCCCTCGCCGACCGCTACGCCATCGACGGCCTGGCGGGCCAGGGGGGCATGTCCACGGTCTATCGCGCCCGGGACCTCAAGCATCAGCGCGCCGTCGCCATCAAGGTGCTGCGACCGGAGCTGGCGGCGAGCATCGGGTCGGACCGGTTTCTCCGCGAAATCGAGCTCTCGGCCCAGCTGCAGCACCCGCACATCGTCCCGCTGTACGACTCGGGTGACGCCGGCGGCATTCTCTTCTACATCATGCCGTTCGTGGAGGGCGAGTCCCTGCGGGACCGGCTTGCCCGGCAGGGGAAATTCGACTTCGAAGAGGCGGTCCGCCTCACCCGCGAGATCGCCAGCGGATTGGCGTATGCCCATGCCCGCGGCGTGGTCCACCGTGACATCAAGCCGGAGAACATCATGCTCTCAGGCGGTTATGCGGTCGTGGCCGATTTCGGCATCGCCCGCGCGCTGAGCGCCGCCCAGCAGAACCAGACGATGACCGGTCTCGGCATGGCGATCGGCACACCGGCGTACATGAGTCCGGAGCAGGCCACCGCGAGCGAGGTGGATGCGCGGAGCGATCAGTACAGCCTGGCCTGCGTCTTCTTCGAAATGGTGACCGGCGGGACGCCCTTCGCGGCATCCACACCGCAGGCGACCCTCACCATGACGCTGACCGCGTCGCGCCCGAAGCTCAGCAAGGTCACCCGCACGACGCCCGTCGAGGCGGATGCGCCGGTGACCCGCGCCCTCGATGCCGATCCGACGAGGCGCTTCGCCTCGGTGACCGACTTCACCGATGCACTGGAGCGGGCGACGGGGGGCGGCGCCGACGCGGTCGCCGAGCGTAGACGACTCAAACGCCTGGTGGTCGGATTGCCCGCTGCCGTGGCCCTCTTGGCGCTGGGCTGGATTCTCTTCGGGCCGAGCCGAAGCGGGCCGGTCGTCGCCGGGGCCGAAAGCATCGCGGTCATGCCGTTCAGCACCTCCGGCGCCGGCGTGGAGATGATGGGCGAGGGGATGGTGGACCTGCTGTCCACCAACCTGAACGCGGTGGGCGGAATTCACGCCATCGAACCACGCACCGTGATGGCCCGGCTCAAGAAGGAGGGACTCAGCGCCGGACTCGACCTCGAAGCAGCCTTGGGTGTCGCGCGCGGCGTGAAGGCCCAGGCCGTCATACTCGGCAGCATCGTGGCCTCCGGTCCCCGGGTGCGGGTGAGCGCCGAC
>JANNSC010000496.1:0-1944 GCA_031402135.1 Gemmatimonadales bacterium | reverse complement strand
CGTGCGTCCGGGTGTGCCCGACGAATGCAATTGCTGTCGCTCCGGACGCTTCCCTGGTCAGGGTGCTTGATGAATCGTGCATTCGCTGCGGGCTCTGCGTTCCGGAGTGTCCTCATGACGCCATCACGGTGTCGGGGGAGTTGGGCCGGGCGGTGGCGGTTGCGGCCGAAGGGACCGGGGTGCTCATCCTCGGCACGGAATCGGCGGCGCACTTCTACCCAGTGAGCCCGGAGCAGGTGGTGAACGCCTGCTATGCGGCGGGGTTCCGGGTGGTTTCGCGCGGGGTGATCGGCGATGAACTGGTGGCCGGTGAGTACCTCCGGCTGTGGCGGGAGAATGCCTGGGGTACCATGATCCGGTCCACCGATCCGGTGGTGGTGGACGCGGTGCGGAACCAGTATCCCGAACTGGTGCCGTTTCTGGCCCCGGTCGCCACCCCGCCGGTGGCGGAGGCGCGGTACCTCCGCTCGCTTTACGGTGCCGGCATCAAGGTGGTGTATGCGGGTCTCTCGACGTCGCTGGGTGCTCCGGAGATTGACGCCTGGGTCACCTTTGCCGACCTGAACGAATTGCTCAAGCTCCGGGGGGTGACGGCGGCGGCGCAGCCGACGGTGTTTACCCGGCTGCCCCAGGAGCGGCGGCGGCACATCAGTACTGCGGGCGGGCTGCCGATTGCCCTGCTGGAGGAGCTGCGGCACACCAACCGCCGGTTCCAGAAGCTCCGGGGCATCGGGAGCCTTCCGGGGCTCTTGCGGGCGCTCAAGGTGGACAAGCTCGACCTCGGCTTTGTTGACATCACCAGCTACGAGGGCGCGCTGGATCACCCGCTGTCGGGCCCTCGGGAGGAGCTCTACTGGCGGCGGAGCGTGGTCCAGAGCACCGAGCCGCCCCGGAGCCTTGCCCCGGTGGTTGAGCCTGGCGTCGCTGCAAGTATTGGCGCGGTTTTCGCCATTAAGCCGCGTCGACAGGCTGCTGATGCGGCGGCTGTGCAACAGGTGTTGAAGACCATTGGGCTGGGGCCCAACGGGCGCCCCTGGGATTGCCGGGCCTGCGGGTACGCATCGTGTCGAGATTTTGCCGAGGCCGCTGCGTTGGGGCGGGCGTCGATGAAGCAATGCACGCCGTACCAGGAGCGGCGGGCCGACGAGAGCCAGCGGGAAGCGGCCACCGATTTGCTTACAGGATTGGCTACGTTCCGGGTGCTCCGGGACCGGCTGACCAACGAAATCGAGCGCAGCAAGCGGAGTGGTGAGCGTTTCACGGTGCTGTTTCTCGACCTGGACCGGCTCAAGGAAATCAACGACCGGTACGGGCATGAGGCCGGCAACGATGTGCTCCGGGCGGTGGCGTTGGAAATCCGGGCGGTAGTGCGTGCGTCGGACCTTGCGGCGCGGTACGGTGGCGACGAATTCGTGGTGATCCTCACCCGGACCCAGCAGGACGGGGCGGAGCGGGTGGCGGAGGCATTGCGGCAAGGCATCGAAGGGGTGGGGCGGCGGCTGGGGTATCCGCTCGGCTCGGTGACGGTGAGCGTTGGCATTGCGGAGTTCGATCCGGAGCATCCGACCACCGGAGATCTCCTGGTGAACGCCGACCGGGCACTCTACCGGGCCAAGTCGTCGGGCCGGAACCAGGTGGCGTAGCGGCGATGGAAAATCTTTCGAGCAAGGGAAGTGCACTGTGACCGGACCCTACTCAGCTCGTCCCACCGAACCGGCCCCGGGCCGAGCTCCGGCGCCGTTGGCCGAGGGCATGCCGGATCCCTGGGGGGTGCGTCGGGCGGAGAATCTGCTCACCTCGCTGGAGGGGGTGCTTTCGGCGCGGGTGGTAACGACGCCGCTGGGAGAGGTCAGTGAGGTCCATGTGCTGGCCCAGGCGGGAACCCCGGCCAAGCAGCTGGTGCGAAACATCGAGAGCGCGCTGCTGGCCCAGCTGGGGCTCCGG
>JANNSC010000495.1:0-2989 GCA_031402135.1 Gemmatimonadales bacterium | reverse complement strand
GGTCTTCGTCGGGCAGTATTGGCTGCCCCTTTTGAGCGTTTCGACCATCGATATCGCGGCCATGACCGTCCTCTCGCTGGCTCGTCACGTTGCCGAGGCGTCGGACGGGGCGTTCGATCCGACCGTGGCCCCCCTGGTGCTGCTCTGGCGGGAGTCCCGTCGCTCGGGACGGCTACCGGAACAGGTCGTGCTCGACTCCGCCCGAGCGCTGGTCAATTGGCGCCACCTCCAGGTCGACACCCTGCGGGGCACGATCCGCCTGAACAGACCAGACATTCGTCTCGACTTGGGCGGCGTCGCCAAGGGTAGCATCCTGCGCTGGGCGCTGGCAACCCTTCGCTCCCGAGGGATCCTGAGCGCGTTCATCGAGGCCGGCGGCGATCTCGCCCTGGGTGAAGCACCGCCCGGCCAGCTCGGCTGGGATATTGCTGTTGCCGGGATGGTCCCTGGACCGCGCTTCAGAATTGCAGTGGCCACCTCGGGCCCAGCCGAGCAGTTCATCGAGATCAACGGGGTCCGCTACGCCCACATCGTGGACCCGCGGACCGGGCTCGGCAGCACCACCGGGTTCCAAGCCACTGTGATTGGGCCGGATGGGGGTGTCGCTGATGCCCTCGCCACCGCGCTCGCGATCCTCGGATCGGACGGACAGCAGCGTTTGCTCGCCGCCTTCCCCGGCTACCGCGCCGTCATCGTCGTTCCGGATGCAGCGGATCCTCGCCGTCCCGAGGCCCCCCCCGCAAACCGGTCCACGATCCCTATTCCATGAGGAAGAAGGGACCGATTGGGCTGTCTGCCTGGCAGCATCACCCGCGACATCGTTTCGGTTGGGTGGAGCGACTGATGGCGGCGTGAATTGGGCTCGGATCACGGTGCGCCATCTGCTGACCTCACGTTGAATGAGGTTGGGATCATGCAAATCCGGGGGGTCGGATACTCCCCTGGCCCTGATCCTGCGGGTGAAGGGCAGGGAATGCACCGTCTCCCCGTTGTCTGGAGGCCCTCGTGTCAGTTGCCAAGTGGCTGATTCCGCTCGTGTTGATTGCCGCAGCGTGTGGGAGCGGAGACAGCAATACCGACCCCGACCCCCTCCCCAGCGTACTCATTGTTAGGGGCTCGGACATGGGGGTCAAGTTCCAGAACATCGACATTTTGCGAGGCACCAGCACGGTGACCGGCGCTACCGTCACCGTCAACGGCGTGAGTATGTCCGAGACCAGTCCGGGGCGCTATACGGGCCAGCTCCCGGCCTTCCTTGCGGCTGGTGCTCCGGTGGTCCTGCAGGTGGTCTCCGGTGCTCTGGCTGCCACCGGCCAGACCACCGTGCCGCAAGAAGTGACAATTGTAGCACCGGCGTCCGGGGCGACCATCACCCGAGGGAGTCCCATCAGCGTCACCTGGACCTCGTCGGTGAACCCCGATCGCTTCGTGATCGGCCTGATATGGTCGTCCAACGGTGCGAGCAACGCGAAGAGTGTGACCGTGGCCGGCTCGCTGCGGGCGGGATCGATCCCTACAACGGATGTACCCGCAAATGCTACCAATCTGAGTGTGTACGTCTTTGCCTATGCCGACGGGACGTTTACCGGTGCGGCGGACCCCACCTCACGGATGAGCCTCCGGCAACCCGCGGCGGAGGCGGCGGTCACCTTCTCCCCATGAGCGGAACGGCGGCCGGCTGCCCTGCAACGACGGGGCTGGCAGGTGCGCGGACCCGCACCGGCCCCTCGAGACATCGCCGTTGCGCTTGGTGACTGGCGCGGGTACCGAGTAGGCAGCCCGCCTCCGGACTCAGAGGTTGGGAAGGGCGAAGGAAATTCCTAGTCATTAGCGAGTATTCGCCGACGACGGCGATCGCCGTCAGCCAGCTAGCCTTCGTCGTGCCAGGCGCCGATCATCCGGCTGTCCAATCGTACGTGGCTCAGGGGCTCGTCAGCGTGACGTCGAACGTCTTCGTCACACCGTGAAGCCTGGCGGACAATTGAACTGTTTGGCTGCCGGAGATGCAGCACTCGCGGGTCAGGAACGCGTACGAACCCGTCAGCTGTCCTGGGTGAATTACGATCGACCCCCCCGGGACCACTAAACCTGGCGGGGCGAACTGGACAGAAACGTGGTTCAACTGATCAGGGACGTCGACCGCGGCTGTACAGTTGGTGCGCGTGCCTGACTTGACCTTTCTCGGGTTGCAGCTAAAGGAGACGAGCTGAGGCCGCAACAGCCTCAGACCGGTCCCTGCGGTCTTCTTCACTCCGGCGTATTCCGCCTCGATAACGGCGTTGGGCCATGGCCCCCACTCGCCAGACGATTGAGACTTGGTCTGGATCGTAAAGGTCACCGTGCTCCTCGACCCAGCTACCCTTATGGCCTCCGGAACGGTCAAGACACCCGGGTAGTAGCTCCGCAGCTGCACGAGGATGCCAGCCAGGGGCGGAGGACTCGTGAGGGTGATGATTCCGGTGATAGGAAGCCCGCCGGTCGTGGTGAGCGTACTCAGCTTCAAATCGGCAATCGCGGGCAGCGCAGGCTGCTGCCGCCGGGGATCTACCGCTCCCACTCGGTCGATCTCTCCATCGGGAAGCAACGCCAGCCACAATGCACCCGCGACGACACCCACGAGGACCTTGGCAATGCCCACCGTCCTCCTCCTTCTCGAAGGTTAGGAATTTCCTTCGACCCCACAAAGGTACAGAGCAATTCTCGGGTCGTCAACGCGCGGCCCCGACCCCGATAGGTGGACCTCCGGGCGGTGGCATGGGGGGGATGTACTAAGCCGCAGGCCGGGCTTGGAGAAGTACCATGGGCCGGGGAGCGAACTCAGGCACTTGGATGTTTTTTGCGAATTACCGGACTGAACCGTTGACGCCCCCCGAATCGCCCGGTAGGTTCGGGCCTGAGGGAAATCCCTATCCCACCATGCCCCGGTATCCCATGACCAAGCCGCTGCTCCTCCTGCTGACCCTGGGCTCCACTGCCCTGACCCTTTCCG
>JANNSC010000494.1:0-20518 GCA_031402135.1 Gemmatimonadales bacterium | reverse complement strand
GCCCCAGACCGACCACCGGTACCGGGATGCGGATCCGCCACTCCAATTGGGAAGAGGCGACCTGTCGGCCTCCGTAGGCCCGGAAGGTCTCGCCCGGGAGGGTGCCCCGGCCGCCGATGGCAAAACTCCGGGCCTTGGGGAGCCCGCCGCTGGCGACGCCCAGGATGGTGCGGAGCCGGAGGTGCCCGAGTGGAATCGGGATGCTGCCATCCGACCGGAAACTGGCCCGGAGGTACCCGGTTTCCCCGGCCCCGGCCTCGACGGCGAAGTGCGCCTTGAGATCGGCCCGGTCCACCGAGCCCCGAGGCGCCAGCGAGAAGATTGCCCGGCCCAGCCAATAAGAACCGCTGCCGAGACTGGGATTCGGTTGGTAGCCTCCGCGGGCCGGCGTTGCGGCGGTTGCTATCGAGCTGCTCCGCTCGTAGCGCGCTGCCAGGTCCAGCGACCAACGAGCGTCCAACCGGCGCCGGAGGCCAACCCCGATTTCCTCGCCCAGCAAGTAACTGCCCAGGTCGATCGCCGCTTCCTGCGCCAGCAGCGAATTCACCGCCCCGCTCACCACCGGCTCATCGCCAAAATCACGAATGGTGCGCCGGGCCTGCAGCGACCACTCGTCCTCGCCCCGAACCACCCGTGCCTGAATCCCGGCGGTGACCCGGTGGTCGGACAGCCCATACCCCAGCGATCCCCGTAATTCGACCCCGCCGTTGAGCCGGAGTCCGCCACCGATGCCGAGAGCGAGCCCCTGCACCCGATTGACCCGGAGCAAATCGCTCACCGACGTGGTGCCGAGCCGGCCTCGGGGCAGACCCTGCAGCACCTGTCCCGCCATCAGATCCTCGGCTTGCCGCGTCAAGGCCTCGAACTCCCGGCGATCGAACGGCTCGGCCGATTCGGCGGCGGCTCGGAGTGGCGTTGTCCAACGCAGTGTATCGGGAACCGGGTTGCCCAGCCCACCGAAATCCTCCGCTTCCCGCAGCAGGTCGGGAAATTCCGCCGCAAAATCGTACTCTCCGATTTCCCACTTGGCCTGGATGATCCAGCGGGCCGGAAAATCGAACACCGACGAGCTGCGGCGGATTTCGATAGTCTGGCGGTAGGGGAGCCACCACTTCCCGTCCAGCAGCGATTGCTCCACCACCACGCTGATGTCCTCGAGCTCACTGTCCCGGTAGGCCACCGGGGTGAAACTGAACTGAAAGCGAACCAATGCAGCGCTGCCGCGTTCGAGGTAGAGGGTGCCCACCACCAGCGGCCGCGCCACACTGCGGGGCCTGACCTGCACCGCGAGTACCTCGATGGGGCCTTTGTTGGTCCGGAGGGTCAGGGTGTCCCCCAGCGCGAAGTCGTATTCGTCGAGACCCTCCAGCGAGAGCGGGTGAATCGCGTCCCGCACTTCGTCACCCTCCCCGATCCGGATCCGGGGGCCGTAGTTGTTGGTGACGATGCCAAGGTGGTCGCGATGGTAGCGCATGGTGCTGGGGAGGAAGGTCTCGTCCCGCCAGGCAACGATTCGCTGCTTGCTCCGGTCCGGCGACTCCCAATACACTTCGACATCGAGTTCGTCGGCCTTGACCAGGCGGGGCGGGTCGGGAAAGCCCCGGCCGAACTGAGCCAGCAGGAAGACGAAGCCGTGGGCCCGGCTCCGATAGTGAGCCAGAGTGGAATCGCTGACCGGCGTTTCCCGGAGCAGGATGGCGCGACGAATCAGCTGCCGCACCGGCGCGTCGTTCCAGGTCTGCGCCGGGAGCCACCCGGGCAGAAGGAGCAGGAGCATTGTGAATAGCGCGCGAGGCATGGTGATGGCATCAATTAGCAGGACCGGTCGCGCCGGAGCAAGCGCGGTGGTCGTTGTCCTGGCGGCGTGTGGTTTGCCGCCGGGGAGCGACCCCGGCGCCGCCCCGGGCCCCTACCAGCCCGGTACCCTTGCGCCGCTCCCCCTGGCCGACGTGTTCGTCCTCGAGGCGTCCGGGGGCCAGCCCGACGATACCACTCTCACCTTGGTGGCAGGATCGAGACGGGTCGTGGTGGTCCGCCGATCCGGCCCGGACTACAGCATCTTTGCCCGGCTTGAATTCACCGACGGGGTGCTCGGGGCGCCGGCAGTGGGGAATAGCGCCCGCCTGGTAATCCAGCCCCGGCCCGGGCTCTACGCCCTCGACTTCGGGGTCGAGGGAGCGATGCTGGGCGAAGGCGGGACAATCACCTTCAGCTACGGCGCCCATTTCGTGGCGCCCGCCGGGGCGCGAGCACGTTATGGCAGCGACCTGGCGTTCGAAAGGGCGCTCGCCATCGGACGCCTTGCCGAGGATGGCCGGGTGATCTTTCTGCCGACGGCTCGGCCGGGATCCGACATGCTGAGCGCCCCCCTGGCCGGCCCCGGACGCTATCTCGTCGCGGCCCCCCGCTGAGCCCGACCCCTCGCTGGCAGCTGGTGCCGCTGGACCGCGGACCCACGCACCAAGTGCCCCCGGCGGTGGCCGCCCTGGTCGGACGGACCGCAGAGTGCGCCCTCCAGCTCGCCTCCGAGAGCGTTTCCCGCCAACATGCCAAGTTGCGCGCCACCGACCTGGGCATCGAGGTCACCGATCTGGGAAGCGCCAACGGAACCCTGCTCAATGGGATTCGGATCCTCGAAGCCCGCGCCGTTCACAACGACGTGCTGACCTTCGGGTCGGTGGCATTCCGGGTCATCGGAACCAACCCGCCCGCCGCCGCGCGGATTCGCACCGTCGACGTCCGCTCCGGTGGCGGGGCTCTCGCCAGGGTCCGGGCCGAGCGCCTCGCCCAGTTGGTGGATATCGCCCGCCGGCTCTCCGGAGCCATCGACACCGCGAGCATTCTCGAGACGGTGGTGCAACAGACCGCAGCCCTGCTGCCGATCGACCGGGTGGCCCTGCTGCTGCTGGACGAGGCCGACGGTGTGCTGCAGGTCGCCCATGCCTACCAACGCGAAGGGATGCCGCCGGTCGAGGTGCCCCGGAGCATCTCGCGGCTCGCGGTCGAGTCCCGGGCGCCGGTGGTCACCGAAAACGCGCTGGAGGACAGCCGGTTCCAGAGCGGTTCGGTGGCGGCCAGCCTGATCCGCGCCGCACTCTGTGTTCCGCTGCTTGCCGATGAGGAGCGGGTGCTTGGCGTGCTCTACGTGGACTCGCTGACCGGAACCCGGCCGTTTGCCGAAGACGATGCGGCGCTCTGCCTGGCCTTCGGGGGACTGGCCGCCGTGAGCATTGCCAAGGCGCACTACGCAGAGCGCGCCCGGCGAGAGGAGATTGCCCGGGCCAACTTCGAGCGGTTCTTTGCCCCTGCTGTTGCCGCCCGAATTGCCAGCCAGGGAAGTGGGGCACGACCGGGCGGAGAGCGGCGCACCGTCACCGTTCTGTTCAGCGACGTGCGCGGGTTCACCGGGCTGGCGGAGTCCCTGCCACCCGAGGTGGTGGCTGAGCAACTCTCGGAATACTTCGGGGCGATGGTGTCGATTGTGTTCGAGCACGGCGGGACACTCGACAAATTCATCGGCGATGCCCTGTTGGCTGTGTGGGGTGCGCCCACCGCCGGTGAGGACGACAGCGCCCGTGCCGTGACGGCGGCGCGGCAGATGCTTCTGAAGGGGGCAGCGCTGAACTCTCGCTGGGGAATGCTCCAGCGGCCGCCGTTGGAAATCGGCATCGGGATTCACCGCGGCGAGGCGTTCGCAGGCACCATCGGGAGTCCGCAGCGCCTGGAATACACCGTGATCGGCGATGTCGTGAACGTCGCCTCTCGGCTCTGCAAGGAGGCCCGGGCCGGAGAGATCGTGGCAAGCGAAGCAGTCGCCCGGCAACTGCCGGGGCAGAGGACCGATGCGCCGGAGGCACTGGTACTGCGCGGTCGGGAGGGGGCGGTGCTGGTGTATCGCTATTAGCTGTCCTTCGCATTGAATCGATAGCGCCAGCCGGCTCGTTCGAGCAACTCCAGCACCAACCGCACCGGCAAACCCATCACGCCGAAAAAATCTCCTTCGATCCGCTCGATCAACGCCGCGCCGAAGCCCTGAATGCCATAGGCCCCGGCCTTGTCCATTGGTTCTCCGGTGGCAACGTAGGCCCGGAGCATTTCGTCGTCTGCCGGACGGAAAAAGACGGCGGTCAGGTCTTGGGCCTCATACTCCGCCCCGTCGGCCCGGAGACACACCGCGGTGTGAACTTCATGGCGCTTGCCCTGCAATCGCTGCAGCATCCGCAAGGCGTCGGCCTGGTCCACCGGTTTTTCCAGAATCTCGTCCTCGAGGGCAACGGTGGTGTCCGCGCCCAGGACCCACGCGCCGGTTACCGCGCGGGCCTTGTCGCGGGCCAGCCGGCGAACATAGGCCGCGGGCAGCTCGCGGGGCAGGCGAATTTCCTGGACGTCGGCCGCATCCACCCGGTGGGGAATCCCCAGCATCGACAGCAGCTGATGCCGACGGGGGGAGCGGGAGGCGAGGATCAGGGGATGGGGGGTCACGCCGAGCGCTCCAGCACCAAGGTGACCGGGCCGTCGTTATGGATTTCCACCAGCATGTCGGCGCCGAACTCACCGGTTTCGACCCGAACCCCGCGCCCGCGGAGCTCGCTCACGAAGAGTTGGTACAGCGGAATGGCGCAGTCGGGACGGGCCGCTGCGATGAATGAGGGCCGCCGCCCCTTCTCGCTCTCCCCATAAAGGGTGAACTGACTCACCACCAGCAGCGCACCACCGACGTCGGCCAGTGCGAGGTTCATCTTCCCCTCGGCGTCGGAGAAGACCCGGAGCCCGGTCACTTTGTCGGCCATCCAGGTCACCTGCTCCGGGGTGTCGGAGTGGGTGAATCCCACCAGCAGGCAATACCCGCGGTCGATGTGGCCCACCCGGACCCCACCGACGGTTACCGACGCTTGGCCGACGCGCTGGAGAACTACCTTCATGGGAATTCAGTGCCTGAGGGAGTCAGGGCGCAAAGATAAAGGGGTAGCCGCTCGGCCACCCCTGGTTTCCCTGATCTTCGGCTCCCAGTCGCTCCGGCTACTCCACCGTCACCGACTTGGCGAGGTTGCGCGGTTGATCGACGTTGCAGCCACGCCGGACCGCCACATAATAGGCGAAGAGTTGCAGCGGCACGCTGGCCAGGATCGGAATCAGGAGATCGTGGGTCGGGGGAATCGGGAACACCGCGTCGGCGAGTCGGGAAATTTCCTCGTCGCCCTCGGTCACCACGGCAATCACCTTGCCGCCGCGCGCCTTTACCTCCTCGATGTTGCTCACGATCTTGCCGTGGACCGCGTCCCGCGGTGCAATGAACACCACCGGCATGTTTTCGTCGATCAGCGCGATCGGCCCGTGCTTCATTTCGGCCGCGGGATATCCCTCGGCGTGAATGTAGGAAATTTCCTTGAGCTTGAGTGCGCCTTCCAGGGCCATCGGAAAATTGACTCCGCGGCCCAGGTAGAGTGCGTTGTGTGCGGTGGCAAAGCGGTCGGCCAGAATTTCGACCTCCGGAGCCCGCTCCAGCAACTTGCCGATCTGAGCCGGCAGCGCCTGCAGCGCCTCGATGAACTGGCGCCCCTGCAAGACACTCAGGGCCCGCAATCGGGCCATCTTGAGGGCGACCATCGCGAGTGCCGCCACCTGGCTGTTGAACGCCTTGGTGCTGGCCACCCCGATTTCGGCACCGGCCCGGAGATACAGCCCGCCCTGCACCTCCCGGGCAATGGTCGATCCCACCACATTGACCAGGGCGATGGTCCGGGCGCCGCGACGCTTGGCCTCCCGAATGGCGGCAAGGGTGTCGGCGGTTTCACCGGACTGGGAAACCGCGATGACCAGGGTGCGTTCGTCGACGATCGGGTTACGGTAACGGAATTCGGAGGCGTATTCCACCTCGCAGGGCAGTCGCGCCATCTCCTCGAAGATGTACTCCCCGATCAGGCCGGCGTGCCAGGAGGTGCCGCAGGCGGTGATGATCACCCGGTTGATGCGGGTGAGCTGCTCGTCGGTCATGTTGAGGCCGCGGAGCCGGGCAGTGCCCTCTTCTTCCAGCAGGTGGCCCCGGAGCGTGTTGGTCAGGCTCTCCGGCTGCTCGAATATTTCCTTGAGCATGAAGTGGGCAAATCCACCCCGCTCGGTCGTCGCCAGATCCCACTCGATCTGGTTGACCGACTTCTCGACCCTGGTCTCGGTGAGATTGCGGACCCGATAGCCTTGCCGAGTCAGGACCGCCATTTCACCATCGTCGAGATAGACGACGCTGCGGGTGTGTTCCAGAATTGCCGACGCATCGGAAGCGACGAAATACTCCCCGTCACCCACACCCACCAAAAGGGGCGACCCTTTTCGGGCAGCCACCAGGACATCGGGCTCGTCGGCGGAGATCACCGCGATGCCGTAGGCACCCTCGACATCCCCGAGCGCGGCGGCGACCGCCTGTTCGAGGTTGCCCTCGTAGTAGGCCCCTATGAGGTGGGCCAGGACCTCGGTATCGGTTTCGGAGGTGAAGGTGTGGTCGCGCTTTTCCAGCGCCTTCCGGATGCCGCTGGCGTTTTCGATGATGCCGTTATGGATGACGGCAATGCGACCGCTCTGATCCAGGTGCGGATGAGCATTCGGGGTGGTTGGCGCTCCATGGGTGGCCCAGCGGGTGTGTCCGATGCCGAGGGTACCGACCGGCGAGTCAGCCCTCAGCTTTTCAACCAGCATGCTGAGCTTGCCGGCGGCTTTCCGAACCTTGATTCCATTGCCATTGAGCACCGCGACACCAGCGGAATCGTAGCCGCGATACTCCATGCGGCGCAGCCCGTCCATCAGGATCGGAGTGGCCTGCTTCGGTCCGACATACCCGACAATTCCACACATCGCGCGAACGGCCTCTTTATTCGATGAGGAGGGACCTGCCCATCCGTACCAGCTCCGCCGCCTCGGTTTCCGTGGGGGCCTCGGCAATGATCCGAACCACCGGCTCGGTTCCCGACGGCCGCAGATGGATCCAGCGATCCGGCCAGGTCAGTCGAAGGCCATCTCGTTCGTCGACGGAGGCATCCTTGAACCGGGTCTTGAGCGCTGCGTAGGCGGCACCTAAGTCATTGCCTCTTGGGACTTTAGCCTTTACAATCCGATACCGCGAAACCGCGGCGACAAGTGCCGAAACCGAGCGGTTTTCGAGTGCAAGGTACTGCAAAATCAAAGCCACCCCGAGTGGGGCATCCCGACCTATGTGGAGTGCCGGCAGAATTACCCCGCCATTGCCCTCCCCCCCAATCAAAGCCCCCTCATCCCGCATTGCCTTGGCGACGTTTGCCTCGCCAACTGGTGCACGAACAAACCTCGCCCCCCAGGCCTCGGCTGCGTCCTCGACGACTCGGCTGGTGGAGAGATTGGCCACCACCACGGGAGGCTTCTGTCGAGGAGTCTGGAGCGGGCGTCCCAGCACAGCCCGGATTGCAAAAGCGAGGGTGTAGTCCTCTCCGATCGGCTCACCCCGCTCATCCACCAGGGCCAGCCGATCGACGTCGGGGTCTACTGCCATGCCGATTGCAGCGCCCGACGAGCGAACCAGCGCGGAAAGCTCGCCAAGGTTTTCGGGAATCGGCTCTGGTTCGCGGGGGAACCGTCCATCGGTTTCCAGGTTGATCCCCACCACCGTGCAGCCGAGTCGCCGGAGCAGCAGCGGAATGACCGCCCCTCCTGCCCCCCGGACACAGTCCAGGGCCACGGTGAAACCGGCCCGCTGGATGGCTGCCACTCCGACTTCGGGGAGCGCCAGCACCAGGTCGAGGTGTCGGGTGATTGCATCAGAATCGTGGCGCAGCGACCCGATGCCGTCCCAGCCGGCCCGCTCCGGACCGGCCTCTGCCAGGGCCCGCACCGCCGCGCCGGCCGCCGCATCGAGGAAGATGCCGTCGGGACCGACCAGCTTCAGCGCATTCCACTCAATCGGATTGTGGCTCGCGGTCAGGATCAGGCCGGCGCCGGCGTGGTGGTGTTCGACGGCGAGCTGGGTGGTGGGGGTGGGCACGACGCCGAGGTCGATCACGTCGCAGCCGACCGAATTGAACCCTGCGATGGCAGCGTGGGCAAACATCGCCCCGCTGGTCCGGGAATCCCGTCCCAGGACCACCAGGGGGTTCCCCGCCGATCGGGCCCAGCTTCCCAGTGCCGCGGCGTGCCGCGCCACCAGCTCGGGTGTCAGATCGGTTCCAACGATGCCGCGCATGCCGGAAACCGAAATCATCAGCGTGTTGGACATGGCGCAAAGGTAAGCGGTGAAAGGTTTGCGGTGAGAGGGCGGTGGCGTTCACCGCTCCCATCCCGCCCTTCACACGGTGATGGGCAGCTTGTCGACGTCGGGAAAGGCCTTCTGGAACGCGCTGACGACGCCGGCGTCAAACTGGACTCCGACGTGGCGCAGTAATTCGGCAAGGGCCTCACCGGGGGGACGGGGAGTACGATAGGAGCGGTTGGTGGTCATGGCATCGAAGGCGTCGGCCACCGCCACGACTCGGGCGACCATGGGGATTGCCTCGTCCTTGAGACCATCGGGAAAACCGGAGCCGTCCATGCGTTCGTGGTGATTGCGCACGATGAGCAACACCAGGGGGTGCTCGCGCCGGAGCGCCTCGAGGATATCCTCACCCTCGGTGACATGCAGCTTCATTTCCTCGAATTCCGACTGGGTCAGCGGCCCCGGCTTGTTCAGCACCGAGTCCCGGGTCCCGATTTTTCCAATGTCGTGAAGTTCTCCCCCAAGGCGGATCTGTTCGAGCACCTCACCGGTGAAGCCCAGAAAAACCGCCGTTTTGACGGCGTAGCGGCTAACCCGCTGAGAATGACCGCGGGTGTAGCTGTCTTTTTTCTCGAGCATCCGGACCGCCATTTGGATCTGCCCCAAGCCCTGCTCCTTGATTCGCTGAGGGACCGGCACCGAGGCGCTCGATGGGAAGCTTTTTCTTCATTTCGCGCCAGCAGAAGCGCAAGGTATGTGAGAAGAGCCGAATCTTCAATGCAGAGGCTATTTTCATTGTTCAGCTTTCGGCGATCAGCCGCCAGCAATTGGCGATTGACCGCGAGCGGTCAGCTCATTCCCCAGGAGTCCCATGACCCGGATCCAGGACCACGACCTCGAGCACTCCCTGGCGACCCGCGCCATCCATGCCGGCCAGACCGCAGACCCGCTGGCCGGTGCCGTGATGATGCCGATCTATCAGACCTCCACCTATCGGCAGGAAGGGTTGGGCAAGCACAAGGGCTACGAGTATGCGCGAACCCAGAATCCCACCCGGGAAGCACTGGAACGAAACGTCGCTTCGCTGGAAGGCGGCACCCACGGCTTTGCCTTCGGCTCCGGGTTGGCGGCGCTCGATGCCATTCTCAAGCTGTTCAAGGCCGGTGATCACGTGGTGTCAGGCGAAAGCGTGTATGGCGGTTCCATGCGGCTGATGCGAAGAGTGTTCGAGCCGTACGGCTTGCAGATGACCTTCGTGGACAGCCGGGATGTCCGGAATTTCGAGCGCGCGGTCACCCCGGCCACCCGATTGGTGTACTGCGAAACCCCGACCAATCCGATGATGTTCCTGACCGACTTGCGCGCGGTGGGCGATCTCACCTCCTCACGGGGAATCCTCTTTGCGGTGGACAACACCTTTGCCACCCCGGTGTTCCAGCGTCCCCTGGAATTCGGGGCCGACATTGTGCTCCACTCCACCACCAAGTACCTCAACGGTCACAGCGATATGGTGGGCGGCCTTCTGGTCACCGCTCGGGACGACATCGCCGAGCGCCTCGGCTTTATCCAGAACGCCAGTGGAGCGGTGCCGGGGCCGATGGATTGCTGGCTGGCCCTTCGGGGAACCAAGACCCTGCCGCTCCGGATGCGGCAACACGACTTCAACGGCCGCCAAGTGGCCGACTGGCTCAGCCATCAGAAGCTGGTGAAGCGATTGTACTATCCGGGGCTCACCTCCCACCCGCAGCATGACCTCGCCAAACGCCAGATGAGCGGCTTCGGCGGCATGGTCTCTTTCGATGTGGGCGACGTGGCGCGGGCCACGCGGATCGTCGAGGGCGTCAAGATTTTCCAGCTGGCCGAGTCGCTTGGTGGGGTCGAGAGCCTCATCGGCCACCCCGCTTCGATGACCCACGCCTCGGTGCCCAAGGAGATCCGCGATGAGATGGGATTGACCGACAGCCTGGTTCGGCTGAGTGTGGGCGTCGAGGAGGTGGCCGATCTGATCGGGGACCTGGAACAGGCGATGGGGTAGCGGGCCGGTGCCGGGCAGTCCGGCGCACTCGTCCCTCCAAACAAGGGGTGAAGTAGCAAAATGAAACATTCACGCCCGATTTGCGTAGATTTGGATACACCTCAGCCTTGAGCCCTCGATGACATCGCTGCCCAGCCACCGGCCCCGCAAAGCATTTTCCCAGATCGCCGGAGTTTCCTGGGAACACCCCGCCGACCGCGCCGCGCTGCAGGCGATGCGCGCGGTGCCCGGCTTCGATGACGTGGTCCGGAAGATCATCGCAATCCTCGGCGGCGAGCGGGGCATCCGCCTGCTGTTCCAGGGGAACGCCGTCCGCGCCGGCACCGACCAATTCCCCCGCGCCCACTCACTCCTGGTCGAGGTGGCAACCACCTTCGACTGGCCCAAGGTACCGGAGTTGTACGTCTCCCAGACTCCGGTCTTCAACGCCGGCGCCTACGGCGTCGAGGACCCCTTCATCGTACTGCACTCCGCCGCGTTTGAATTGCTGGATGAAGAGGAACTCCGAGTGCTGATTGCCCACGAGATGGGGCATGTGGTAAGCGGCCATTCGCTCTATCGAACCATCGCGGAAATTTTCCTCAACGTCAGCCTGGGGGCGTTGCCCTTCCTGGCCGGCATCGTGTTGCTCCCGGTACGGCTGGCCATCCTCGAGTGGTCGCGGAAGTCGGAGCTCTCCTCCGACCGGGCCGGCCTCCTGGGCAGCCAGAATATCCTCGCCTCCCAGCAGCTCTTCATGAAGATGGCCGGCGGCTATCGCGGCGCGCTGGAATCGGGTCAGATGTCGCTGGATCCGTTCATTGCCCAGGCCAACGAGTACGCCACCTCGAACGAAGGCCTGGATATTGTCTACAAGATTCTCAACACCTTGGCGCTCAGCCACCCGATGAACACGGTGCGCGCCGCGGAACTTCAGAAATGGATCCAGAGCGGCGAGTACGAGCGAATTCTTCGGGGCGAGTACACTCGGCGGGGTGCCGAGCAGAAGGAGCGACCCCTGAAGGACGACTTCAAGGCGGCCACCGATCACTACAGCGGAGAGGCTCGAGAGACGGTGAGCAAGGTGGTTGATGCCGCCAAGCACGCCGCCCAGCAGGCCCGGGACGCCTTCAACAAAGCCCGGCAATCGTGAAGCTACTGGTCGTTGGAGGGGGGGGCCGGGAACACGCCCTCTGCTGGTCGCTCCGCCGCGACCTCCCCTCCGCCGACCTCTTTTGTGCCCCTGGTAACCCGGGCACCGCACTTCTCGCCCATAACCTTCCCATCGGCTCCGAAGACCTCGAGCGCCTGGTCCAGGCGGTCGAGGCGCATGACATCGACTTGACAGTGATCGGTCCGGAGGCCCCCTTGGCCCGGGGTCTGGCCGACCGGCTGCGCGGCAACGGGAGGTTGGTGTTCGGGCCTTCGGCCGCCGCGGCGCGACTGGAAGCTTCCAAGGCGTTTGCCAAGGAGGTGATGGAGGTGGCCCGGATTCCCACCGCCTCCAGCCGTACCTTCAACAAACTCGGTCCGGCGCTCGCCTACGTCGATCGGCATCGGGAGCCGCTGGTCGTCAAGGCGAGCGGTCTTGCCGCCGGAAAGGGGGCAATTGTCTGTCCCACCCGCGAGGAGGCCCGGCGAGCGGTGACCTCGATGCTGCGGGACGGCGTTTTCGGCGAGGCCGGCCAGCTCGTCGTGGTCGAGACATTTCTGGAGGGCGAGGAGCTTTCCATCCTCGCGGTGACCAACGGACGCGACCTTTCGATTCTCCCCCCCGCCCAGGATCACAAGCGGCTGCTCGATGCCGATCGGGGGCCGAATACCGGCGGCATGGGCGCCTATAGTCCGGTGTCGGTGGCGACGCCGGCGCTCCTGGCGCGGGTCGAACGGGAAGTGCTGCGGCCGACCCTCGAGGAGATGACCCGGCGCGGTACGCCGTTCTCGGGAGTGCTCTATGCCGGCTTGATGGTCGACCGGGCCGGAACACCCAACGTCATCGAATTCAATTGTCGCTTCGGCGATCCGGAGACTCAGGTGATTCTGCCGCTGGTAACCTCCGGTCTGGTCAGCCTGCTCCATGCCGCAGCGGCGGGGCAGCCGCTCCCGCCAATCGGGGTCAGCAGCGGGGCGGCCGTCACCACGGTGCTTGCCGCGGCGGGATACCCCGACACCCCTCGCCGGGGCGACCCGATCGAAATCCCCGATTCCCTGCCGGAGGAGATTGTGGTATTCCACGCCGGCACCCAGCAGGATGAACACGGCGTCCTCCGCACCAATGGCGGGCGGGTCCTTGCCATCACCGGCATGGGATCGAGCTTCCTGGCCGCGCAATCGGCCAGCCGCGCCGCCGCCGAGGCGATTCAATTCGAAGGAAAGCAGTTTCGCCGGGACATCGGCTGGCGAGAGACCGGAAGAGCCCGAGGCGCCCCCACCCACTAGAATCCAGCGGTGCCGGAACTCCCTGAAGTCGAAACCATTGTCCGCGACATCCGCCCTGCGCTGGTCGGGCGCCGGGTTGTCCGGGCGGCGCTGTCCCACGACGATGTGCTGCGGGGAGTCTCCCGCCGCACCCTGGTGGGCGGCCTCACGGGTGCGCGGGTTACTGCGGTCACCCGGCGGGCCAAGCACGCGGTGATCACCACCGACCACCGACAGCTGGTGGTCCAGCCGGGGATGACCGGGTCGTTGCAGGTGTTTGGCCGCCCCGTGACCACGGAGGAACGCCGCTATGCGGTGCTCACCCTGGCACTGGACGATGGCCGAACCCTGGTGTACCGCGATGTGCGCCGGCTGGGCACCTTGTTATGGCTCGATGCCAAGGGCTGGGCCGCCTACCATGCCGCGCTGGGGCCTGAACCCCTGGAGGCTGAATTCACCCCGGGGCGATTGCGGAGCATTCTGGGCGGCTCCCGGGCGGCGGTGAAAAAGGTGATCATGGATCAGCGCGCCGTGGTGGGGGTGGGAAACATCTACGCCAACGAGGCGCTGTTCGCAGCCGGGATCGATCCCTCCAAGCCGGCGCACCTCGTCCCACCCGCTGCGGTGAATCGCCTGCACCGCCACATCATCCGGATACTGGAGGCCGCAATCCGCTCCCAGGGCACCACCGTCCGGGATTACCGCACCGGCACCGGGCAGAAGGGCGGTTTCCAGTTTTCGCTGCTGGTGTACGAGCGCGAAGGCCAGCCGTGCCGGCACTGCGGCACCACCCTCGCCGGCACTCACGCCATCGACGCCCGGATTACGGTCTTCTGCCATCGTTGCCAGACATGACCGCGCCCGCCTTGGTACTCCCCTTGCCCGGCACCGATCTGGACGGCCTTCGCCGACGGGTGCGCGGCGTCGCCGAACAGCGGCCGGGGGTGTACCGGATGTTGGACGCCTCCGGCCGGGTGCTCTACGTTGGCAAGGCCAAGGCGGTACGGGCTCGGCTGCTCTCGTATTTCCAGGCCCGGTATCCCGAGGACAAGGGCGCCCGGATTCTGCATGCGGCAAGTGACATTTCCTGGGAGTACGTCCACAGCGAATTCGCCGCCCATCTTACCGAGCTCCGGGAAATCAGGAAGTGGCGCCCACCCTACAACGTGCAGATGAACCGGCGCCGGACCGCGGTGTTCATCGGCGTAGGCGAGGGCCCGGTGCCGAAACTGGGCAGCACCGCCAATCCGATCCGCGGGCCGGTCCGCTACTACGGCCCGCTGCCTTCCCAGGGACGAACCACCGAAGCGATCCGGGTACTCAACGATTTGTTTGGCCTGCGCGACTGCACCGATCGAATGCCGATGGCATTCGCCGAGCAGGGAGACCTCTTCGATACCCCGCGGCAGGCGGCGTGCCCCCGTTACGATTTCGGGCTCTGCAGCGGGCCCTGCGCCGCGCTGGTGACCGAGCAGGACTATGCCAATCGGGTGGCGGGAGCCATTGCCTTCCTGGACGGGACGGCCATTGCGCCGGTGGACCGGGTGGTTGCCGGCATGATGGCGGCCGCGGAACGAGGGGAGTTTGCCGCGGCGGCGCGGTGGCGGGAACGGTTCGAGGCGCTGGAATGGCTGCTCGGCGCCACCACCCGGGCTCGGGCCGCGGTGGAGTTGCTCTCCTTCGTCTATCGCGACCCCGGCGCCAAAGGCGACGACCGGGCCTATCTGATCCGCCGAGGTGTGGTCCGGGCGTGTTATCCCTGGCCCGCCACGCCGATCGAACGGGACGCCTTCCGGGGGGTGGTGGCCGCCGAGCGGATCCGCCAGGAGGCGCCCATCGGTCCGATGGAGGCCGCCACCATCGAGGAAATCCTCCTGATCATGAGCTGGTTTCGAAGGCACCCTGAGGCCCTCCGGCGAACCACCCCGATCGAGGCCTGGGAGCGCGGAGACCATTGACTCGAAGCCCCGGGGCCGGTCCACCGGCCGATTCCTGAGAATTCCGTAACGCGCTCGGGAGGGCGTGTTATTATGTTGATTGGTTCACCCCTACCCATCTGCACAGGAGGTCCTCTTGAGCTGGGTCGTCCGCGTCAAATCGAAGAAGTCGAAGACCAAGGGCTGGCAGGCCCGGATTCCTTTCGGGAAGGTGAACCCGAAAATCAAGAGTCGCCGCTATCGGAGCCGGCTCTTTTCCGATGCGCTCTACGGGGGATCGATCAAGGCGAAACTCGCCGCGATGCGCTGGCTGAAGAACCCGAAATAGCGCCGGAACGGGAAGGGCTGGGCGCCGGGCCGGTACTCCGATGAATCCGGTCCCTTCCCTGAATCGCCGGTGGCAGCGTTATGTGGCCCTCGGCGACAGCCCCACTGAAGGACTCGACGACCCTGACGGACGCGGCGGGTATCGCGGCTGGGCCAACCGGCTGGCCGAGCGCCTTGCCGCTGTCCAGGGCTCGATCCTCTATGCCAACCTCGCCGTTCGGGGCCGCCGCACCGCCGACATCCGCCGGGAACAGCTCGCGCCGGCGCTGGCCCACCGGCCCGATCTCGCCACGATCTTTTCCGGCACCAACGATGTCGTCGCGCGCCGATTCGATCCCGATGGGGTGGCCCGCGACATCGAAGCGATGCAGCGCAGACTGATCGAGAGCGGCGCCACGGTGCTCAGCTTCACTCTCCCCGATCTCACTCCCGTCATGCCGCTGGCCCGGCCCATTGCTCGGCGAATCGGGGCGCTGAACGACGCACTCCGGGAAGCGTGTCAGCGGAGCGGTGCCACCCTGGTGGACTTTGCGGCGCATCCGATGGCCACCGATCGGAGGCTGTGGAGCGAAGACCGTCTGCACGCCAATGCCATAGGGCACGAGCGAATCGCTCACGCCCTGGCCCATGCGCTAGCGCTCCCCGGGGCAACCGATGCCTGGGCGGAAGCGCTCCCGGAGGAGGGGCCACTCACCTTCCGGGACCGGGCCATGGCAGAGCTTTCCTGGACCCGCCGGCACCTCCTTCCCTGGATCTGGCGGCATGCCCGCGGTCGTTCGTCGGGAGATGGTCGCACCCCCAAACGACCCGAACTCCAACCCATGTACCGGTGACCGCGCTGACCCGCCGCCCGGTAGCCTGGATCCGCCGGTCATGAGGCCGTCACGCTGCGTTGCATATGCTCCCAGAGATCCACGACATGCTGTCGCTCGGTCAGCTCCGCTCCGATGGAAATCCGGACCATCCAACGACCATCGAGCATTGCCGGCGTGACGTAGGCGTCACCCGAACGATTCAATCGGTCAGCCCAGGCAAGGGTGTGCCGATCGAGCGCCTCCCCTGAGAGTCCGTCCGGCTGGTGGCGCACACACAGCGTTTGGAGTGGAACGGGGGCGAGAATCCGCCAATGGGCAGTGGTACGCACCGCTGATTCGAGCCAGCGGGCATTCTCGAGATCGCGACGGAGCCGGGCCTGCAGGCCACTCACCCCTTGCTCCCGGATCAGGCACCAGAGCTTGAGCGCCCGGAACCGCCGGCCGAGCGGCAGTCCCCAGTTCCGAAAATTTTTGACCTCAAGATCGGCCGAAGTCTGCAGAAAACTTGGATTGGTCGACATCACCCGGATCAGGTGTTCCGGATCCCGGACGAAATACAGCGAACAGTCGAACGCCACACCGAGCCACTTGTGTGCGTTCACAATGAGCGAGTCAGCACCCTCGATGCCGTCCCACAACCTGCGATACTCCGGGAGGATCATTGCCGACCCCGCCATGGCGGCGTCGACGTGCAGCCAGACGCCATGGGCCCGCGCCACCTCGGCCAAGCCTCGAATCGGGTCGATCGCGGTGGTGCTGGTGGTCCCGGTCGTCGCTACGATGGCACAGGGGACATTGCCGATTGCCAGGTCGCGCGCCAGCAACTCGCCGAGCGCCTCGGGCCGCATGGCGAAGCGCTCATCACACGGCACCAGCCGGATATTGTCCCGTCCGATCCCGGCCAACAGCGCGGCCTTTTCCACCGAACTGTGGGAATGGGCCGAGGCGTAGACAATCAGGGGATGGGGCTCGCCTTGAAGGCCGCCCCGATTGAGGGCAAAGCCCGAGGCCCGCTCTCGGGCGGAGAGCAGGGCAATCAAGGTGCTGGTTGAAGCGGTATCCTGGATGACGCCGCTCCAGCCGTCGCCCAGACCGAGCATCCGGCGGGTCCAATCGCAGGCCACCTCCTCCAGCTCGGTGAGCGCAGGGCTCGATTGCCAGGAGAGCCCGAGCACCCCGAGCCCGGTACTCAGGAAATCGCCCAGCACGCTCGCCAAAGAGCTGTTGGCCGGGAAATAGCCGTAGAATCGAGGGTGCTGCCAGTGGGACAGGCCGGGAACGATCACCGTTTCGACGTCCCGCATGATCTGGTCGAATGACTCGGGCTGGTCGGGCGGCTCCACCGGTAGCGCCGCCCGGATTTGGCCGGGAGCGGTGCGCGGCATCACGGGATAGTTGGCCAGGTCCCGCCGGTAATCGGCGATCCAGTCGATCAGGGCGTGGCCTCTGCTACGGAACTCCTCCGGGGTCATACGAGCGGCTCCCTTGGGACGATTCCTTCCAAGACTAGCGCAAGGGAGCGATAATGGAACCGGCACCGCTCCGCCTACACCCTCGTTTTCCGGACGCCATGATCACTCCACGCTGGCTGGCTCTCCTGGCGCTGGGCTGCGCCCGCCCCGATCCGGTCGGTTCCCCTCCGACTTTGGTGCTGGGGAAATTCGAGGATGACTACGGAAGTCGCTACGTCATTTCGGAGCGGGTCTGGGCCCACGGGGCAGGAGCAAAATATCACATTGTCCGCTGGCATCCCGAGCGGCAGTACCTCGTCGCCCAAAACGACCGGCGGAATCCGACTGAGCCGGGGCTGTGGACCCGGATCGACTGGCTGGCAATCCCAGGGATCCCACCCTACGCCTGGGCCTTCTGCATGAGCGCCTATGCCGCCCCCGATCCCGACTCGGCCGAATCCATCGATGTGGCCCGCCGGGACATGCCCCGGACCGGGTGCAACGGATTCCCCTTTTCCCGGATGAAGCGACCCTCCCCATGAAAGGCACCCGACCGCCTGCGATCCCCTTCATCTTCGTCACCATCGTGCTCGACGTGCTGGCGTTCGGCATCATCATTCCGGTGCTGCCCCGCCTGATCCAGCAGTTCATGGGCGGGGACACCGCTCGCGCCGCGGGGATCATCGGGATTTTCGGCACCATGTACGCCGCCATGCAGTTCGTCTGCTCCCCGATCCTGGGAGTGTTGTCCGACCGGTTTGGGCGCCGCCCGGTGATACTCACGGCGCTGTTCGGGCTGGGATTCGATTACATCCTGATGGCGCTGGCGCCCACCGTCGCCTGGCTCTTCCTCGGCCGGGTCCTCTCCGGGATCACCGGCGCGAGTTACACCACCGCCGGGGCATACATCGCGGACGTGACGCCCCCGAAGGACCGGGCGGCGGGTTATGGACTGATCGGCGCGGCGTGGGGGCTCGGATTCGTGCTGGGACCGGCCCTGGGCGGCTTTCTCGGCGATTTCGACCCCCGGCTGCCGTTCTGGGTGGCGGCGGCGCTCACCCTGCTCAACGCGACCTACGGCTTCTTCATCCTGCCGGAATCGCTCCCGCCGGAACGCCGGAAGGCGCCGGAGTGGCGCCGGGCCAACCCGCTCGGCTCGCTCCGGCTGCTGCGCTCCCACCACGGGTTGCTCGGATTGGCGGGGGTCTACCTGCTCTACTTCGTGGCCCACCAGGTGATGCCGGCGGTGTTTGTGCTCTACACCGGGTACCGATATCAGTGGGCCGGCCGGACGGTGGGGCTCGCGCTGGCGGCGGCGGGGATCTGCGGCATCGTGGTGCAGGGCTTCCTGGTGAAGCGGGCGGTGGCCCGGTTCGGGGAGCGGCGGACAATGCTTGCCGGCCTTTGCTTTGGGGTGCTGGGCAGCGCGATTTACGGCCTGGCCCCGACCGGGGGCCTCTTTGCGCTGGGAATCCTCGCCGGCGCGGGCGCGGGGCTGTTCACTCCGTCACTGATGGGCCTGATGACCAGCGCGGTGGAGCCATCGGCCCAGGGGCAACTGCAGGGGGCCACCGGCAGCCTGCAGGGACTCACCGGGCTGATCGGGCCAGGACTCTTCTCGCTTACCTTTGCGAGCTTCATTGGGGCCAGCGCGCCGTTTCACCTGCCCGGCGCGCCGTTCCTGCTCTCGGGGCTGCTGACCCTGACGGCGCTGGTGCTGGGATGGGTAGTGACCGGAAGGGTGGCAAGGCGATAGGACACCTCGAGGCGGCCCCACAAACGGCACGGCCCGCACCGATGGTGCGGGCCGTGCTGTTTGCGGGCGGCAGGGCGACTAGTTGCCGCCCACCGGGGCCGGTCCGCCGGTGGTCTTCCCGGCATCGAGATCATTCCAGTTGAGGATGGCGTTGAACCCGAAGAAATAGGTGCCCTGGGTTTGCCAGCGCCAAAACGGACGAATCGAAAACATGACGAGGTGGCCGCTCCCGATCGACGCATCGATCAGCTGAGCCCGGTTGGCCAGTGCCTGCCCCCCCACCAGCGTCCCCGACAAGAGCATCTCGTCGGGATTGGCCGGAAACTGCAGCACCACCCGCGGGCGTTCGCCCGCTGCGGCAAGCCCGGCGAATCCGCCGAAGCCGCCGCCACCGCCCCCGCCAGGGCCCCCGACTCCCGGGCCGCCGGGCGCCACCGCCGCCGGGGATGGGTTGGATGGGGGCACCGCCATTTGGCCGCCCTCAGTGTATGGGGAGAGTTTGAGTCGAACGGCCATGGGGGTGGTGTTCTGTCCGACGCCGGCAATCGCGCTCCCGCCACCAAAACCGCCAAAACCAGCAGCACCGCCAACATTCAGCACCGGGTTCTGGCTGAAGTAGACCGGGAGCTGGTTGCCTTCGTAGCCGTAGGCCAGCGGGCTCTTCTTGTCGGCGATGATCCCGCGCAGGATGGTGCCGCGGGCAAAGAGGCCGGAGGGGCTCTCCACGGTGACACCGTTGGAGAGGTTGTACTCCGGGAAAATGGTTGCGGTGGACCCTTCGGTGATCAGGGTGCCGCCCTCCTGCACGAACTTGTAGAGCTCCTGCAGCCCGTCCACGCCCATGCCGCCGCGAATATCGTCGCTTTCGTCGATCCCGCCGAGATTGGGGGTGGCGGCGCTTTTCCGATAGGGCAGCGGCGTGTTACCGGTGCGTCCGATGCCGTTGACCTGGGACTGGGCGGTGCCGCCGATATGAGGGTAAATGATCACATCGTACTTGGCGCGAAGGTTTCCGTCCCGGAACTTCTGATCGGCAAAGTAGCTGTACGGCACTCCGTAGACATCGAGCGCCGCCCGCACCCAGCCCTCGTCCTGGGTCCGTTGCCAGCTGTGGGCATACCCGATCCGGGGAATGTCGAGATCGTGCGACGGGACCGTGGGCGCGGCGGACATGCCATACCCGGAGACGCCCAGCTCCTTGAGCACCGGCTCGAGGCGGGCCCGGTCGGCATTGGCAATGATGAAGGCCCCGGCCCGGAACTTCCGGCCGCCGGCTTCGAAGTCTGCTTCCGCCGCGCGCATTGGGGTCCCGGCAAGCGTGAAGCGAAAGCGCATCAGGTTGTTGTCGGTGGTGTGGTCCACCACCACGACCGGCCCGTCGCCGGTGATTCCGCCCGGCGCCTTCGCATCGGCGACCAGCGGGGTCATGGGCTGCTCCAGGCAACTTTTGTCGGTGCAGGCGTTGACCACGACGTTGCGCATGAACTGAAAAGTCCAGCCGGTGTCGTCTTAGGGTGACGGATTGGCCGGCGCGTATTTCTGCAGCGAGAAGTACATGTCGGCGAGGGTCCGGTACGGCTGATCGGCG
>JANNSC010000493.1:0-4718 GCA_031402135.1 Gemmatimonadales bacterium | reverse complement strand
CGGTCCGGTGCGGACCGTCAGCACGCCGCCGCCATCCATCGCATCCACGCCATTGAGCATCAGGGCCATCAGCACCTGGATCATCTGATCCTCGTTGACGAGTGCCGGAGGCAGTCCATCGGCCAGCTGCCGTTGCACGCTGACCCGCTTGAACCGCTGATGGTGTTTGAGCAGAAAGAGTGTCTGCGTCACCAGGGCGTTCACCTCGGTCGGGCCCTTGGGGACCGCCTCCTTGGGCCGGCTGAAATCGAGCAACCCATCCACAATGTTGGTGCAGCGCAGCACTTCCTTGTCGATGATTTCCAGGTACTCCCGCACCGTGGTATCGGCCGAGTCGCCCAGCCGAGCTTCGATGGCCGCAACACAGGCGCCGATCGTCGCCAGCGGATTGTTGATTTCATGCATCACGCCCGCGGCCAACTGTCCCACCGCGGCCAGCTTGTCGCTTTGGAGAATCCGGCCCTGGACCTCTCGGGCTTCGGTAACGTCCTCGCCAATGGTGATCACGTGGCTGATCGCGTCGCCATCCAGCCGCATCGGAATCCGACTGATCCGATAGTACCGCGTGGCTGAACCGGCCGGAACCTCTATATCCAGCTGCTGCACCTCGCCGGCCCGGAAGACCCGGTCGAATTCCGCCCGCAGTTGCGCCGCGGGCTGCCGGGTCAACACCTCGAACACCGGCCGCCCCACCACGTCGGCCCGGCGGAGCCCCTGGGTGCCGGTTTCCCGTTTCCGGTTCCACACCTGAATCCGGTATTCCCGGTCGATCACATACAGGCCAACCGGCAAGCTGTCGATCACCAGACCGGTAAACCGGCGCTGTTCCTCGATTTCCTTGGAACGGCTGGCCACTTCGAGCGCCAGATCCTCCGACAGCGTCATCGCGTCGAGAAATGGTGCCAGCAGATCGCAGAGAATCTGAATCACCGCCCCGTCGGGATTCGGATTCAGCCGACCAAAATCTGCTTCCAGAACCCCGAGCCGGGCCCCGGCATGGACCAGTGCATACCGCTGCACCGATGCCGCCGACGCCGGCAGATCGTCCAGCGAGGTGGCAACGTACTCACCGGTGCTGGCCGACACGCCCGAAAAGGAAGAGACATTGGCCTCCCGGCGCCACACCGTAACCCGCTCTGCCGGCAGCGATCCCTGGATGGTGGCCGCCACCACCCGCAGTGTTTCATCCGGCGCCAGCCCGCTGTTCAGAATGCGGGCAATTTGCCCCACCAAGGAGAGGGCCGATCCGGTGCCCGGTGTATCACTCATCGATCGGTCACCAGCACTCTCCTATCGAGTCGGTCCCCGGAGGTACACCGAGGTCATCGGATGGTACGTCTTCCAATCAAACCAGTAATCCTTGAGGAGGTACACCGGGGTAAGTCTGCGCCCGGAAAGCCGGCCCGAAATTGCCCTGCCGGCAAAGCTCCACCGACTCCCGGTGCCCACATCGGTAAACTCGCCCGGCACCCCATCGGTCAGCTGCACGAACTCGAGCTCGGTGCTGTCCAGCCTCGCCTCGAATCCTCGGAGTGATATGCCGTCGGCGCCCACCACCAGTACGATCGGCGTGCCGCCCACCCGGTCGTGCAGCGGCGCCTGCGCCAGCACCCGTTCCACTGGATAAGCCCGGGCGGCTCCGCCGATTTCGACCCCGGCAATCAGCCCCCGGGCCGGGAGCACCGAGTCGAGCGGTCCATGAATCCGGACCGGGTACTTGCTGGTGGAGTCCTCCCAGCCCCGCGCAAAGCGCTTCCACGCCGTGTCCGACGCCGGGACCAGAACCCGTCCTTCCGGAGTTTCCCGGGTCCATTCGGCAAAGGAGAGCTCGTCATGGAACACCCGCTCCAACCGCTTGCCCCGAAGCGGCCCCTGGATCGCTTCCCCGCTGACTTGCTGCCACCACGAACCGGTCTCTCGATCCTGCATGATGAAATTCTGGTTGTTGATTCCGGCCAGCCGGAAATTCAACACTTGCCCATCCACCGTCCGCTTCCACACCAGACCGGTGTGGCACAATGTTCAATAGGTGGCGACGATGGGCACCCCACCGATCGAATCCAGAACCAGATGGTGGTACGCCAGCTGGTTGACCGGATACGCAACCGCCTCCCCGTCGAGAGCGACGGCGAGGACGAGGTCCTGCCCCGCCACGAAGTCCGCCTGGGGCGCCCGCACATAGCCGGCATTGGGCAGCGGTGCAAATTTCCACTCGAAGTGATTCTGCCGGGCCGTCCAGGTCATCGTGGCGGTCAAGAGGACAGTGATCAGCACCGCCGCTTTGGGCCCCGTGCCGGCGGACCCCCGCCACGCCCTCACACCAAGCAGCAGCACTCCCCCGAGGGCCACCGCGGTGATCAGCGGCGACCACTGCTTGAGGGTGAAGGCGATGTCCAGCATTCCCGGCGTCTGGGGCGCAAACGGCCGGATCAGAAATATCGGAACCGCCACCGTGGCCAGCGCCAAGCCGGTCAGCCCCAGAATTCCAACCCACAGCCCTGGTCGCGAATTGCTCATGCCGCATCTCCCTGGTAGAAAAACATTACCTCGTGCTCCCCGGAGGCGGTAAACACCACCTGCTCCGAATCCAGCACGATCTCATCCACCGTCACTCGGCTGATTCGCCCGCCGTTGCGCACCGAGAGCAGCAGCGGAACCGGCGGGCCGAAAGTCACCTCCAGCCGCACCGTGGCCCACTCCACCCGAGGCCGCACCTCCACATCAAGCAGCGTTCGATGCAGCCGGAGCCTCCGCAGCGTCATCCGTTTCCAGCCGGTAACCAGCCACGGAGAGAGCGCGAACCGTCCGCCGTCGAGATCGGCGGCGGCGCCAAAGAGGCCCGACACCACCTCTCGAAGAAATCCGGCCGGATCCGGCAGCGCTCCGGGTCCGACCCGCTCGAACGCCCGCCCGGTAATCAGCAGATGCTCGAGGTCGGAGCCATCCCACTCGGGGGTTGCCTCGCCCGCCTCGGCCCGGACTGCGCTTGCGGCGCCGCGCACTGCCCACCCAAACGCCCGGTTCAACCCACCGTCAGGCGTGTCCAGCTGCGCCGAGCGGCTCAGGCGGTGGCGCGGAGGGTGGTAAGTACCGCGAGCAACTCGGTGGTCTCCCGTTTGTTTCCCCCCTGCGCCTCCTCATGGCTCCAGCGGACCACCCCGGCCTTGTCCACCAGTACATAGGCGCGTTTGCTGAAGAATTTGTCTTCCAGCAACGTCCCGTAGAGCCGAGAAACCTCCCGCTTGAAGTCGCTCAGCAGCTCGACCTTCATCCGTTCCTTCGCCTTGAACTCCTTCAATGTCGGTACCGAATCGACGCTGATCGGGAGGACCACTGTGTCAGCCTCTTGGTACTTGGAGTAGTCTCCGGAAAACTCGCAGAGTTCCGCCGTGCAGGTGCTGGTGAACGCGAGGGGGAAGAATGCCAGGAGGACATTACTGCCGCGCAGGGAGGCGAGCGCCACCATTTGGCCCGAGGTCGACGGGAGGGTGAAGTCCGGCGCCAAAGATCCGATCGAGGGCAATGGCATGTCTATGCCTTGATGAAAGTCGAGCCAGCTGGCCTAGGCAGTAAAACGGCTTCCGACAATGGTCCAGTTGAGCACATTCCACCACGCGCCCAGATAGTCGGCTCGGCGGTTCTGGTATTTGAGGTAGTAGGCGTGTTCCCAGACGTCGCAGCCGAGGATGGCGCGCTTCCCCTCCATCAGAGGATTGTCCTGGTTGGCGGTGCTCTCGATTGAAACCTTGCCGGTTTTGTCCTGGACCAGCCACACCCACCCGCTGCCGAACCGCCCCAGCCCCGCCTTCTGGAACTGCTCCTTGAACGCCGGCAGGCCTCCAAATCCACTCTCGATGGCCTTGGCCAGCGCGCCACTCGGTTCCTTCGCTCCACCCGGAGTCATCAACTCCCAGAACAGGCTGTGATTGTAGTGCCCCCCGCCGTTGTTTCGAACCGCCCCCTGGCTTGCCTCCGGCACCCGGGACAATTCACCCAGCAACGATTCGATTGACAGTGGCTGCAGCGCCGGCTGACTCTCCAGCGCCGCATTCAGATTCGTGATGTAGGCCTGATGGTGCTTGTCGTGGTGAATGTGCATCGTCTGTTCGTCGATGTGCGGTTCCAGCGCAGTGTAGTCGTAGGGCAGCGAGGGTAGAGTGAAGGCCATGGCGAGCTCCATTCCTTGAAAGATCCAAATCCGATCAGACCACTCTGATTTCGTTCGGGAATATAACGATCTGCACTAACCGCTGGCCCGGCGCCGAACCCCGAGCAGGAGCCCCAGCGCAGCTGCCGCGGCACCGAGCGTCGGGAGTAGCACCTCGGCCCGGAGCACCGATTCCAGTGCCGGCAGCGCGGCAAGCGCCGGCACCAGCAACGGAATGCCCACCCACCTTGAATCAAGGGAAATCCCCTGCTCCGCCACCAATAACTGCGCCTGATCGCCCAGCCACCCACTGGCCACTAATACACCCCCCGCCAGAACTGCCTGCGGTTCGCCGCTCCACAGCGCCGCCAGCCCGCCGCTCACCGCCATGATCGGCCACCGCCGGGTCAGCGCAGCGGGGAAGAACGTTGCAGCCAGCAGCAACATTGCCAGTGGCTCCCACTCCGCCCTGCCTTGGGGAAAACCCGGCAGGATGACCCGCACCAATAGAATGGCGGCCAGGGGCGACAGCGCCAACCGCCACGGCGCGCCGGCCAACGGAGGAAGTGCA
>JANNSC010000492.1:0-6235 GCA_031402135.1 Gemmatimonadales bacterium | reverse complement strand
GTGCCCCACCCACCATCCTCCTCCTCCACGGCAGTCCCGGCAACAACAGTGAGGTGACCCGCATCGCCAGAGCGCTGGCGGGAAACTTCCGGGTGGTGGCGCCCGACCTGCCCGGCTTCGGGGGCTCCAGCCTGCGGGTTCCCGACTACTCGATTCGAGCCCATGCCCGCTACGTGGCCCAGTTGATGGATTCGCTCGGCATCTCTCACGCCCACCTCCTCGGCTTCAGTATGGGAGGTGGAGTGGCGCTCGAACTCGCCGGGATGGCCCCGGACAAGGTGGCCTCGGTCATCCTCCTGTCCGCAATCGGGGTCCAGGAGTACGAACTCCTGGGTGACTACCACCTCAACCACGCCATCCATGGGCTCCAGCTGGGCGGACTCTGGCTGCTGCGGAACTTGATTCCCCACTTTGGGCAGCTGGACGACGGGATGCTCACGCACCAGTATGCCCGGAACTTCTACGACACCGATCAGCGCCCGCTCCGGGGAATCATGGAGCGGTTCCAGGCACCGATGCTCATCATCCAGGGAACCAACGACCCCTTGGTGCCAGCCACTATTGCCGCCGAACACCACCGCATAGTGCCCCAGAGTGAGTTGCTGATGCTCGACGGCAATCACTTCATGGCGTTCCAGCGGCCGGCGGAATTGGCCCAGCCTACCGGTGAATTTGTGTTGCGGGTGGAAGCCGGGACGGCGACGACTCGAGCAACCGCCCTCCCGGCCCGGATCGCCGCCGCAAAGAAGCCCTTCGATCCGCGGAGCGCCCCCCCGGCCACCGGTATCGGGTTCGTGGTATTGCTGCTGCTGATTGCCGCCGCCACCCTGGTGTCCGAGGACCTCACCTGCATTGCCACCGGGCTCCTGGTGAGCCGGGGGACGATTGGATTTGTCCCCGGGGTGCTCGGGTGCCTTTTCGGCATTGTGGTGGGAGATCTCCTGCTCTACGCTGCTGGGCGGTACCTCGGCCGTCCCGCGCTGACCCGGCGGCCGCTCCGGTGGCTGCTCACCGACGGCGACCTGACCCGGACCTCGGCGTGGTTTGCCCGGCGCGGCCCTGCCCTGGTGCTCACCACCCGATTCATCCCGGGTACCCGGCTCCCCACCTACGTTGCCGCTGGGGTGCTGCAAACCCCTTTCTTGCCCTTCCTGGGGTACTTCCTGCTGGCTGGCGCGCTCTGGACACCGCTTCTGGTCGGGCTGGCAGTGCTCTATGGGGAAACGGTGCTCACGGTGTTTGCGACGTACCGGCGGTGGTCCTTCCCGCTGGTGATTGTCGCGGGACTCGCCCTCCTGCTCCTGGTGAAGCTGGTGCTGCCACTGTTCTCCTGGAGAGGGCGACGGCTGCTGCTCTGCCGCTGGCGCCGCGTGACCCGCTGGGAATTCTGGCCCCGATGGCTGTTTTATCCGCCGGTGGTGGGCTATATCCTGTGGCTCGGCATCAAGCACCGGAGTCTCCTGCTCTTTACGGCGGCCAATCCCGGAATCGAAGGCGGCGGATTGGTCGGGGAATCAAAGTGGAAAATTCTCCAGGGACTCTCCGGCGCCCGGAAACAGCTGGCGGCCACCGAGTTGCTACACGCGGGAACGCCGGTACCGGAGCGTCTTGTCGCAGTGCAGCGGTTCGTAGCCGCCGGGGCCGGCTGGCCGGTGGTGCTCAAGCCGGATATCGGGGAACGCGGCGCCGGCGTGGCCATTGTGCCCGGCCTGGTGCAGGCCGAGCGTTACCTCACCCATGCCCGGGGAAACGTGCTCCTGCAGCAGTACATTCCCGGCCGAGAGTTTGGGCTGCTCTGGTATCGCCCTCCGGGAGACCTCCGGGGAACTCTTTTCTCGATCACCGACAAGCGCATGCCAACCGTCACCGGAGACGGGCAGTCCACCCTGGAGCGGCTGATCCTTGCCGATGCCCGTGCGGTGTGCCACGCCCCGCTTTTGCTCGGCCGCCACGCCGAGCGGCTCTGGGAGATCATCCCTGCCGGCGAGGTGGTGGCGTTGGTTGAATTGGGGACCCATTCCCGAGGGGCAACCTTTCTCGATGGTGCCCGGCTCCGAACTCCATTCCTGGAGGAGGCGGTCGACCGGGTCAGCCGGGCCTTCGAGGGGTTCTGCCTGGGGCGTTACGATGTACGGGCCGAATCGGAAGAGGCACTTCAGGCCGGGCGGTTTCAGGTAATTGAACTCAACGGCGTCAGCAGCGAGGCGACCAGCATCTACGATCCGTCCTGCCGTCTGCTGGCGGCGTACCGGATCTTGTTCGCGCAGTGGCGCATCGCATTCGAGATTGGCGCATTGAACCATCGGGCCGGAGCGCCGGTCACGACGGTGCGGCAGCTGTGGGTGCTGGGGCGGCGGTGGAGGTCCGCAGGTTCACTCGAGGGGAGCACCCTATGAAAATATTGAGCTGGATCTGTCAGATTGTGGCCGCGGTCATCCTGGGCCAGACCCTGTTCTTCAAATTTACCGGCGCACCCGAGTCGATCTACATCTTCCAAACTCTCGGCGCCGAGCCATGGGGACGGATCGGGAGCGGCATCGTGGAACTGGTGGCGGTGTTCCTGCTGCTCAGTCCCCGGGCCTCCGCCCTCGGCGCCTTGCTCGCGGCAGGCGTCATGACGGGGGCGCTCATGGCCCACCTGACCCGACTCGGCATCGTGGTCCAGGAAGACGGCGGGCTCCTCTTCGGCATGGCCGTGACGGTCCTGTTCTGTGCCGTGATTGTGTTGTGCATCCGGTGGCGTGAGATTCCGTTGATCGGACACCGATTTTCGGCCGCCCCCCCATCCGGTACACCCCATGGCTGACGCCGCGTGGCACGACCTTGGTTCCGTTGCGGAGTTGAGCGGGCGCCCACTTCGGCAGATTGCCATTGGCCGGACCCGGATCGCCCTGAGTTGCATCGATGGCGTGTTCGGGGCCATCTCCGGGGCATGCAACCACGCCGGCGGCCCCCTCGGCGAAGGCCGTCTGGACGGCGAGTACATTGTTTGCCCCTGGCATAACTGGAAATATCACCGCGGCAGTGGAGCCGGGGAGCCGGGTTACGAAGAGGAATGCGTTCCCCGCCACCAAGTGAAAGTGGAGGGAGGCCGGGTCCTGCTCAACCTGGAGCCGGCCACTCAGCGGCACCGGCTCCCCCATCCAGCCCATCCGCTGGCCCGCAAGGTGGATCGCGCCCCCGGGCCGATCCGAGTGGCCGGAATATCCACCACCGCCATGGATGAAGCCAATCCCCGGATCTCGACGTCCGACCTGCTGCTGGAAGCGGCGCTCCGCCGCGCCGGAACGGCGGGTCACGCTGAGACCCGGTTGATCCGGCTCAGCGCGCTCAAGTTCCGGCACTGCGAGGGGTATTACTCCAAGAGTGCCCACGCCTGCACCTGGCCTTGCTCGATCACCCAGATGGATCCCGCCGACGAGATGGACCAGGTGTACGAGGCAATCGTGCACTGGGCCGACGTGATCCTGCTGGCCACCCCAATCCGGTGGGGCTCCGCCGGATCGCTCTATTACAAAATGGCGGAGCGGCTCAACTGCGTGCAGAATCAGGTGACCATTCGGAACAAGATTCTGATCAAGCGGAAGGTGGCCGGCTTCATTGTCACCGGCGGGCAGGACAACGTGCAGGGAGTGGTGGGAGGGCTCTTGACGTTTTTCGGCGAATTGGGTTTCCTCTTTCCCCAGTTCCCCTTCATTGCCCACTCCCGCGGCTGGTCGGCGGAGGACATGGAAAACAACGTCCGCCTGGTGGTTGCCAGCGACGAACTGCGGGAAGGCGCCGAGGCGCTGGCCGACCGCGCCTGCACGATGGCGGCAGAAGTACTGGCAGCGAAATCCACCGAGGCGGCGGTCGCCCGGGGCGGCCGCAAGGCGCACCAACTATCCAGCGGGAGGAGCGAATCATGAGCACCGATCGACGGGAGTTTCTGGGTGCAATGCTGGCAGCGGTACCTGCGGTGCGGGCGACTGGCGCGGCGACCCCAATTCAGCAAGGCCCCCAGGGGATTGCCACCAGCTCATCCTGGGACGTTTCCTGGGCCGAGAAGCTCGGCCGGGCGCAGCACCGCGCCGTTTTCGACTCCCCCGAAATCAGCCAAGGCCTCGCCCTTCTCCGCACCCTGGTCTGGATGAAGGACTACGCCGAAGTGTACAACTCCAAGCCGGCGGAGCTGGGCGCCGTGGTGGTGCTCCGCCACAACGCGATCTGGATGGTCATGAACGATGGGTTCTGGATGCGCCGTGGCGTCGGTGAAATCACCGGGATCAAGGATCCCCGGTCCGCCCAGCCGATCGGAAGAAATCCCTTCCTCGGCACCAACATATACCCGGACCTCCCCTCCGACGCGATGAATCAGGTGCTCCAGAAGGCCATCCAGGCGTCCACCGCCGTGCTGGCGTGCAACCTGGCCTTCCAGGATGTCGTAGGGCATGTGAAGCGGACGATGAAGCTCGATGATGCCTCGGCGCGAAAGTTCGCCGTGGCGGGCATGGTACCCGGCATCATCCTGCAGCCCTCCGGGGTCTTTGCGGTGACCCGCGCCCAGGAGGCGGGGTGCCAGTACATGCTGGCCAGCTAGGGGCTTAATTTCCGGCACACCAAGGAGCGGACATGACGGGCAATCGGCGGGATTTCCTGGGACGATTGGCGGCGGGTGCAGCGGTGGCGGCTGGTGGTGTCGGGGTCGGCCCCTCCCGTGCTGAGGCTCAGGACCCGGTCAAGCCAGTCAGCGACAAGTTCGACATGTCATGGGTCGATCGGGTGCACGGTCGGTTCCGCGGTGTCTTCGACAGCCCCAAGGTGGAGGAGGGCGGCGAAATTTTTCGGGCCGCCATCTGGCATGACCAGGTGTCCGAAACGTATGGGGTCAAGAATGACGACGTCACCGCCGTCCTGGTCATCCGCCACGTCGGTATCCCGCTGATCATGGACGACGAATTCTGGGCTCGCCAGAAGCTCGGCAAGGCCAACAAGATGAAGGACCCGAGCACCGGGAAGCACTATCAGAAGAACCCCATTCGCAGCCTCGAGGGACAGAAGGACGTTCCCCCCATGATGGCGGGTGCCGCGCTGGAACCCTTCATGCGGCGCGGTGGCATCGTGCTGGCGTGCAACTTTGCCTTTGGATTCATGGTTTCCCTGGAACGGGCCCTCGACAAGGAGAACCCCAAGGACGCGCGGGCCCGGGCGCTCAAGCACGTGGTGCCGGGAGTCATTCTGCAACCCTCCGGATTCTTCGGGCTGATTGAGGCCCAGCGGGCCGGGTGTCACCTCTTCGCGGCTGGTGAATAGCAACGCATGGACGTCATCCAGGCCTCGATCCCGTTCTTCTTTGGGCTGATCGGGCTGGAGCTGCTGATCGCCCGGTTGCGGCACCGGCCGCTCTACCGTCTCAACGATTCGATCAGCGATTTGTCCTGCGGCATCCTGAGTCAGCTGGCCGGGATCTTCATTTCGCTGGGCACCATCCTCGCCTTCGGCTGGGTTTCCACCCACCTGTCGATCCAGCAATTCCTCCCAGTGCCAAGCTGGATCGACCGCTCACCCTTTGCCGGTGGCGGGCTCGACGTGCTCGCGTTGGCAAGCTGGGCCGGCGTCTTCCTGCTCGACGATATTGCCTACTACTGGATGCACCGCTGTTCCCATACCAGCCATCTGCTTTGGGCTGGGCACGTGGTGCATCACTCCAGCGAAGAGTTCAACCTGACGGTGGCCCTTCGCCAAAGCAGCCTCCACGGCTTCATGAGCTGGGTTTTTTACCTCCCGCTCGCGCTGCTCGGCGTGCCGGTGCTGATGTGGGTGGTGTGCCACGCACTCAATCTGGTGTACCAATTCTGGATCCACACTCGCGCCATCAACACGCTGGGGCCACTGGAGCTGGTCCTGAACACCCCATCGCATCATCGGGTGCACCACGGTGTCAACCCGGAATACCAGGACCGGAACTACGCCGGCACCTTCATTCTCTGGGACCGGCTGTTCCGCACCTTCGAGCCGGAGCGGGCCGAGCCGGTGTACGGGCTCAGCAAGCCGCTGTCGAGCTGGAACCCGCTCTGGGCCAACCTGCATGTCTTTCGGGATATCTGGAGGAGCCTGCGCGCCTCAGAGGGGCTGCGGGACAAACTCCGCGCGGTGTTCGGGCATCCGGGGTGGCGGCCCGCCTCGCTGGGTCCGCCCATCGTGCCGCCGCAGGTATCGGTGCAGACCCATGTAAAATATCAGCCGGTCATCGCGG
>JANNSC010000491.1:0-7352 GCA_031402135.1 Gemmatimonadales bacterium | reverse complement strand
TCACCTCGACCGCCGACCTGCGCCGCAAGCTGATGCACTACATTCGCGCGCACCACAAAACGTGTCACCCCTTCGTGTGGTCCTATTCCGATCCCCGACGACGCATCCGTGTCAACGCTAACCGAGTTACAGTCCACTAGTTAGCTCGCAGCGTTGAGCGCCCGCCTCAAGGGGTGCTCCCCCCGTTCGCTTATCAGCACGGCACGGCGATGGCGCCGGCTAGAGGAACACGTAATGGCCAAGCTCGTGGTCGGAATGAATCAATCCCTGGACGGCTACGTCGACCACACGGCGTTCGCGCCAAGCCCCACCCTATTTCGGCACTTCATCGAGGAGGCTCAGCAGCAGGCGGGGAGCATCTACGGTCGCGGCATGTATGAGATCATGCGTTACTGGGACGACGAGCACCCCGAATGGGATGCTGAGGAGCAGGCTTTCGCGGTGGCGTGGCGCAACCAGCCGAAATGGGTCGTCTCGCGTTCACTACAAGCGGTCGGCCCGAACGCCATGCTTGTGACGGGTGACCTCGATGGCGCCATCCGAAAGCTGAAGCTGGAGCACGATGGGGAAATCGAAGTGGCGGGCCCACATGTGGCGCACAGCCTCACCACCCTTGGCCTCATCGATGAGTATCGCATCTACCTCCACCCCGTCGTGCTTGGTCACGGCACTCCCTTCTTTGCCGGACCTCGTCCGCCACTCCGGCTTATGACGAGCGACCGCATTGGCGAGGATGTGATCCGATTAGCCTACGCGCCTGCTGCTGCGAGCTAACAACCGCATGAAGCTGGCAGGGTCCGGCGACAGTGCCGCTGAACGGCGCACCACATCAGGCCGGCCCTGCAGCTTATGCGGGGGCGTTAGGCCGAGCTGATTCGGCCCACACACCTCGGAGAGGCCAATGGCGGATCGCCTAATTGAACGCGCACTCTCGCGTGCAGGGATTCTGCTGGTCCTTCTCGCTCTCGTGACGGGCCTGGCAATCCCGGCGTTCACGAATCCGCGGCAAGCGCTCGCGGCGCATGTCAGCGGGATCATGGGCGGCTTGCTACTGGTTGCCGTGGCCTCCGTGTGGAGTCGACTTACGCTGTCGAGCGCGCAGCAAACGTGGACGATGCGGCTCGCCATCGGGGGAGCCTACACCAACCTTGCCGGCTCACTGCTTGCTGCCGCGTGGGGCACGAGCCGTCTCACCCCATTGGCCGGGGTCGGCTATGGTGCGGAGCCATGGCAGGAGGCGTTCGCCCAAGTGCTTCAGGTCTCCCAGGGGATCGCCCTGATCGTGGCACTTGGCCTCGTCGTCTACGGCCTACGTCGCAGCGCAATGACATAGCGCCCGCCACCGAGGCCGGCATAACGAAAGTTGGTGCAGATGGTCGCGCTAATGGTGGCGGCCGCTGCGCGGCCGCATTATTGAAGCGTCCACAGCACAACTTGACGTTAGGCGGCTTTGCGTATGGACACCTCACCTTGAATGCACCGAGGGATGCGTGAGACTCACGGTCAGATCGGGCGTGATCATCCCCGTGCTGCTGATGCTTCCCAATGTGGCGTGGATGCTGCTTCCAAAGCCTGTTGCGGGCACGTCGACTACCGTTCCCATCGCGCTCACAATCGTGGAGAACGTGGCCCGGATTGCGACGCTCGCGCTTCCCTTCTTCTGCTCGCTGCATCTGAGAAAGAACTATTCGGCGATCACCGTCGCAGGCATGGCGCTCGCCATAATTGTCTACTACTCAGCATGGGCGCGGCTTTTCCTCTGCGGAAGCTCTCCCGACCTTTTCAGTGCTCCATTGGCCGGAATTCCTTTGCCGATGGCAGCTGCACCGGTCGCCCTGCTGGTGCTGTCAGCGTATGTATTAGACTCGTGGTGGATGCTCGCGGCCTCACTGGTGTTCGGTGTAGCGCACATATGGACGTCGAACTTGCGGACATAGGCCGACACAGTTCCAAGATCCAGGAGACCACCATGGCCACCCGCAAGACTGACAAGACTCCCAAGCTCGTAAGTCAACAGCGGGCCAAGCGCGCGGCGGCGCAAGGCAAGGCCGCGACGACACTGCCGGAAACCATGGTGACCGGCAAGGCAAGCCCCGCGAAGGCTGCGGTCGGCGACAAGCCGGTCTTCGCCTACATCGCCAGCCTGCCGCAGCCGCAGCGCGGCATCGCGGAATGCATCGATGCTCTGGCAGCCAAGACGCTTTCCGGCCTGCAGCGCTCCGTGAAATGGGGCATGTCGTACTATGGCGTCGGCGACGGCTGGTGTTTCTGTTGCGGCGGCTTCGCTGGCCACGTCAAGCTCATGTTCATCAACGGCGCGGCTCTCAAGCCGGTACCCCCGGTGACGCCGGTCGCGATGGGCAAGTCTACGCGGGGTGTGGAGCTCAAATCCGTGGATGACCTCGACGATCGCCAGATCGCGGCATGGATAAAGCAAGTCGCGGCCGTGCCCGGTGTCGGGGGAAAGAAGCGGTAGGTCCGATGACAGATGTCCATCACATAGGTGTCTTGCGGCGGCCTCACAACAGCATGCAGCGGACGGCGCTGCGCGCCGCCGCTGATGCTGAGCGTTACGCCGCGGGGAGGGGACCCGGAATCGCCGCCGGGAGGGGCCCCGGTCCACTCGCGTGATATGACACTCGGCCTCACTGTGCCGGACATGCAGATAGTCCAACTGTGCTTCCCGCAGCGGCGTCAGCGCTCGCCTGAGCAGCCGGGAATACCGACCACCCGGCGAGTCGCCGGGCCGACAGGCTCCAAGCAACCCCTAAATCGCCCCCGCCTTCGCCAAAGCCGAAATCCGCTCCCCGGCCCGAAACGCCAAGGCCACGATGGTCATGGTCGGCTGGCCTCGGCCTGATGTCACCATGCTGCTGCCATCGCAGATGAACAAGTTGGGCACGTCGTGGGTCCGGTGATCGATATTGATCACCGAGGTCTGCGGATCATTTCCCATTCGGCACGTCCCCAGCAGGTGCGCGGTGCCACCCGAAACCCCGACCGGGTTGCCCCAGGTCTTCTGCGCGCCGGCGGCATCGAGAATGTCCTTCGATCGGTCGACCATGAATTGCATGATTTTGATGTCGTCGGCGTGATCCTTGTAGGTAATCCGCAGCGCCGGCAGACCAAAGCTGTCCTTGACCTTGGGATCCAGCGTCACCGAATTGCCGGCCACCGGGAGTGAGGTGGTGTGCCCGGCAACCATCATGGTCCGGTTGAAATACTCGCCCAGCAACCGCTTGTACTCGCTGCCCCACTGCGGTCCATCCTGCGGCAGGCCGCCCAGCCCCCAGAGAATCGGAAAATTCTGGAAACGACCATCCATACCGCCGCCGCCGTAAAAGCCCCGCTTCGGATCGCTGTCGTAGAAATCGTGCACGATCCTGGTGACCTGCACGCTCTTGTACTCGTTGAGCGGATGTTCGAACACTCCGCTCACCCCGGTGTTGCCGTTGAACATCAGGTGCTTGCCGACATATCCACTTGAATTGGCCAGCTCCGACATCAACAGCAGCTTTGGAGTTTCCGCCCCGTTGGCGCAGAGCACCACCGCCTTGGCCGGCTGGAATTGTTCCCGCTTCTGCTTGTCGAAATAGCTCACCCCGGTCACCCGGCCCTGCGGGTTACTCACCACTCGACTCACATAGCTGTCCGGCCGGACTTCACAGCGTCCGGTTGCCTCGGCCACCGGAATGACGCTGGCCAGCGAAGAGCTCTTGGCGCCGTATTCACACCCGAAGGCCATGCAATAGCCGCAGTGCTGGCAGGCATTCCGGCCGTTGTGCGGCTTGGAAAGAATGGCCATCGGCGCCGGGTGGGGATGCATTCCCAGCTTTCGCGCTCCACGTTCGAACAGCACGCCCGACGACTTGACCGGCAGCGGCGGCATTGGGAACGGACGGGAACGCGGCGGATCGAAGGGACCGGGCGCCCCTGACACGCCCACTTCCCAATCCACCTTGGTGTAGTAGGGCTCCAGCTCCTCGTAGGTAATCGGCCAGTCCACCAGGTCGGCACCGGGAATCGCGCCAAACATGCTGCGCTCGCGGAAATCGATGGGATGCAGCCGCCAGAAATTGGCGGTAAAGTGCACGCTGCTCCCACCCACCAGCATCGCCCGGAAAATATTGCCTTGCCCGGCCTGGGCCTCCTCCGCTTCGGTCTGCCGCCACGTAACCGGATGGGGGTTGCCGATGCCGCCCTGAAACCAGTAGTCGAATTCATCGTGCTTGAACTGACTGGGGAGGAGCCGAGGCCCCGCCTCCAGCACAACCACCGAGTGGCCCCGGGTGGAGAGCTCCTTGGCCATGACGCCACCGGCCGCGCCGGAGCCGACGATCACGAAGTCGACTTCGGTGCTGAGGGGGTACTTCCGCATCGGACGGGCTTGCATCGTTCAACCCCCCTTCGCCACTTCGGCGTCGTAGTAGCCGAATGGTGGCTGGAAGACGCCATGAGCCTGAAATCCCAGCAGCTTCCACCCGACCTGCCCCGCGTTGCCGCCCCACGAACTGTTGGCAAACATTCCCACGATCGTGGCGAACCGCATCGTGCCGAAGAACGGTGTCTGCTCTACCGCCTTGAGCAGTTCATCCTGCTTGGCGGCTGTCTGAGCGGCAAACGCTCCACCGGCCCGAGTATCGAGATCCTTGAGCCCAGGCAACAACACCTCTTTCATCCCCGAGGCCCACGTCGCCAGCGATTTGTCGATGAAATGAATGACGCCGGCCTCCTTCGCGCCGGGAGTGCCGTCCGATGGAAAGATTCGCATTGCCACCGCGTTGAGCCCGGCCGCCTGGTCCGGGGTGAGGCTCTCGAAGCGCGGTGGCAACGCCAGCCCCGCTGCCTCCCGGGCGTGGTTGAGTGCCGCCTGCACCAGCGCCGGATCGGCCGCGATGAATGCGACACCGGCGGCACCTGCGGCGGTGAGAAATTTTCTTCGAGTGACCGCATCGGTGTTCATGTGACTCCACCTGTGGTATTACGAGGGAGAGAACATGCTCCGGGCAACGAACCAGACGTTGGCCGGCCGCTCAGCAAGACGGCGCATGTACCAGGGAAACCAACTACTTCCATAACTGATGAGGGTTTTCACGGTACGTCCCCGGGCGGCGAGGGCACGCTGCTCACTCATCCGGATGCCGTACAGCATGTGAATTTCATAGTCCCCATCCTGGACGCCGAGCGATGCCGCCTTGGTCACGAGCCGGTCCACCAGCAACAGGTCGTGGGTCCCGAAAATCGGTAGCGCTTGGCCCTCGGCGGCGGCAGCCAGGAGCTGGCAACCGAGTTCATAGAACGCCAGGTCGGTGTCCCGTTTTTCGGCAAACGCCACATGCGCCGGTTCGGCGTAGGCGCCCTTCACCAGCCGGATGATCGGCGAAAGCGGCAGCAGCGAGGCCAAATCCTCGGGCGTCCGCCGAAGGTACGCCTGCAGCGCCAGCCCAACCTTGGGATGCTTGGCCTTGAGCCGCCGGTAGAGATCGAGGGTTCGATCAACGTAGCTCGAATCCTCCATGTCTATCCAGAAAATAGTACCAACCGCTTCCGCCCGGGTGGCGAGCACCTCCATGTGGCTGGCGCAACGGTCCAGGGAAAAGTCGAGTCCCAGCTGGGTCGGCTTGACTGAGATGTGCGAATTCAGCTTCCGGGCCGAAATCTCGCTGAGTACGTCGAGATAGTGATCCCGGACCGCGTCGGCTTCATCGGGCGATGCCAGGTTTTCCCCAAGGCGGGTGACAATGCTACCGAGCCGATCGGCGGAAAGCGCCTGGGACGCCGCCAGTGCATCGGACAACTGCTCGCCCGGCATGAATCGCTTGACGGCCCGCTTCGCAAAGGGGCGGGTCATCACCCGGTCGGCAAGCCAGCGGTTCTTGGCCAAGCTGAGGAGGACTTTTCGGGCCAAAACCATCGAAGAATGCTCCTTGCGGGTCGGAGGGGTCAGGGAACGTACTCGGAGGCCGGGGGGGGAGGGAACCCCAACGGGTGGCGGGATATCTTTCTCTTTGTGCACTCCCTCGGAAGCCTCCCCTTCGCCAACAGCTACGCCCGCCTCCACCCGGCGTTTTACGAGGTGGTGGATCCGACCCCGATTCCAGCACCGTATCTCGTCGCCTTCAACCCCGCCGCTGCCGACCTGATCGACCTCGATCAAAAGGAAGGCGCGACCCCCGCCCTCCTCGAGTATCTGGGTGGCGCCCGCCGACTCCCCGGCTCCGAACCGATCGCCCAGATCTACGCCGGCCACCAGTTCGGGGTCTGGGTTCCTCAGCTCGGCGACGGGCGTGCCATCCTGTTGGGAGAGGTGACCGATCCGGCCGGCGACTCGTGGGATCTGCAGCTCAAAGGAGCCGGCCAGACCAGGTTTTCCCGCCGAGGCGACGGACGCTCGGTCCTGCGCTCCGCCATACGCGAGTATCTCGCCTCGGAGGCGCTGCATGGCCTCGGCATCCCCACCACCCGGGCGCTCGCCATCGTTGGCAGCGACCTGCCGGTCTACCGGGAACGGCCTGAAACGGCGGCCACACTGCTCCGGATGGCGCCCAGTCATGTGCGCTTCGGCACCTTTCAGCTCTTTGCCTCCCGCGGCCAGGAGGATAGGGTGCGGGAGTTGGCCGATTACGTCCTGGCGCGCCACTTCCCTGCATTGGGAACGGCACCGGAACGGTACCGGCACTTCTTTGGAGAGGTCTGCCGTCGCACCGCCCGGCTGATGGCCCGTTGGATGGCGGCTGGCTTTGCCCACGGGGTGATGAACACCGACAACATGTCGATCCTCGGCATCACTCTCGACTACGGCCCCTACGGTTTCCTCGACCAATACGACGCCGGTTTCATCTGTAATCACACCGACACCGAAGGACGCTACGCCTTTGACCAGCAGCCGATGGTTGGGATGTGGAATTGCGCCCGCCTGGGAGAAGCGCTCTTTTCCTTGCTCACCCCTGAGGAAGCTCAGGCAGAACTCGATTCTTACTGGAAGGCCTTCGGGGCGGAGAATGCCGGCTTGATGAGGGCCAAGCTGGGACTGGTCACTGAAGCCCCGGACGACGGGGCACTGGTCCGCGATCTCCTGGCACTGCTCCAAATTGATGGCAGCGATTTCACCAAGTTCTTTCGGGGATTGGGGTCACTTCGAAGCATCGGCACTGGTGCGGCGTGGGAGGCGTGGGCTGGGCGCTACACCGCCCGGCTTCGCGCCGAGGGAAGCGACGATCGGGACCGGGAGCGGCGCATGAACCGGGCAAATCCGAAATTCATCTTGAGAAACTGGATTGCCCAGGAAGCGATCGAGCGCGCCGAGCGCAAGGATTTCGGGCTCATTGAGGAGCTGCGCCGGCTCTTTGCGG
>JANNSC010000490.1:0-3221 GCA_031402135.1 Gemmatimonadales bacterium | reverse complement strand
CCTGATTCCGAGTGGGAGCCGGCGGCGCGGCACCGTCCCGGTAGTCGTAGTAGCCCCGGCCGGTTTTCCGGCCCAGCAGCCCCGCCTCCACCAGTCGCTGCTGGGTCACCGAGGGGCGGTACTTGGCGTCGTACATCATGGCGGCGAACACCGACATCGTCACCGCCTGGTTCACGTCGTTGCCGATCAGGTCCATCAGCTCGAACGGCCCCATCCGGAAACCGCCGATCTCCTTCATGGCCCAGTCGATGGTAGCAATGTCGGCGATGCCCTCTTCCAGAATCCGCACCGCTTCGCCGTAGAACGGCCGAGCGATGCGGTTGACGATGAAACCCGGGGTGTCGGCGGCGATGACGGTGGTCTTGCCCCAGCGGTCGATCAGCGCCCGCGCGGTATCGGTGGTGCTTTGGGAGGTATTGAGCCCGGGAGTGATCTCCACCAGCGGCAGCAGCGGCGGCGGGTTGAAGAAGTGGATGCCGACCACCCGTTCGGGGTGTTGGCAGCCGCCGGCAATGGCGGTGATCGAGAGTGAGGAGGTGTTGCTGGCGAGGATGCAGGTGTTTCCCACTACCGCTTCCAGCTTCCTGAACGCATCCTGTTTCAACCCCAAATTCTCAGGGATCGCTTCAATCACCAGGCCACAGTGCTTGAACAGCGAATACTCCCCCGCCGCCCCCGTCGCCCAGGTGATCCTCCCCTGAAGTGCGGCACTCTCCTCAGTAGACATTTTCCCCTTGGCCACCACCCCCGCCAGCACGGAGGCCAGTTTCTCTCTGGCCTTAATCAGCTGTTCTTCTGTGTAATCTGTGGACAGCACTTGATGGCCGGCGGCGGCCGCCACCTGCGCTATTCCAGATCCCATGGCCCCGGCCCCCAGGACCCCGACGGTAAGCTCAGTAGTCATGGGTCGTAAATTACTCCCTCGGCATCCCCCCTGACATGCCTCACGGCTTCCGTTTGCGTTGGGCGCGCCCACCCAGCTGGCTCAAGCGCTGTTTCAGGTCCCCTGGCGCCACGAACACGAACGATTTGCCCGCCTTTCCTTGCTCCACCAGGGCGAGCTTGGCCAGATCGAGCAGGTCGGTTCGCGCCGTCTGGTAGCTCACCCCGTGCGACCGCTGGTGCGATGCGATCAGGTAGTGGAACCCTGGACTCTTCAGGGCGTGGTTGATCAGGGACAGTTGCCGGTGGTTGAGCACCGCGTTGAGCACCCGGGAATTCCGAATCATCCGTCGGGTCTTCTGCAACTCCGCTGCCTTCGCCGCCAAGTACTGATGCAGGGCGTCGATCGCCCGTACCGTCACCCGCAACTGATTCAGGAGGAAGTAGGTCGCGTCATTGTCATCAGTTTCGGTGTAGAGAAACGCCCGGGTATACCGCCCCGGGGCCTGTTTGATAATTCGCGATATCGAGATGAATTCACCCAGCCAGTATCCCTGCCGTGCCATGCTCCAGTAGAAGAGCGCCCGTGCCGTCCTCCCATTGCCATCCACGAAGGGGTGGTCGTAGGCCAGCCAGAAATGGGTGAGGATGGCCCGGATCGCCGGGTGCATGAACGGCGTCCCGGCACTCTCGTTGGCAAAGGCGCAGAGGGCGGCAAGCCGCTTGGGCAATTCCTTCGCCTGGGGCGGCGCGTGCAGCACCCGGCCGACCTCGTCAACCACATGGATTCGCTCATCGTCTTGCCGAAAGCGCCCCGCCGCCCCGGGGTCCTGCAGCGTTCCATCGGTCAGGATCCGGTGCAATTCGAAGACAATGCTGGGCGTCAGATCTTGGCCTCGGACGGTCCGGATGAACTGCATCGCCTGAAAGTTGTTGTGGATCATCTGCTCGCTGCGATTGGCCGGTGCTCGGCCCTTCTGGAGCATATCCTTGGCAACCTCCCGCGTGGTGGCGGCTCCCTCCAGCTGACTCGAGGTGATGGCTTCCTCAACCAGGGACTTGAACAGGTAGGTGTCGCGGGTCTCCGGGTCGGTCACCTGGTCGCTGCCCTTGATCGTCCCACTCGCCTGCTGGTCGATCTGGTGCAGCATGCTCAGCGCGGCATCGATCACCGCGTACTTGAAGGGCCGCTGCCGGGTGTCCTTGAGCGGCACCTCTCGATAGAGGGCTCGGCGCGCGAGCTTGATCGCCAGCCACCAACGCTCGGTGGATAGTCCGTCCGGCGGCGCCAAATGCCGCAAGACATCCCAATGGCGGTACTTGCCACCCGGCGCGGGGTCGGTGCTGGCGGCAAGCAGGGCGATGAATCGTGCTCTCCCCTCGTCGGTGGTGAGCAGTTGGCTGAGCAGGTCTCCGGGGGTAGGCGGCGAGAGTGGGATCTTCACGAGAGGTTTCCCTGGCGACAATTAATTACTAATAGATCCGGCATTAGTATTATCATGATTCTTCGATATGTCAACCTCCTACTAAGGGGCGATTAATTAGTAATTATCATAACTTGTTGTAATACAGCCACTTAAAGAGATGGTATCGGGTGTGGTTGCGCCGGTATTTTACTCAGTGTCTTGAGTAAAATTACGAGGGGTACCGAGAGAGGGTCAGTTCACTTGCCACAGAAGCACGCCTTCCGCTTCTCCAGAAACGCCCGCACCCCCTCGGCAAAGTCATCGGTCTTCGACGCCTCCTGCTGCACCACCGCCTCCCGCTCCAGCTGTTCCTCCAGCGTGTTGGTGAGACTGTCGCGCACCAGCGTCTTGATCAGCCCCAGCGCTTTAGTCGGTTGGGCGGCGAGCTGCCGGGCAATCCCGTAGGCGCCCTCTTCGATCGTTCCCGCCGGCACCACCTTGTAGATCAGCCCCATCCCGAAGGCCTGTTCCGCGGTGATCGGCTGGCCCAGCATCATCAGCGCGGTGGCCTGGGCGGTGCCCACCAGGCGGGGAAGGAAGAAGCTGCCGCCCGAGTCGGGCACCAGGCCGATGTTGATGAACGCCTGGATGAACTTGGCGTCGGAGGCGGCAATGACGATGTCACAGGCCAGGGCGATATTGGCGCCGGCCCCGGCGGCGGCGCCTTGGACCCCGCAGACCACCGGCTTAGGCAAAGCGCGCAAGGCGACGACGATCGGGTTGTAGGTGCGGCGGAGGTGTTCGGCAAAGTTGAGGGTGCCCTTGCCCTCCCGGGCCACCGCTTCCCCCAGGTCCTGGCCGGCGGAGAACGCCCGGCCGGCGCCGTGGAGGTACACCGCCCGCACCGCATCATCCCGTCCCGCCTCGGCCAGG
>JANNSC010000489.1:0-2550 GCA_031402135.1 Gemmatimonadales bacterium | reverse complement strand
TTGCGAAGTTCTCGAGGAGCTTTCTCTCGGAACCCATTGCGGAAGAGTGCCGGTGGTTCCCCTCGGCACCGATCCGGACAGCTTTCGTCCCGGCCTCAATCCGGCTGCGCTGGCGGCGCATTGCAGCCTCCCGCAGGGCCGCTGGTTGGTGACCGTCGCCCGCTTGGTGGCCCACAAGGGCATCGACACGACCATCCAGGCCCTCGCGCTCCTGCAAGACCGGCACCCAGACCTCCGATACGCGGTGGTCGGACAGGGAAGCTACCGGCCAGTGTTGGAGGAACTGGCCCGAAGCATCGGTGTCGCGGACCGGGTTCATTTCCTGACCGACGTTTCGGACCGGATGCTGCCGCTTGCCTACGCCTTGGCGGACGTCTACGTCGGTGTTTCCCGCCAAACCGAGCGGGAGGTCGAGGGGTTCGGCATTGCCCTCCTCGAGGCGCAGGCATCCGGCAAGCCGGTCGTGGCGGGGCGGAGCGGAGGGATGCCCGATGCGGTGAAGGAAGGGGTTACTGGTGCGCTGGTGGATTCCGAAAGCCCCGCCGACCTTGCCGTCGCCGTTTCCAATTTTCTGGAGGACCCGGCCCTGGCTCAGACCGTTGGCCGAGCCGGGCGCAGCGCCGTGGAATCGTTCTACAATTGGCCTCGGGTAGTGGCCGATCTCCGGGCGCTCACTGAGGAGGCCAGGTCTGCTCAGCGGAAATTGCGTAGGTGGGACAGGCGGTGAGCAGATAGTCCCCCAGCGGGGACCACCACTGCCGTTCGGCCGTTGCCTCCGCGATGCCGCGCGGCCCCATCGAGAAGATTTCCGGCGCTCTCGCCACACAGGCTCCGCACCCGACGCACCTGGCCGGATCGACCCGCACCTCCATCTCCCGCTGAGGATGGATGCCGGCCGGCAGCTCGTCGAAACCCAGCGGAAGCAGATCGAGCGTTTCATTCAGGGAGCGGTACCCTTCGGCGATCAGAAACGGGGTTCGGCTGAAGGCGAACATCGAAATCCGCTCGACCCGCGGGCGCACCAGGATTACCGGCGGTTCGGACCAGTCCCTCAGGTGCTCGGCGGCGAGCGTCTGCATCACGATTTCCAGGCCGCGACTATAGGTTGCCACGAACCCTTTCCGCTCCACCCCGGAACGCTCCACCCGGGTTCCGCCGACATCCACCGCCAGGATCGGCGCCCTGGACACGGCGAGGGCGGCCCGGACCGGCAGGTTTTCGAGCACCGCGCCGTCGATGCATACTCGATCGAGGATCGCTCGAGGGGGGAGAATTCCGGGCAGGGCGCAGGAGGCGAACACGGCGTCGGCCACTCGCGCCTCATCCAGCCCCGGCAGTCCCCATAACACTTGCTGCCCCGAGTTCAAGTCGACGGTGTTGACCACCAGTCGGCGGGGCAGATCCCGAAAGGTGACGTCGCCGACAATCGAGTAGATCAGCTCGTCCAGCGGCTCCGGGCGGTAGATTGCCGGTGAGAGCATCCGCTTCATCGCCATATCGAAATGGGCGATCCGGAAGACGTCCTTTCTGCCTACCTGAAGCGCCCGGTTTTCCATCTCTTCCACGGACATTCCCACTGCCCAGGCCGCTGCAATCAGCGAGCCCATGCTGCAGCCGACCACCGCCTCGGGGATAAGTCCGCGTTCTTCCAGCGCCCGAAACACCCCGACGTGGGTCAGGCCCTTCAACCCGCCGCCGCCGAGCACCAGGTTGAACTGGGGAGATGGCTTCATGGAGAGCATATTACAAGCATGACCCCGCTCCCCGCTGCTTTCGATGTGCAGGCCCTTCGGGAAGCCGAGTTCCCCTGGGCGGACAACTGCATCTACCTGAACCACGCCGGGATCGGGCCGATTCCGGAACGCTCCCGGCGGGCCATCCAGCAGTACACCCAGGACCGCGCCGCTCCGGCCCGACTGACCGACGATGGCCTCATGGGGGTCCTTGCCAGCGCCCGCCAGCATGCCGCCCGATTGATCAACGCCGACCCCACCGAAATTGCCCTGGCCACCAACACCAGCTTTGGACTCAACCTCGCCGCCTGCATGCTTCCGCTGGAAAAGGGGGATGTGGTGCTGGTGAGTGACGGTGAGTTCCCCGCCAATGTGTTTCCCTGGGCCAAGCTCCGGGAGCGGGGCGTCACGATGGAGCTGCTAGCGCTGACTCCAGAGGGCTGGCCCGACGAGGCTCTCATGCTCGAGCGGATGAACGACCCCAGGGTCCGGGTGCTGGCACTTTCACAGGTGCAGTTCCACACCGGTTACTTCGCCGATCTCGACCGGCTCGGCGCCGCCGCCCGAGCCACCGACACGTTTTTTGTCATCGACGCCATTCAGGCCCTGGGGCATCTTCCCTTCGACGTCCGGGCCACCCCGGTGGATATCCTGGCGTGCGGCGCCCAGAAATGGCTGCTCTCCCCTTGGGGCTCAGGGTTCCTCTACGTCCGCCGGGAGCTGATCTCGGCGCTTCAGTCTCCCTTTGCCGGGTGGACGGCATTCGAAGGCTCCGACGACTTTTCCACCCTGCTCAAGTACCACGAGCCGCTCCGGG
>JANNSC010000488.1:0-1585 GCA_031402135.1 Gemmatimonadales bacterium | reverse complement strand
GCAGCGACCACGCGGGAGCGGGCCATGGCTTCCAACTCGGTGCGCTCGGTGGGGGACAGCGCCAGCGCAAACGGAGAGGTGAACATGCATCAAGGTACCCCACCTTCCCTGTCAACGCAACTTTAGTTACAGTCCACTAGTATTGGACCCGCGCCAAACCTGCGCGACGAGCCGCCCAATTCGTAATAGCATACGGCGATGCGGCCGAATTCGCTAACCTTGCGGCGGGCCCGCCATCCCCACCAGGTCAAGCGCGCTCCGAGTCCCCTGTCGCCCGTTTGTGAACCCCATTCCGGAGCATCCCCGTCGCCAGCTGCTCCGCCGATGCGGGGAGCTCTCGACCTCGGCGGTTCTGACCCCCCCGGTCCCGGGCGAAAGGGTCGAAATCGGAGATTAGCCCGCATTCTTCGCAAGAAATGCTCATTAGGCTGCGGAGGACTCGACGGCGGCTGGACCACCATATGGCCAACACCCCGCGCCTTGCGTATTGTTGACCCGAAATCGAAGCCAAGGAGCTTCGCTGGCCCTATCGGTTCAGGTAATCCTGGTAGGTCAGTTGGAGATAGGCCCGCCCGATCTGGAAATCTCTATCCGAGACAGCTCCTGTCTTCGAGGTGATCTGATCGGCAAGATGCTCCCACACCACGCTGCCGGACCGGGTGACCAACCCGAACCCGTCGTCAAATCCGTAAAAGGCCCACCTCCGGGGGCGCCCGCCGAAGAGATCCCTCCCGAAATGGTACTGCTCCCCTCCCGGCAGCCCTAACGCGCCCAGCAGCGTGGGGGCAAAGTCGGTTTGACTTCCCAACCCATCGATCGTTTCCCCCCGCCGGACCAGCGCGCCGCCGGTCCACAGCATCGGAATGTGGTACCACGCCTCCGCCGATTTATAGGGCACCGCGGCGTCGGTTCGCTCCAGCTTCTTGGAATGATCGGCGACAATGATCACCAGCGTGTTGTCCCACCACGGCTCCCGCTCGGCGCGGCGCAGGAAATTCCCCAACACGAAATCGGTGTAGGCCAGCGAATTCAGAAAGCGCGACTCGCCGTCGGCACCGGGAACCCGGAGCGGACCCGGCACCTCGAATGGCTCGTGGCTGCTCAAGGTGAGCCAGGTGGTGAAAAACGGCTCTTTGGCGTCGCTCAGGTCGGTAAAGACCCGCTCGGCGACGACCTCATCGTGGACACCCCATTGGGAAGTCCGGGTTGACGCGGGGAAATCCTCGTCGCCCACGATCCGGCCGTAGGCGCCGTGGAGCAGGAAGCTCTTGAGATTGGCAAATCCGAGCTCGCCGCCGTAGTAGAACGCGGTGGTATAGCCGGCTGCGGCGAGATCCCGGGACAGCATCGGCAGGGATTCGGTCTTGGACGGCACCATGGCGATAGACGCATTGGGAACGGTCGGCGCACCGGCCAGCAGCGCCGCGACGCCCTTCTCGGTGCGGTCTCCCGAAGCGTAGAAATTCCGGAACAGGAGTCCGGCCGCTGCCAATCGTTCGAATTCCGGGGTGGCGCCGGTCACTCCGCCCAGCGCTGCGACCGATCGCGCGGTGAAGCTCTCCCAGAGAATCAGCAGCACGTTCGG
>JANNSC010000487.1:0-4475 GCA_031402135.1 Gemmatimonadales bacterium | reverse complement strand
ATAGCAGGCGTTCACCACCTGCTCCGGACTCACTGGGTAGAAGTGCGCCGCCGATTCAGTGCCGAGGATGAGTACGCCGGTTCCTTCGGCCGCAATTGCCACCGCGCGGCCCAACTCCCCCGACACGGTGATCGCGGCATGGGGACATTCCGGAACGCACAGCCCGCAGCGAATGCATGATTCATCCAGCACCCTGACCAGGGAGGCGTCAGGAGCGACAGCAATTGCATTGGTCGGGCACACCCGGACGCACGCCAGGCAGGCGACGCACGAGTCTGGGTCAATGACAAAATTCACGCGACCAGCCCTGAAAAAACTGAAAATGGCCGCCCCAATATTGCGGTTGCTGCCGTCATTGTCAACCGCCCCTGTGGTCCAAGTGATTACGCTACCACAAGTTAAGCGAGGTTGAACTCTTTGATCTTCCGGTACAGAGTCCGCTCGCCTATGCCGAGCTTTGCAGCGGCCTGCCGTCTATTTCCTTGACACTCGCGGAGCGCCGCCACCATCGTTGCCCGCTCTACATCAGCCATTGTCATGCCATGGCGGTAAACGACATCTGGAGGGGACACTGGTTCCAGCAGCTCGATCTCGACCGGGGTCACGGCACTTTCGGGGACCTCGATGACCTGGACCTTTCCGGGGCGCTCGTCCAGGCGCCGCCGCAGCTCCTCGACCTGCATTCGGAGGTCCATCAACCCCCGGAGCATGAATTCCAGCTCCTGGCTCCCCGGAGGCCCGCTCCGGCCCATCCCGCCACGTGCCAGTACCGGCAGGAGCGTGGGGGCACCCTCCAGGATGTCGGCCGGGATATCGGAGGCCCGGATTTCGGTGCCGGGGGCCAGCACCACCATTGATTCGATCAGATTGCGGAGTTGCCGCACATTCCCCGGCCAAGGCGCCTCTACCAGCCGCTGCATCGCCTCGGTGGTGATGCCCCGAAAGGCCCGGTCGTGCGTGGTGGCAAACTCCCGAATGAAGCGTCGCACCAGCAGCGGAACGTCGTCGCGACGCTCCCGGAGCGGAGGCAGATAAATATTGAGGACGCTGAGCCGGTAGAAGAGATCTTCCCGGAATTCCCCTCGGGCGACGCTCTCCCGGAGCGGTTTGTTGGTGGCCGCGATGACCCGCACATCGACCTTGATCGGCTGCACCCCGCCCACTCGGAAAAAGGTTCGGCTCTCCAGCACCCGGAGCAGCCGCACCTGGACCGAAAGCGGCACCTCGCCGATCTCGTCGAGAAAAATCGTGCCCGAATCGGCCAGCTCGAAGCGCCCCAGGCGGCGCTCTGCCGCCCCGGTAAAGGCACCCTTTTCATGCCCGAACAATTCCGACTCCAGCAGCGTCTCCGGCAGCGCCGCGCAGTTCACTGCGATGAACGCCTTGCCCCGTCGCGGCGAAAGATCGTGCAGCGCCTTGGCCACCAACTCCTTGCCGGTTCCCGATTCGCCCTGCACCAGGACGGTGCTGGTGACCGGGGCCATCTGTTCAATCTTGACCAGGACCTCGTGAATCGGTGCGCTCTGGCCGCTGATGCCGGTGTGCTGCTGCAGTCGCCGCCGCTCGATCAGGCGGCGAGCCTGGGCCACCGCTTCGTCCACCTTGACCGGCTTGGTGAACAGCGCCGTCGCCCCGATCCGGGCCACCCGCTCGCCCCGTTCCGAGTCGGTCGGCTCCAAGAGCCCCAGGGTGAAGACCTCCTGCTCCCGGGCCAGCCGGAGTAACTGCAGCGCCGAGGCCTCGTGCACCGCCCCGGTGAGAATCAGCAGGTCCGGATGCTCCCGCCGCAACGCCGCGGGGCCGTCATCGAGGGGGGAGACCATGGCCGTGGAAAAACCCGCCGCCTCGAGGGCGGCGTTCAAGGGGACCGCTGTTTCCAGGTCCGCCATGGTGAGGAGTATCTGGGAAGCCATTCAGCGGCCAGCCATCAGGTATCCGCTCGCTCATGAGTGGTGTGTTCGCCCCGCACCAGATCGACGGCATGCCGGAGCCACAGCTGCAACACCGCCAGTCCATCCTGCACTCCACCGGGGCTACCGGGAAGATTGACGATCAAGGTCTTCCCCCGGACCCCGGCGATGCCCCGAGACAGCGCCGCCCGGGGAAACCGTGACAGCACGCTCACCCGCAGCGCCTCGGAGATTCCCGGTGCTTCGAGGTCGAGCACCGCGCGGGTCGCCTCCGGGGTAACATCCCGCGGGGTGAGCCCGGTACCGCCGGTGCTGAGGACGACGTCCACCTCCCCGCCATCACACAGCTCAACCAGCGCGCGGACAATGTCGAGGGCCTCGTCGGGGACGAGAGTGCGCGCTGCGAGCTGATGGCCGCCCGCTGCCAGCCAGGCGACAATCGCATCCCCCGAGCCATCAGCCCGCTCCCCGCGATAACCCGCGTCCGAAATCGTCAGCACTGCCACCCGTACGGCCATTCGCTCCCCTATCGGTCAACAACAGTCCACAGATTACACCGATTACACAGAGGACAAAGTTTGAATTTGAAAAATCTGTGAAATCTGTGAAATCTGTGGATGGTTATTTCTTGACACTTCCCTTCTCATAAAACGGCCGCTTCACCACCTCGGCCGGAATCTTCTCGCCCCGGCATTCCACCTCGAACTTGGTCCCGATCGTGGCTGCGGCAACCGGAAGCATCGTGGTGCCGATGGCATAGCCGAGTGAGGGACTCTGGCCCCCACTCCGAACGATGTCGACCAATTTTCCGTCGTGCCACACCGGATACTCGTGCCGGGCAATGCCCCGCCCCTGCAGTCGGAAACCGACGGTCTTCCGGGTGACACCCCGTTCCTTCTGAGCCCGGAGCGCGTCCCGCCCGGTGAACGGCGAACCTTTGTCGAGCTTGACGATCCACGAGAGCCCGGCCTCCAGCGGGGTGATCGTCTCATCAATTTCCTGGCCGTAGAGGGCGTAGCCCATTTCCAGCCGCAGGGTGTCCCGAGCCCCTAACCCGATCGGCACCGCACCGGCGTTGGTAATCGCCTCCCACAGCGCCACCGTGTCCCGCCAGCGGCAGTAGATCTCGAAGCCATCCTCCCCGGTGTATCCGGTGCGGGATATGAAGCAATCGAGGCCGGCCAGCCGCCCCATGGCGCACTTGTAGTATCCGATGCTGAACAGCTTGAAGCTGGCCAGCGGCTGCAGCAGTTCCTCGGCCTTGGGGCCCTGTACTGCCAGGAGCCCGGTGTCATCCGACACGTCCCGGAGCCGGATGTTGGCGCCGCCCGCCTGCTTCTGGTCCACGATGCATTCCCACGCCTTGGCCCGGTTCGACGCGTTGACCACCAGCATCAACCGATCGTCGAAGCGATACACCGTGCAGTCGTCGACGAAGGTGCCTTCCCGGGTCAGGATCCCGGAGTACTGCACCCCTCCGGCATCCAGTGCCGAAACGTCGTTGCAGGTCACCCGGTTCACGAACGCGTTCCGGTCCGGGCCGGTCACCTCGAATTCTCCCATGTGGCTCACATCGAATATTCCGGTACCGCTACGCACCGCCTGATGCTCGGCCATGATGCCGGTGGGGTATTGCACCGGCATTTCCCAGCCGGCAAACGGCACCATCTTGGCGCCGAGGGCGCGGTGGGCTTCGGCCAGCGGGGTGCGCTTGAGTTGGTCGGTCATTCCAGCCTCTTGTCTTGGTTCGTGTCAACAACCGTCCACAGATTTCGCAGATTTCACCGATTCGCCGGTTGTTCACTCAAAAAATCTGTGCAATCTGTGTAATCTGTGGATGCAGTTCATCTGTGAAATCTGTGGAGGCTTTTGTTCGGTACCCGGCGATCAGCCAACCAGCCGCTCCAACAACGCCATCGGAGACCCCATCCGATTCTCTGCATCTTCCGCTGCGCCTCGAAGCCTTCGGGGCAGGACTGCCGGAGCTTGAAGCCCGGCACCGCACCTGCGGCCATCCAGGCATCGGCGAGGTCGTTCCCATCTCCCACCGAAGCAACGATCTTTCCCTGCCAGCCGCCCAGCGGCCCCCGGACGGTCAATCGATGGCTGGTCACCCTCGGGATGGGCATCGGCTTGGCGGAGATCGAAAACCGCGAGGAAATCCCGTTCCAAGGGTGTCAAAATGGCAGTAGGAGTCTAGCATGAGTGCCTTCAATCCGGCAGCCTTCACCGCTTTGGTGGCGCTGGTCGGACTGGTCATCCTGATCGCGAGTTTGGCCTCCGGGCTGATCGAGCGACTGGGGATTCCGGCCGTTGCGGTGTTCCTGGGGGTGGGCACCCTGCTCGGCCCCCATGGGCTTGGGCTCCTCGATTTCGGCCTCGGGTCCCAGTCCCTGGCTGTCATCGCCACCTTGAGTCTGGTGCTGGTGCTGTTCACCGATGCCGTGTCGGTGGACCTCGGGCAGATTCGGACCCATGCCCGGATCGCGGCGGTAGTCCTGGGGCCCGGAGCCGTGATTTCGGCGTTGCTCACCGCCGTGGCGGGGTGGAAGCTCCTGGGCCTGG
>JANNSC010000486.1:0-5362 GCA_031402135.1 Gemmatimonadales bacterium | reverse complement strand
TCAGCGCCGGCTCAAGAACCAGATCGAGCGCGAGGTCTACCTCGGCGAGCTGCCCATCATGACGCCGCTGGGCACCTTCGTGATCAACGGCGCCGAGCGGGTGGTGGTGAGCCAGCTGCACCGCTCGCCCGGCGTGGTCTTCGAGGAAGAAACTCACCCCAACGGGCAGCGGCTCTTCTCGGCGCGAATCATTCCCTTCCGGGGGTCGTGGGTCGAGTTCACCATCGACATCCACGACGTGATCTACGTCCACATCGACAAGAAGAAGAAGTTTCCGGCCACCGCGCTGCTCCGGGCCTTCGGCTATAGCGCCAACGCCGACATTCTGCGGCTCTTTTTTGCCACCAAGCAGCTGAACATCACCGGCAAACTCGAGGGCCGGCAGGAGCGCCGCGAGGTCATCGGCGCACTCCTCGCCGCAGACGTGCCCAACCCGGAAGATGCCGCCGGCGCGCCGCTCGGCGCCGTGGGTGACGAGCTCACCCAGGAGCGCATCAACGCCATGCGGCATGTCGGGGTCAAGTCGGTGCTGGCCTTCGCGGGGTACACCACCATCGACCTCCGGGACGACGAGCAGCCCACCACCACCCGCGATCGGCATGCCTGGATCCTCGCCTTTGCCGTGGCCGAGCCGGACACCGGTGAAGTTCTGGCTGATGCCGGCGTCGAGGTGACCGATTCGCTGCGCCAGAAGCTCCTTGCCGGCGGCGTCATGAAGGTGGACGTGCTGCTGCCGCCGGGGCGGGCCGAATCCCAGCTGGTCAAGAACACCCTCGCCAAGGACCCGACCAAGAGCGAGTCCGACGCGCTGCACCAGATTTACGGCCTGCTGCGCCCTGGCGACGCGCCCAACATCGAAACCGCCCGGCAGCAGCTGCAGCGGCTGTTTTTCAATCCCAAACGGTACGACCTCGGCCGGGTGGGGCGCTACAAAATCAATCAGCGGCTGGGGCTCCGCACCGACCCGAACCACACCGTCCTCACCGAAGAGGACTTCATTGCAATCATTCGGTACCTGATCGACCTCAACGACGGCCGGGGTCATACCGACGACATCGACCATCTCGGCAACCGCCGGATCCGGTCGGTGGGTGAGCTCATTGCCAACCAGTTCTCCGTCGGCCTCTCCCGGATGGCGCGGCTGGTCAAGGAGCGGATGAGCATCAATTCCGATCCGGAAAAGATTTCGCTCGACGACCTGGTCAACGCGCGGACGGTGTCGGCGGTGATCCAGGCGTTCTTCGGCTCGTCGCAACTTTCCCAGTTCATGGACCAGACCAACCCGCTGGCCGAGCTGACCAACAAGCGCCGGCTCTCGGCGCTGGGACCGGGGGGCTTGACCCGGGAGCGCGCCGGCTTCGAAGTCCGGGACGTGCACTACTCGCAGTACGGCCGGATGTGCCCGATCGAAACGCCGGAAGGTCCGAACATCGGACTGATCACCAGCCTCTCCACCTTCGCGCGGATCAACGATCTCGGCTTCATCGAGACGCCCTACCGAATGGTGAAGGACGGACGGGTAACCGACGATATCCGCTGGCTTTCGGCCAGCGAGGAAGAAGGCTACACCGTCGCGCAGGCCAACGCCCCGCTCGACGCGCATGGCAAGTTCACCGACAGCCTGGTGCTGACCCGCAAGGGAGACGACTACCCCCTGCTGCCGCCCAACCGCATCGACTTCATGGATGTGAGTCCGGAGCAGCTGGTGTCGATTGCCGCGGCGCTGATTCCCTTCCTGGAGCACGACGACGCCAACCGCGCGTTGATGGGTTCCAACATGCAGCGGCAGTCGGTACCGCTGCTCTTTCCGCAGGCCCCGCTGGTGGGCACCGGGCTGGAGGAGAAGGTGGCGCGAGATTCCGGAGCGGTGATTGCCGCCCGACGGGGCGGGGTCATCACCCGGGTCACCGCCGACGAAATCATCATCGACAGCGGGGAAGGGCAGTCGCCCATCGGGGATCAGCCGCTCACCCGGCTGGCCCAGGTGGACCGCTACCGAGTCAAGAAGTACTGGCGCACCAATCAGGATACCGCCATCAACCAGCGGCCCCTGATTCAGGAGGGGGATCGGGTGGCCGACAGGCAGATCATTGCCGACGGCGCCGCCACCGAGGCGGGGGAGCTCGCCCTGGGCAGCAACGTCATCGTGGCGTTCATGCCGTGGTACGGACACAACTTCGAAGACGCCATTGTCCTTTCCGAGCGGCTGGTCAAGGACGATGTCTATTCATCGATCCACATTCAGGAGCTGGAACTGCACGTGCGCGACACCAAGCGCGGGCAGGAAGAAATCACCCGGGAAATCCCCAACGTTTCGGACGAGGCGTTGGTGGATCTCGACGAGCGCGGCATCATCCGGATCGGAGCCCACGTCAAGCCGGGCGACATCCTGGTCGGGAAGATCACGCCGAAGGGAGAGACTGAGCTCTCACCCGAAGAGAAGCTGCTGACCGCAATCTTTGGTGAGAAGGCCAAGGACGTGAAGGACAGCTCGCTCAAGGTGCCGCCTGGCATGAAGGGCACCGTGATCGACGTCAAGATCTTCAGCCGGATCGAGGATCAGGTGGTCGAGAAGGACCGGGGCGAGCGCATCGGTGAGGTACGCCGGGTCGAACACGAAGAGAAGAACCGGATCAACGAAGTGATGCTCAACGAGCTCATTGCATTGCTTGCCGGGCAGACCGTGGCGTTGATGCTCAAGGCCGGCACCGTGGAGGAGTTCCTCCCGGCGGCCACGACGCTCTCGGCCAATCGGTTGCAGGAAATCGACCTCACTGAGGTGGATCTCAAGACCTTGCGGGTGCAGGATCGCGGGGCCAACGACCGGATCCGCGCCACCATCGACGCGGCGGCCCGGGAACGGGCTCGAGTGGAGGAAAAGGCGGAGGACCAGATCGACAAGATTCTCCAGCCCGACGAGTTGCCTCCCGGCGTGATTCAGCTGGTCAAAGTGTACCTCGGCGAGAAGCGCAAGATTTCGGTGGGCGACAAGATGGCCGGCCGCCACGGCAACAAGGGTATCGTGGCCCGCATCGTTCCGGAGGAGGACATGCCGTTCCTCCCCGATGGATCGCCGGTGGACATCGTGCTCAACCCGCTCGGCGTGCCGAGCCGGATGAATGTCGGCCAGATTCTGGAAACCCACCTCGGCTGGTGTGCCCAGATCCTCGGCTTCAAGGCCAAGACGCCGGTGTTCCGCGGCGCGGACGAATCCGAGATCGGTGTGCTGATGCGGATCGCCGGCCTCAGTTGGGCTGGTGCGGGGCTTCGACTGGCTCACCCCGCTCCGTCGCCCAGCACCGCGCTCATCGACACCATGGTGGCCGATCTCAAGCGGAGCGGCGCTGCGGGAGCCACTCTCGATGCCTCGGGAATCGAGCTGCTCGCCAAGGGGGGCGCAAAAACCAAGGCGTTCTACGAGGAGGTCAAGGCGTACCTGGTGGCAGCGGCCAAGGAGCTTGCCAGCCGGCAGGCGGCGCAGCGGGGCCACGAGGTGACGATTCACCAGGCCGAGGGTGTGGTCGGGAAAGGCCGGGAAGCGGCGCTGAAGGAGTTGGAAAAACTGGCGGCGCAGGATCCGATCGCGGTGCTCGAGGATATCGGCCGGCCGGCGCTGGCGGCGCTGCTCCGTGGCAAAATGGGGGTCGAGGAGGTGAGTGCTGCCGCGGACGAGCTGATCCGCGCCGCCGGACTCACGCCGGCGGGTAAGGTGCGGCTGCGCGATGGCCGCACCGGAATGGCGTTTGAGAGCGATGTGACCGTGGGGGCAATTTACATGCTCAAGCTGTCCCACCTGGTGGACGACAAGATCCACGCCCGCTCGATCGGTCCGTACTCCCTGGTCACCCAGCAGCCACTCGCCGGCAAGGCGCAGTTCGGCGGCCAGCGGTTTGGCGAAATGGAAGTGTGGGCGCTGGAGGCGTATGGCGCCGCCCACTTGCTGCAGGAAATGCTCACGGTCAAGTCGGACGATGTCAACGGCCGGAGCAAGGTGTACGAAGCCATCGTGAAGGGCCAGAACCTCCCCGATCCGGGGATTCCGGAATCCTTCAACGTCCTGGTCAAGGAACTTCAGGCGCTGGGGCTCAAGGTGACGCTGGGGACCACAGCTGAAGGCGAGGAATAAATGATTGATTTTCGCAGCGGGCGGGAGCCCAAGAATTCGAGCTTTGACTACATCGCAATCCGGATCGCGGCCCCCGAGGAAATCCGGGGACCCCGGGACCCGAAGGAGCGAGAGCGGTTGGAGCTGCAGGGCATGCGCTCGTGGTGGTCATGGGGTGAAGTCACCAAGCCGGAGACCATCAACTACCGGTCCTTCAAGCCGGAACGGGACGGCCTCTTCTGCGAGCGAATCTTCGGCCCGGTCAAGGACTGGGAGTGCCACTGCGGCAAGTACAAGCGGATCCGTTACCGGGGGGTGATCTGCGACCGTTGCGGGGTGGAGGTGACCCTCTCGAAGGTCCGACGGGAGCGCATGGGCCACATCGAGCTCAGCGTGCCGGTGGCGCACATCTGGTTCTTCAAGACCCTGCCCAGTCCGATGGGTAATCTGCTGAACATGACGCTGCGGGCTCTGGAGCGGGTAATCTATTACTCCAGTTACGTCGTCATCGATCCGGGCAAGCAGGAAGTCGAATTCCAGCAATTGCTCGAAGAAGAAGAATTCCTGGCACTCAAGCAGAAGGCGCGGGAAGAAGGCGACACCGGCTTTCGCGCCGACATTGGCGCGCCGGCGGTGCGGGCATTGCTGGAGCGGATCGACGTGAAGAAGCTGGCCGACGAGCTGCGTAGCTCGGTGGCAACCGAAACCAGCCAGCATCGCAAGAAGCAGATGCTCAAGCGGCTCAAGATCGTGGACGCCTTTCTGTTCTCGGGGGAAAGCCAGGACCTGGCCAACCAGCCGGCGTGGATGATCATGGATGTGGTGCCGGTGCTGCCGCCCGATCTTCGGCCCCTGGTTCCGCTCGATGGCGGCCGCTTTGCCACCAGCGACCTCAACGACCTCTACCGCCGGGTAATCAACCGCAACAACCGGCTGCAGAAGCTGATTCAGCACCGCGCCCCGGAGGTCATTCTCCGCAACGAAAAGCGGATGCTCCAGGAGGCGGTGGACGCGTTGTTCGACAACGGCCGTCGCTCCAAGGCTATACGTGGCCGCGGCAAGCGTCCGCTCAAGTCGCTTTCCGACATGCTGAAGGGCAAGCAGGGCCGCTTCCGCCAGAACCTGTTGGGCAAGCGGGTGGACTACTCGGGCCGTTCGGTCATCGTGGTCGGACCGGAGTTGAAGCTCCACCAGTGCGGGTTGCCGAAGAAGATGGCGCTCGAGCTGTTCAAGCCGTTCATCTACTCGAAGCTCGAG
>JANNSC010000485.1:0-19450 GCA_031402135.1 Gemmatimonadales bacterium | reverse complement strand
GCTGGCCGCGTTCGCCAACCAGCGCAAAAACGGCGACCGGGTCTTCTTCTCCGCCAATCAGCACATCAATCCGACCAACGTCTGCGTTCTCCGAAATACCTGCACCTTCTGCTCCTTCGCCCGGATGCCCAAGGAAGAGGGCGCCTACACCCGCACGCTCGAAGAGGTGTATCACGAGGCCGAGCAGGCCCGAAACAGCCCAACCCGGGAATTCCACATCGTTGGTGGCCTGCACCCGAAGCTCCGGCTGAGCTACTACACCGACATGATCGGGGGCCTCAAGGAGCGCCACCCAACCGTCCACATCAAGGCGCTCACCGCGGTCGAGATCGCCCATCTGGCCCGGATCGAAAAGCTGAGTGAGAAGGAAGTGCTCATCGCGCTCAAGGAGGCGGGCCTCTCCACCATGCCCGGGGGCGGCGCCGAGGTCTTCAGCACCGCCGTGCGGGCCACCATCGCCGAGCGGAAACTCACCGGAGAAGAATGGATCCGGGTGCACCGCACCGCCCACCAGCTCGGCATCCCGACCAACTGCACCATGCTCTACGGCCATATCGAAACCGCTGAGGACCGAATCGAGCACTTGGGAATGCTCCGGAGTCTGCAGGAGGAAACCGGCGGCTTCCTGACCTACATCCCCCTCGCCTACCATACCGAGAACAACGAATTGGGAGAGGAACTGGGGCGGGTGGGCTCGGCCACCACCGGCTACGAGGACCTCAAGAACATTGCCATCGGACGGCTCTACTTCGATAACATCGACCACGTGAAGACTCACTGGCCGATGGTCACCCCGTTCATGTCCCAGGTGGTGCTCGACTTCGGCTGCGATGACCTCGAGGGCACCGTGGTCTACGAGCGAGTGTACCACGAAGCCGGCGCCCGGACTCAGATGCACATGCATTACGAAGATCTGGTTGGGCTCATTCGGGGATCGGGGAAGCGGCCGGTCGAGCGGGACAGCCTCTATCAGCCGGTGCGTGACAGCTTCGAAGCGCTCGACGCTCCCCTGGCGTTTGCCTGAGCCATATGAGACTCGGCCGGATTTCCTGGATCAATTGCTACCCGATCTACGCCGCCATCGATCGGGGTGCGGTGTCGGTCGATGCCGAGTTGATCAGCGGCACCGCGGCAGAACTCAACGACCTGCTCGCCGCCGGCGAGTTGGACGTGTCGGTGGTGTCGGCGGTGGAGTACGCCCGGAACGCGGCGGCCTACCACCTCCTCCCCGATCTGGCCATCACCAGCGACGGACCGGTGCACAGCGTGATGCTGTTCAGCCGCCGCCCCGTGCACGAATTGGACGGCGCAACCGTCCTCCGCACCGCCTCATCGCGCACCTCGGTCTTGCTGCTCGAGCTGCTCTGCAAACATCGCTGGCGGGTGCGGCCGAAGTTTGCCACCGTGCGCGCCGAGTCCACCGACCTCGAATCGCTGCGCGGCTTTCCCCATGAGGCGGTGCTGGTAATCGGAGACGCGGCACTCCTGCTGGCGGCAAACTCGAGCTATCCCTACGTGGTGGACCTCGGCAGCGCCTGGAAGGACTGGACCGGGCTCCCCTTTGTCTTTGCGGTCTGGGCGGCGCGGCGAGAAGCCAACCACCTGGCGGTCCAGGCGCTCCACCGCGGGCTCCTGGCCAGCCGGGAGTGGGGCCTGGCACACCTCGACGAGCTGGCCGCACTGGCGGCCCGCAACACCGGGATCTCCCAGGTGGCGTGCCGAGCCTACCTGGGCGACCTCGACTACGCGCTGAGCTACCGCCACCTCGCCGGCCTCACCGATTTCTTTCGGCGGCTGGCCCAGGACGGGCTGGTGCCCGATGGCAGTTTGAGCTTCATCACGGCGGCGTGACCAGAGATGACCGACATAATCGACCGAAGCAGCTCCGAGTTCCGAGACTACCTCGAACTCCATGACCACGCCCCGCTGTTGGAACTGGGGCGCCTTGCCGACGCCGAGCGCTATCGCCACCACCCCGAAGAGGTGGTGACCTACATCATCGACCGCAACATCAACTACACCAACGTCTGTGTTGCGGATTGTAAGTTTTGCGCCTTCTATCGCCGACCCAAGCACGCCGAAGGGTACGTCCTGCCGTTCGAAAAAATCGGCGAAAAGATCGATGAGTGCAAGGCAATCGGCGGCGTGCAAATTCTCCTGCAGGGTGGCCACAACCCCTACATCCCCTTCGAGTGGTACCTCGAATTGATGCGCTACATCAAGCGCAACCACCCGATCCACATCCACGGCTTCTCCCCCTCCGAAGTGGTGTTCTTCAGCCAGCGCTTCGGGTTGCCGGTGGCGGACGTCATCCGGGAACTCCGGGCCGCCGGCCTCGACAGTATCCCCGGCGGCGGCGGCGAAATCCTGGTCGACGAAGTCCGTCACCGAGTAGCAAAGAAGAAGGCCCAGACCGACGAGTGGCTCGGCGTGCAGGAAGAAGCCCACCGGCAGGGGATGAAAACATCGGTGACGATGATGTACGGATTGGGCGAGTCCAACGCCGACCGGATCGAGCATCTCTTCCGGGTTCGGGAAGTGCAGCAGCGGACCGGGGGCTTCACCGCCTTCATCTGCTGGCCCTTGCAGCCCGAAGGCACCCAGATGGCCGACAGTCCGAAGACCGACGCGGTGACCTACCTGCGCACCCTTGCGATGGGCCGGATCATTCTCGGCAACGTGCCGAACCTGCAGTCGTCATGGGTGACGATGGGCCTCAAGGTGGGGCAGGTGGCCCTCCGCTTCGGCGCCAACGACTTCGGCAGCCTGATGATGGAGGAAAACGTCGTTTCCTCGGCCGGCACGACCAATCGCGCCAGTATCAGTGAAATGGAGCGGTGCATCAGGGACGCGGGCTATGCTGTGCGCCGTCGCCGCCAGGACTATTCCATCATCGACGAGCCGGTCGGCGCGGCCGCCTGAGTATGACAATTCGGGTCGGCATTGGCTATGACAGTCACCGGCTGGTTGACGGCCGTCCTTTCATTCTCGGTGGGCAGCGGATTGCCTTTGAGAAGGGGCTCCAGGCCCATTCCGATGGCGACGCGGTGGCCCACGCCGTCACCGACGCGATTCTGGGAGCCTCCGCAGCGGGCGACATGGGGATGCTGTTTCCCGACACTGATCCGAAGTGGAAGGGCGCCGACTCACTCCTCATGCTTCGGCTGGCGCGAGAGCACATCAACCGACTCGGCTTTTTCCCCGTGCAAGTGGATGTCACCATCCTCTGCGAGCGGCCCCGCCTCGGCGTCTACAAGAGTGCCATGGCGCAGGCTATTGCCGGCGAGTTGGGTATTACAGCGGACGAGGTGGGAATCAAGGCAAAGACCGACGAGGGAATGGGCTTCGTTGGCCGGGGCGAGGGGGTGGCCGTGATGGCGGTGGCCACCGTGGAGGCTCGCTGATCGAGGACCTGCTGGCTCGGGTGGCGGAATGGCCGCCCCTCCTGATCTACGCGGTCATCGCCGTGTCGGTCATCATTGAAAACTTCTTCCCGCCGTCTCCCTCCGATGTCTTCGTCGTTCTGGCAGGGTTCCTTTCCCATCGAGGCACCACCGATCCGCTCACCATATTTCTGGTGGCGTGGTGTTTCGGCGTAGGCGGTGCCGTTCTGGTGTACGGGAGTGTCCGGCATTACGGGCGCCGGTTTCTGGAAACTGCTTTCGGCCGCCGGCTGATCACGCCGGGAACCTTCGCTGCCCTTGAACGGGAGTACTTGCGGTTCGGCATGGCCGGAATCTTCTTCTTCCGGCTGCTCCCGGCCTTTCGCGCAGTCGTCGCCCCCTTCGCGGGGTTCGTGAATCTTCCGCCCCGTCGCACCCTGCCGCCTATCGCCCTGGCGTGCGGGCTGTGGTACGGCGGGCTCACCTTGCTGGGAAGCACGGTGGGCTCCGAATGGAGCCGGATCCAGAGCGTGCTCGGCCGCCTCAATCAGGGGCTCGGGCTGGCAGCCGGCATCGTTTTCCTCATCATCGTGGTGTTGATTCTCCGGCGTCGGCGTAGCGCTCGAAAGGCCCGCCTTGCCGAGCTCACCCCGTTCGATCCGCTCCACCCCAAAGAACCCGCCCTCATGGTGGACGGCCTGCCGGTGATCAGTGCCAAAGCGCTGGAAACGGCGCGATTGGCTCAGCGGGATGCGCCGCCCGACCGATGAGCGACCACGCCGCCAGGGCATTTCACCTCGAGGGCTTTCGCGATCATCTTGCCCTCGAAGCCGGCAACAGCCGCCACACCGTCGAAAACTACCAGCGAGATCTTCACCGATTCGTTCACTATGCCGAGAGTCGGCGCGCTCTCGAGCCCAAGGCAGTCACCCGCGCGCTGCTCCGCGATTTCGTCTTCATGCTCAAAGATCTGGGTTTGGCGCCGGCCACCATCAGGCGGCAGGTTTCCGCGCTGCACACCTACTTCGCCTTCCTGATCGGGGAGGGGGTCCTCGCCGAGGATCCCAGTGACCGCCTGGAAACCCCCCGACCGGGGCGGACGCTGCCCGATGTGCTCACCGCTGCTGAAATGGAGTTGCTGCTCGCGGCCCCCTCACTCGACCACCCGCTGGCCTGGAGGGATCGTGCCTTGCTGGAGCTGGGCTATGGTGCCGGGCTCCGGGTTACCGAGCTTTGCACTCTCCGAATTTCCGATCTGCTCCTGCCCGATGGACTGGTGCGGGTGTTCGGCAAAGGCGGGAAGGAGCGGCTGGTTCCGATCGGCAGAAAAGTGATCGGTGCGGTTTCGGTCTATTTGAATCAGACCCGCCCCACCTTGGACAAAGGCAAGGGAGCCGGCCGGGTGCTGCTCAACGCGCGCGGCACCCCGCTCTCCCGGGTCGGCGCCTGGGGCATCATTCGAAAGCTCACCGCACGGGCTGGAATCACCAAGCGGGTCAGCCCTCATACCCTGCGGCATTCCTTTGCCACTCACCTGCTTGAGGGTGGCGCCGATCTCCGGGCCGTCCAGGAAATGCTCGGGCATGCCGATCTTGCCACCACCCAGATCTATACCCATGTCGACCGGGAATACCTCCGGGGCATTCACCAGCAGTACCACCCCAGGGGATAGCCCATCCGGGTTTGAAACCTGGGGCTTGCCTATTACGTTACAGGTTGTAACACCAACCACTTGAGCAGGGGAGGACCCATGCGAAGCTATTGGCTGAAGATCGGCTTCGGCATGATGCTCATTTTCGCGGTCGGATTTGGGGTGATCTCCGTGGGCAAGCGGGTCAAGACCTCGATCGTGTCGAGCAAGGGCCTCGAGGTCCCCTTGGGGCCGTTCGTTCCTTTCAATTTCGAGGGCGCCCGGGTCGGCACCATCCGGTCCATCACCATCCACCGGAGCGCACCCAACGTGCTCTCTGGTTTTGACCTCCGGTTGCGAACCACCGACTCCGCCACTTTTGCCAAGCTGGAAAGCTGCAACGTGTCGGTCAACGATACCCGCACCATCGACGAACGCACCTCCTTCATCTGCCTTGCTTCCGACAGCGGCTACCAGGCCTTCGGGAAAGTGAGTGTCGACCTCCGAACCGAATCAGACAACCGGACTCTGGTCCGTCCGCTCCTCCTTCCCCCGGCTGCGATCGCCCAGATGCAGCTGGGCGGGGCAGACCCGGCAGCGCGGGAGTTGGCTGATTCGATTGCGGCCGAAGTGCGGGTCCGGATTCGGCCCCTGCGGGCGGCCTACGATGACTCGGTCGAGGCTGCCAGGCTTGACCAAAGCTCAGCTCGATACACCCGGCGGGCCGATTCGATCAAGCAGCGGGCCGAGTCAATCAGGGCCCGCAGCAGGGCCGGAGCGCCAGCGGCTCTCCCAACCCCAGTTGTTCCAGAGCGTCCTCCGACCTAAGCCCTTGCCAAAACGTTCCTTAGGTTGTTGAACACGGCGCGGCACGACTTTTGACTTGAGTCGGCCGCGCTCTTACTTTGAAACATGCCTGTCCTCGGCGTCATCCCGGCTCGCCTGGGTTCGACGCGGCTGCTTCAGAAGCCTCTGCAGCCGTTGGGCGGCGTACCCCTTGTCATCAGGGTGGCGGAGCGGGTGGCAAGCCTCGGCGCGGTGGACGCCCTGGTGGTCGCCACCGACACTCCCGAGATCGCTCAGGTGGTTCTCGCGGCAGGGTTTCGCGTCGTTCTTACGTCCAGCAGACACCAGACCGGAACTGAGCGCGTTGCTGAAGTTGCGGCGCGGGCAGAATTCGCTGAGTTCGACCTCATCGTAAATGTGCAGGGTGACGAGCCGTTCGTGCCCCAGGAAGCGGTGGCGGGTGCCATCGCGCGGGTCAGGGGAGGCGACGATGTCGGCACTGCCGCCGCCCCGCTGACCCTCCGGGACGCCACCGATCCCGCGCGGGTCAAGGTGGTCTGCGACGTCAACGGGCGGGCCCTCTACTTCTCCCGCGCCGCGATTCCCCACCTGCGCGACACTGCCGACCAGCCCGCCGTCCGATACTGGCAGCATCTTGGGGTCTACGCATACCGGCCGGCCGCCTTGATGCGCTGGGTTTCGCTCGCGCAATCCGGGCTGGAGCTGGCTGAACGTCTCGAGCAGCTCCGCGCCTTGCAGAACGGAATCAGCTTCGGCGTTGCTTTCCTGACCACGGCAGTGCAGCCGGGCATCGATACGCCCGAGGATCTTGCCCGCGCCGAGGCCCATTGGCAGGACACCCAAGGAGTGACTACATGACGGCGTCGGCGTCCAACCCGAAATTCATTTTCGTGACCGGCGGTGTGGTTTCCTCACTGGGGAAAGGCATTGCTGCCGCGTCGCTTGGGCGCCTCCTGGTGGAACGCGGTTTGTCGGTGACGATGCTGAAATTCGACCCCTACATCAACGTCGATCCCGGCACCATGTCTCCGTTTCAGCACGGTGAGGTCTACGTCACCGACGACGGCGCAGAAACCGACCTCGACCTGGGCCACTACGAGCGCTTCATCGACCGGTCGCTTTCCCAGCAGAACAACATCACCACCGGGCGGGTCTACCAGAACGTCATCAGCAAGGAACGCCGAGGCGAATATCTTGGCTCCACCGTGCAGGTCATCCCCCACATTACCGACGAGATCAAACACGCCATCCGGCGTTCGGCTCCGGGGCACGACGTCGTCATCATCGAGATTGGCGGCACGGTGGGCGATATCGAATCGCTCCCCTTTCTCGAGGCAATCCGCCAATTCCGCCAGGAAGTTGGCCGGGAGAATGCCATCTTCGTTCACCTGACCCTGGTGCCGTACATCGCCGCGGCGGGAGAACTCAAGACCAAGCCGACGCAGCACTCGGTCCGCGAACTCATGGAAATCGGGATCCAGCCGGACATGCTGGTGTGCCGAAGCGATCACTCGCTCTCCCCGGAGATCAAGCGGAAGATCGCGCTGTTCTGCAATGTCGATTTTGGCTGTGTGATCGAGAGCCCGGACGTCAAGTCAATTTACGAAATCCCCATTCGCTTTCAGGAGCAGGGCTTCGATCGGTCGGTGTGCGATCGGCTCCACCTCGACACCAAGGAGCCCGACCTCACCCAGTGGAAGCTCATCACCGACCGGATTCTTCGGCCCACCAATCGAGTCCGCATCGCGGTGGTGGGGAAGTACACCGACCTGCACGATGCCTACAAGTCGGTACAGGAGGCGCTCCTCCATGGGGGAATCCCCAATGATGTCGGCGTGGATATCGAATGGATGGGGAGCGATCAATTCACCGACCAGACCACCGCAGCCCGGCTGCTGGCGGGCGTGCATGGCGTTCTGGTTCCCGGAGGATTCGGAGTCCGGGGCATCGACGGCATGGTGGAGGCGGTCCGCTACGCCCGGGAAAATGCCGTGCCCTTCTTCGGCATCTGTCTGGGGCTCCAGATTGCCATCATTGAATTCGCCCGAAATGTCGCCAAGCTCAGCGGCACCAGCAGCACTGAATTTGAGCCCGAGTGCGAGAGTCCGGTCATTTCGTTGCTGGCATCCCAGCGGGAAGTCGCCGATCTCGGGGGAACCATGCGCCTCGGCGCCTACCCGGCCCGACTCCGTTCCGGCAGCCTTGCCGCCCGCGCCTACGCCACTCTGGAAGTCAGTGAGCGGCACCGACACCGCTGGGAGGTCAACAATGCCTATCGGGGCATCCTCGAGGAACACGGACTGCGTTTCTCCGGCCAGTCTCCCGATGGCCAGCTGGTGGAGATCATCGAACTTCCCGAGCACCCCTGGTACCTGGGTTGCCAATTTCACCCGGAGCTCAAGTCACGCCCAACCCGCCCCCACCCGCTCTTCGCATCCTTCATCGGGGCGGCGTGGCGCCACGCCGAAGCGTCGGCCGGGCGGGCTACCGCCGCGGTGCAGGAACTGATCGCGTCGTCGCAATGACCGGTTGGACCTTTGCTCCCGGCCCCTTTTTGCTGGCCGGCCCCTGTGTGGTGGAGGAAGGCGATCTGCTCCCCCGAGTGGCGGAGCAGCTGGCGGAAATCGGTGCCCGGCTGGGACTCCGGGTCTGCCTCAAGGCGAGCTTCGACAAGGCCAATCGGTCACGCCTCGCCTCGCCGCGCGGCCCCGGCCTGACCCGTGGGCTCGAGTTGCTGGCAAAGGCCCGGGCGGCAAGCGGGTTAGCAATTCTCACCGACGTGCACGAGGCCGGGCAGGCGGCTCCGGCGGCGGAGGTGGCCGACCTGCTCCAGGTGCCGGCTTTCCTCTGCCGGCAGACCGATCTCCTGGTGGCGTGCGGCAGGACCGGCAAGCCGGTCAACGTCAAGAAGGGGCAATGGATGCAGCCTGAGGGAATGCGGGGCGCACTGGAAAAAGTTCGGGAAGGTGGGTCGACCGAGGTGGCGGTGACCGAGCGAGGGACCTTCTTCGGCTACGGAGACCTCGTCGTCGATTTCCGAAGCGTGGCGCGGCTTCGCGCTGCAACCGGCGCTCCGGTGATTTTCGATGCCACCCATAGCGTGCAACAGCCGGGCATGGGTGCGGGAGGAACCAGTGGCGGCCAACGGGAACACATCCCGGCGCTGCTGTTGGCCGCCGCCGCGGCCGGAGTGGATGGGTTCTTTCTGGAAACCCATCCCGATCCCGCCCGCGCCAGCAGCGATGCCGATACCCAGTGGCCCCTCGATCGGCTGGAGCCTCTGCTGGCTCGGGCGCTGGCGGTGTGGCGGGCAGCGCAGGCTCCGGCGTGATTTCCCCCGAGCAGGCCCGTCGTGTCAAGCTGCTCGGACTCGATGTCGATGGCGTACTCACCGACAACGGGATCTGGATCGCGCCCATTGAAGGTGAACCAGTTGAATTCAAGCGGTTCGATATTTCCGATGGTCTCGGTATCGTGCTGTTGCGGCTGACACCGATCGAGGTGGTGTGGGTGAGTGGTCTCCACTCCGAGGCAACCGCCCTCCGGGCCCGGGAGCTCCGCATTACGACGGTCATTCAGGACAGCAGCGCCCGGAAGCTGCCCGCGGTCCAGAAGATTCTGGCCGACCGGGGGCTCGGCTGGGAGGATCTGGCCTACGTCGGAGACGATCTGGCCGATCTGCCCATCCTGCGGAGGGCAGGGCTCCCGATCACGGTGGCCAATGGCTGCCCCGAAGCTCGCGCCGTTGCCGCCTGGGTGACCAATGCCACCGGCGGGCACGGGGCGGTGCGCGAGGTGATCGAGGGGCTGCTCCGGGCCCGGGGCGAATGGGATGCCGCCCTGGCGCGCTACCTCCACGGGGTCGGAGAATCCGCAGCGTGAGCGCCGAACAGCTGGTTGCCGCCGGGCGCCGAGTCCTCGACCTCGAAGCCGCTGCGCTCCGCGCCACCGCGGCGGCACTGGGGCCGGAATTTGCCGAGGCGGTCACTGTGCTGAGGCAGAGCACCGGCCGGGTCATCGTGACCGGGGTTGGCAAGTCGGGCCTGATCGCCCGCAAAATTGCTGCGACGCTCACCTCCACCGGCACCCCGGCAACCTGGCTCCACCCGGTGGATAGTCTCCACGGCGATCTCGGGGTGGTGGGGCCCACCGACGTGGCCATCGTCCTCAGCAAGAGCGGGGAAACCGATGAGCTGGTGGGCTTGCTGAGCGTGTTACAGCGACTGGAGACACCGATTATTGCGCTCACCGGTGGCAACGACTCCACCCTTGCCCGGGCGGCAGCGGTGGTGCTGGACGCGGGAGTCGGCGAGGAGGCCTGCCCGCACGATTTGGCCCCGACCGCCAGCACGACGGTGGCGCTGGCGCTGGGTGATGCGCTGGCCGTTGCCTTGCTCGAGGAGAAGGGGTTCGCTCCTGCAGATTTCGCCCGGCTTCACCCCGGTGGCCGATTGGGCCGCCGGCTCCTCCTCAAGGTGAGCGATGTGATGCTGCCGGCGTCGCCGCTGCTGGCCCCCACCGCGTTGATGCGAGACGCCGTCGTGGCGCTCGCCCACCACCGCGGCCTGGCCATGATCGGCGTCGAAGGACGGCTGTCGGGGGTTCTCACCGCCGGAGATCTCTCTCGCCTGGCGGAAAAGCACCAGGACTTTCTCCGTCTCCGGGTCGACGCGGTGATGACGCCAACGCCTCACCTCGCCGATCCTGACGACTTTGCCGCCGCTGCGGTGGGCGTGATGGAGCGGCACGGCATCATGGCGCTGCCGGTGGTCTCCGACGCCGGAACGGTGGTTGGAGTGGTCCACCTGCATGACCTGATGCGGGCGGGGGCGGTATGAAACGGCTGACTCCATTGGTCTGCTGGGCCGGAATGGTTGCGGCCGCCTGCACCGATGCGGGAGTGCGCCCGACGGCAACGACTCAGGCAGCCGACAGCGCCGATCAGGTGCTCCTCAAGATGGCCACAAAGATCACCAACGAAGGCGTGCTGCGGAGTTTCGTCGAGGCAGATACGGCATATCTGTATCAGCGATCCCAGACTACCGAACTGCGCCGATTCACCGCCCGTTTTCTTGATGACAACGGCAATCTCAAGAGTACCTTGACCGCCGACCTGGGGTTGTACCAGACCTATTCGAGCAAGCTGGATGCCCGCGGCAACGTGGTCGTGGTCAGTACCGACGGCCGCACGCTGAAGACCGAACACCTGATCTACAACAAGATGGCCAACCAGATCTCCAGCGACACCACCTTCGTGTACGACTCGCCGACCGAGCATATCACTGGGAACGGCTTCACCTCGGACGTCGATTTCAAGAATCAGAAGATCGAACAGCCTAAAGGCTACCAGCGGGGCAGGGGCGTGCTGCTGCCCGGCCGATGAAGCAGCTTCCCGCGGGTTTCCTGATCGGGTGTGTCCTCGGACTCGCCGCGGTGCCGCTGGCGGCCCAGAATCGCCGCTGCCGGCTGGACCTTCTCAACGTGGACCGCGCCCTGGTCACCGCCCAGGTCACGCCGGCCACCAGCAATTACTTCACCGGCGGCAATATTCGCATGAAATGCCGCGGCCAGGAGGTTCGGATCTGGACCGATAGCGTTGCTTCCTATACCGATCAAGTGATCCAGTTCATCGGTAATTTTCGGTACGAGGACGAAACCGCCAAGGTGACCTCGGATTTCGGAACCTACTTCCGCGAAGATGAACGCTGGGAGGCCAGCGGAAACGTCATCTACTTGAACCTCAGGGACGCCTCCAAATTGGTCGGCCCCAATGCCACCTATCGACGACGGGTTCGGGGCACCAATGAAGTGCAGGAGGTCTTCGCCGACCAGCGCCCGACCCTCACTCTCGCCGCCGCTGATTCCACCCGGCGGACCGAAGAGCCCTACATCGTGGTGGCCGATCGGGTGCGGATGCGCGGGGAAGATTTGATGTGGGCCGGGGGAAGCGTCACGATTGATCGGTCCGATCTGCGGGGTCGGGCAGACTCGCTGCAGTTCGACACCGGGAAGGGAAGCACCGGGGCATTGATTGGGCATGCCTCGGTTCGACGAGCCGCCCAGGACAGTTTTGCCCTGGGCGGGAAGCGTATCGACCTCGGGCTCACCAAGCGGGAACTGAACCGGATTACCGGCCGGGATAGCGCCACTCTCCGAAGCACCGACTTGACGCTCTCTGCGGCGACGATCGCCATCGTACTGGAGAATCGCAAGGTGGTGCAGACCCATGCGTGGGGGGAGGCCCAGAGCCCCCGCGCTCTCGCCGACGGCTACGAAGTGAAGGGAGACTCCCTGGCCATCGACACTCCCGGTGAAGCCCTCCGGGAGCTCCGAGCGTTCCGGAGCGCCTGGGTAGGGTTCCGGCCCGATTCTGCCCAGGGCGAGCGGGACTGGCTGGCCGGGGACTCGATTACGGCATCGTTCGCCTCTCTCATCCTTGTCGGCGGCGGCACCCGGGCAATGCTGCAGCGGATCGAGGCCCGCTCCCACGCCAAATCCTTCTACCGTCTCCCGGGCACCACCAACACCGGGAAACAGCCGTCGCTCAGCTATAACCGGGCCGACAAGATCATCCTCATCATGCAGGCGGGCGATTCTCTCAAGGTCCAGCGGGTGGAAATGAGCGGCAACGTCGATGGCGTGCAACTTCAGCCCCAGACGGCGGCAAAGCGTGACTCCACCGCCAAGGCCGACAGTGCCCGTATCCGCCCGAGGGCCCAATGACCCACGGCAACGGCGGCACTCCCAGCCGGCTCCTTGCCCAAGGCCTGAGAAAGTCCTTCAAGCGCCGGATGGTGGTCAAGGACGTTGCGGTGGAGGTGTCCCAGGGAGAAATCGTTGGGCTGCTGGGTCCCAACGGCGCCGGCAAGACCACCACTTTTTACCTGATTACCGGGTTGATCCGGCCCGATACCGGAACCATCATGCTGGACGGACGGGACCTCACCAAAGACCCGATGTACCGCCGCGCTCGGGCCGGGATCGGGTACCTTGCGCAGGAGCCGTCGGTCTTTCGGCGGATGACCGTCGAGGACAATGTCATGGCAATCCTGGAAACCCTCCCGATCTCGAGGGCCGAACGCCAGGAGCGACTGGAGCGGCTCCTCGATGAGCTGTCGATCAAGCATTTGAGGAGTCATCGGGCCTACTCGCTCTCCGGCGGAGAGCGGCGCCGCCTGGAAATCACTCGGGCCTTGGTCACTGAGCCTAAATTCATGCTGCTGGACGAGCCCTTTGCGGGGGTGGATCCTATCGCAGTGCACGACATCCAGACCATTGTGGCTGGGCTCCGGCATCGAGGGATCGGAGTGTTGATCACCGACCACAGCGTGGAGCACATGTTTGAAATTGTTGATCGGGCCTACATCATGTACGAAGGCGAAGTTCGCGCCGCCGGGTCAGTCCGTGAACTGGTCTACAACGATCAGGTCGCCGAGCTGTACCTCGGTCCAACCATGACTGCCCGCCTGCGCGGCCGGATGGAGACGGGCACGTGAAAACTGGCCTCAGTCAGCACACCGGCATGCGCCAGGAACTGCGGATCAATCCGCGGCTCTACCAGGCAATGGACATGCTCTACATGCCGATGATGGATTTGCAGCAGCACCTCAAGCAGGAGCTGCTGACCAATCCGTTCCTCGAGCTGCTGGAACCCGAGGACGAGGACGACGGAAAGGAATCTGCCGAAAAGGAGAAGGAAAAAGAAAAAGACAAACAGGAAAAGGAAGAAGAAATCGATTGGGAGGAAATTCTCCTCAACGGCTTCGACGCCGGCGGGCAGCGGCAGCAGTACGAACAGCAGGAGTACATCGAGCCGGTCTGCGTCGAAACAGTCGACCTGATCGACCATCTCCGGGAGCAGCTCCGCATGCAGGAGCTTACCCCGCGCCAGCAGCTGTTGAGCGAAGAGTTCCTCGGCAACATCACCGACGAAGGCTACTTGATCGCGCCCTTGGAGGAAATTCTGGACGCCGTCAACGTCACCCTGGAAAGCCACTCTGCGCCGTCCTCCGACCCTGCCTCTGACGGAGACGACCCCGACGAGGAGGATTCCCAACCGGCTGTTGCAGAGGTTCTCGCTCCTGGCGCTGCCTGGATCGGCATGCCGTCCAGTGCCGCGGCGGTTGCCGAGGCTGCCGCCGCGGAGGCCGCCAGCGATGCTGTGGCGCCGTCCAGGAAAGCCCGCGGCGATCTTGCCGACGTGCCCTACTTCACGCTCCCCGAGCTGGACCAGATGCTCACCGTAATCCAGAAGCTCGATCCGCCCGGGGTGGGTGCTCGGGATCTCCGGGAGTGCCTGTTGCTGCAGCTGCGCGAGGCAGGAGACGCCGATGCGCTGGCCTACCGGCTCATCGATGAAGCCTTTCCCGACTTGATCGCCCACCGGTGGAACGAGTTGGCCAAACGCTTTGGAGTCGAGCCCGGGAAAGTCCAGGCGGCCGGGGACACCTTGTCGCGGTTCGACCCCAAGCCCGGCCTCAAGTACGCCAACCGGAACGACGGCTATATCATCCCCGACCTGATCGTCGACAAGGTCGGTGCACACTATCATGTCAGCCTGAACGACACCGGCGTGCCCCGGCTCCGGCTCAGCCGCTCCTACCAGGAAGTTGCCCGAGACAAGAAAAAGCTGACCCCGGAAAACCGCGAGTTCATCGCCAACAAGCTGAACAGCGCCAACTGGATGATCCAGGCAATCGAACAACGCCGTCAGACAATGCTCAAGGTGATGAACTTCATTGTGGACCGGCAACGTGCCTTCTTCGAGAAAGGCGTCGAGTATTTGAAGCCGCTCACCCTCCGGGAGGTTGCCGAGGTGATCAGCATGCACGAATCCACCGTGAGCCGGGTGACCAACGAGAAATACGTCCAGACCCCTCGGGGTGTCCTGCCACTCAAATTCTTCTTTTCCAGTGCCCTTTCCACCGCCTCGGGCGAAGATGCCAGCGCCCGATCGATCCGAGCCAAGTTGCAGAAAATGGTGCAGGAAGAGGATTCGGCCAAGCCCCTCACCGATCAGCAAATCGTACACCTCTTTCAGGAACAGGGCATTCAAATTGCCCGGCGGACCGTTGCCAAGTACCGGGACCAGCTCGGAATCCTGCCGGCCCGGATGCGGAAGCGGGTATGAGCAGCCCTGTGGATGTCAGTGTCCTCGTCCCCGCCAAGGACGAGGCCGACAACCTCGCCGAATTTGTGCGGCTGGCCTCCGAGGCATTGGGGCCGGCCCAGTTCACCTTTGAAGTGGTGGTGGTGAACGACGGCTCCCGTGACGGAACCGCCGACCTTCTCCGGCAATTGCAAGGCACCTACTCCTGGCTTCGGGTGGTCACCCACCGCCGCCAGCGCGGCATTGCCGATGCACTTCGTTCCGCCTCCGAAGCAGCTGTCGGAGACATCATGGTGTTTTACCCGGCTGACCTTCAGTACCTTCCCGCCGATATCCCGACCCTGGTGCAGCCGATCCTGGATGGCCACGCCGACATCGTCACCGGTACCAAACAGGGCAAGTATGAGAAGGCCTTTGTCAGCGGTATTTACAACGCGCTCTGCCGCCGGCTTTTTGGGGTCCAGGTTCAGGATCTCAACTCGGTGAAGGCGTGGCGCCGGGAGATCATGCGCAGTATGCCGATGCGTCCCGATTGGCATCGGTACATGGTAGTGGTGGCCGCCGCCGAGGGCTGGCAGCTCACCTCCCGTCCGGTGCCGCTCTATCCCCGCCGGGCCGGCATTTCGAAATTCAACTGGAAACGGATTCCCGTCGGAGCGCTCGACCTCCTGTCCGTCTGGTTTCAGCTCCGCTTCAGCCGCAAGCCAATGTTGTTCTTCGGGGTGCTGGGTGCGGCGCTGTTTGCCGTTGGGCTCCTCGCGGGTATCGTTGCGCTGGTGCTCCGCTTCGGCTACGGCATCGGGTTTCGGCCCTTGCTCAACCTGGTGGAAATGATGGTCATCAGCGGCATCTCCCTCTTTGGATTCGGCTTCGTCGCGGAGATGCTCGCCGGCTTCCGCGAAGAGATGCGGGAGCTGGTCCGCCGGACCGACGACTGATCGTGCGCGTCGTGTTCATCACCCACAATTACCCGCGTGAAATCGGGGATCTCCCCGGCGCATTTCTGCATCCGCTGGCAACGGCGCTGGCGGCGCGGGGGCACGACGTCCGCGTGGTGGCTCCCGCCGATCGGGGTAACGGCGGGCGCGCCGCGCTCGAAGGAATTCCGGTTCGCCGAGTCCGCTATGCCGCGGCCCCGAGGGAAACCCTCGCCTATGGGGGCCGGATGCGTGAGGCAATCCGCTCCCCCGGCGGAATTCTGGCCCTCCGCGCGTTGCTGCATGCTCTGCGCGAAGGAGCCCGTGCCGAGGCCGTCGCCGCCACCGACGGCGTGGTGCTGCACGCCCACTGGTGGATTCCGGCCGGGCTTGCCGCTCCGCGGGAGCTCCCATCTGTGCTCACCCTGCATGGTACCGACGCCCGGCTCCTTCAGCAGCACGCCGTCGCTCGGTGGTTTGGTGGGCGGGCTATCCGCCGCGCCGGCATCGTCACCACCGTCTCGGCGGACCTCTCTCGAGTCGTCGCCGAGACCACTGGGCGGCGCGACGTTCTCGACCGGGTGCAGCCGATGCCGGTGGAGTCGGCCAACCGGCCGTGGAGCCGGGGCGGCGGAGGCGCGGTCGTGGTGGCCCGCCTTACTGCGCAAAAGCGTGTTTCACTCGCCATCCGCGCCATCGCCGAACTCGACCTGCCGCTGACCATTGTGGGCGACGGTCCTCTGCGGCAGGAGCTCGAGCAGCTGGTGCTGAAGCTCAAGCTCGGGGGTGGAGTCCGGTTTCTTGGCATGCTTCCCAGCGGGGATGTTGCCCGGGTTCTCGAAACTGCCGACGTCATGTTGTTCCCGGCCGTCGCCGAAGGCCTTGGGCTCGCCGCCATCGAGGCAATTATGGCCGGCGTTCCGGTTGCGGTCTGCCAGGACGGAGGTGGCGTCGTCTCCGCGGTCCAGGCCCATGGTGGCGGAGTGGTGGCCGACCCAACCCCCGGAGCCCTCGCCACCGCGGTCCGCGCGGCGCGGACTGCGGCGTATCGGGCCGAGGCCAGGCGGGCCGGAGAGCTCTGGCGGGTCGAATTGGCCCCCGACCGGGTGGCGGAGCGGTTCGAAGGGTGGTATCTGGAGGCGCGGAATGGCTAGAGCGTGGTGGCGCTGGGTCCAGTGGATCGGCGGTGTCCTGATCGTTGGGTTTCTGCTCCGGCACCTCTGGAACAACTGGGCCGAGGTCCGCACCAGCCGGATCGGGTGGGACTTTCAGCCGGGGTGGATTGCCGGGAGCCTGGCACTCGTTCTCGGCACCTATGCCTTGCTCATCGAGTCATGGCGGCGAATGTTGGCGGGGTGGGGGCCCCGACTCGGCTGGTGGGATTCGGCCCGGATCTGGGTGCTTTCCAGCATGGGGAAGTACATCCCCGGCAAGATCTGGGCGGTGGCAGGAATGGCGCTGCTGGCGCAACGCCGGGGCGTGCCCCCGTGGGCGGCGACCGCCTCCGCAATCCTGCTCCAGGTTGCATCGATCGGCACCGGGGCGCTCCTTGTCGCCGTAACAGGGGTCGCCGCGCTCGAATCCCGCCGTCCCGGGAGCACCACTGCACTCCTTGCTGTTGTCGCCTCGAGCGTCGTCGGCCTGGCCGCAATCGGATGGCCGCCCATCGCTGCCCGGGTGGTGCGCCGGCTGGCGCCTGCAGGCACCGCTCCCGCCACCCCGGCCGCCGCTGCGCTGCTCTTCGGCATTGCAATCAATGCGCTGGCCTGGGTGACCTATGGCGCGGCGCTGTGGCTGCTGGCCCGCGGGGTTCTGCCCGAGGTCCAGCTCGGGCTCGGCGATGCAATCGGCGGGTTCGCAGCATCGTACATCGCCGGGCTGCTCGTTCTGCTGGCGCCAGGCGGGGTGGGAGTCCGGGAATCGGTGCTGGTCTTCATGCTCCAGGATCGGATTGGCCTGGGTAACGCATTGGCGCTGGCCGCGGTCTCCCGCATCGGGATGACCATCGCAGACCTGCTGGCCGCCCTTCCGTTCCTGCGGGACATCAAGGAGACCGCCCGGCATGCTGCCTGAATCCACCAGTTGGGAACCCCGACGCGGATGGCTGATGGCGGGGGCAATCTTTGTCCTCGCCGCGCTGACCCTCTGCTGGCCGATGCTGGCGGGAAAGCTCATCAACGGCTCGGACTATTACCTGGCCGGCTGGGGCTTCCGAAGCTTCGGAGCCGACTACTTCAAGCAGCACCTTTCGATCCCGCTCTGGAATCCTTACATCTTCGGCGGCATGCCCTACGTCGCCGGGATGCACGGCGACATCTTCTATCCGACGGCCTGGCTGCGCTGGCTGTTGCCCATGGCCACGGCCACCAACCTCACCTTCGCCGGCCACATCGTGCTGGCCGGCGCCACCATGTACGCGCTGCTTCGGGGGCTCCGGCTCTCCTGGGGCGCGGCCGTCATTGGCGGGGTGGCCTACCAGCTGAGCGGCATCGTGGCGTCCATGGTCAATCCGGGGCACGACGGCAAGCTGTTCGTCTCCGCGGTGGCACCGCTGCTCTTCCTGGGGCTGCTCAAGGGCATCCGGGAACGGAACATGGCGGGTTATGGCTGCGCTGCCCTTGCGGTGGGCCTGGCCCTCCACGGGCATCCCCAGCCGGGCTATTACCTATTGGTTGCTGCTGCCCTCTGGGGGCTGCACCTGGTGTTCTGGGACCCGGAGGGCCCCAAGGGTAGCGAGCGCTACCGCGCGCTGGGCTGGAGCGCCGTCACAGCGGCACTCGGCATCGGGCTCTACGCCATTCAATTACTGCCCCTGCTGGCCTACGTCCCCTACTCGCCCCGCGGGGCGGGGGGTCCCAGCGGAGGCTGGGAGTACGCCACCGGATTCGCCTTTCCGCCCTCCGAGCTGTTCACCACCTTCTTCCCGCAGATCAACGGCATCGACCGGGCCTACGTCGGTTCCAACGGATTCAAGCTGCACACCGAGCACCTCGGTGTCGTCGTGCTGCTGCTGGCCCTCTGCGGACTGGGCGGTGAAGGGCACCGGCGGGAGCGATTGGTGATCGGCGGTATCGGCCTGTTGTTCCTGTTGGTCGCCTTCGGAGGACACACGCCGTTTTACCGGCTCTGGTATGAACTCATGCCGACCCAGAAGAGTGTCCGGGCGGTGGGCCAGGCCTTCTACTTGGTGGCGCTGGCGGTGTGCGTGTTAGCCGGGTTCGGCGCGCACCGCCTCCTGTCCGGCCAGGGACCCACCCGGAGAATCCTGATCGGCGCCGGTGTCTTCGGGATCATCGGACTCTTCGGCGCCATCGGTGCCCTGGGAGGGCTGGCCCAATCGCTGGCCCATCCCGGCTTGATCCAGTCGGCCGTCCAGAACGCGCCGGACATTCAGCAGGGCGGCATCCGGCTGCTCCTTTTCGCACTGGCCGGGGGCGGGATCCTGTACGCCGTCGCCACCGCCCGGCTCGGCGGCCGGCTTGCCGTCGGTGCACTGGTCACCGTGGTCGCTGCCGATCTCTGGAGCATTGATCGCCGTTTCTTCAATTTCGAGCGCACCGCCCAGCAGATGTTCGGGGACGACCAGATCACCGAGGTCGTCGGC
>JANNSC010000484.1:0-1893 GCA_031402135.1 Gemmatimonadales bacterium | reverse complement strand
ATAGCAGGGGCGGGACTCGAACCCGCGACCCCGGCATTATGAGTGCCGTGCTCTAACCAGCTGAGCTACCCTGCCAGAACCCTCCAAAGTAGCCGCCGACTCCCTACTTGTCACCCGGCCGAATCACCGTAAACTGCACCTCCCCTTTCTTGAGCATCCCGTATAGTTCCCGCGCGTAACGCTCCCGCATCGCCGGGTCGGTGTCGATCAGCTTCTTGAGCTTCCGAAGACTGTCCACCTCGGCCGCGAGCTCGACGATTCGCCCTCGTTCCACCACCACCTTGGCTCGGAGCTCAAACCACTGCGGCGTGCTGTATTCCCCGCCCTGCACCGCAAACACCAGCGCGCTGCCTACCAGCGCCACGATCAGCCACCGCCCCGGACTCACAGGTGATACATGTCCCGGCCCGGATAGTGGGCCACGTCGTCCAGCTCTTCGGCAATCCGGAGCAGCTGGTTGTATTTGGCGGTGCGGTCGCTCCGGGAGGCGCTGCCGGTCTTGATCTGCCCCGCGCCGGTGCCCACCGCCAGGTCGGCAATAAAGGTGTCTTCGGTTTCGCCGGAGCGGTGCGATATGACCACCCCGTACATACTCCCCTTGGCCAGCTCGATGCACTGCAATGTTTCAGTAAGAGTGCCGATCTGATTGACCTTGACCAGCACCGCGTTTGCCACGCCCTGCTCGATGCCCCGGCTCAAGCGATCCACGTTGGTCACGAAAAGATCATCCCCCACCAGTTGGACCCGGTCCTGCAACCGCTCGGTGAGCAGGGCCCAACCCTCCCAGTCATCCTCGGCGAGTCCATCCTCGATCGACACAATGGGGTAGCGGTCCACCCAGCCAGCGTACAGATCCACCATTTCGGCGGCGCTGCGCCGGCTCTTGTCGCCCTTCTTGAAAACGTACGCCGTCTTGTCGTACAGCTCCGACGCCGCAACGTCCAGCGCGATCCCGAAATCACGCCCCGGTTGATAACCCGCGGCCTCGATTGCCTGCATCACCACGTCCAGCGCCGCTTCGTTCGACGGCAGCATCGGAGCGAACCCGCCTTCATCCCCCACCGCGGTGGAGAGCCCCATGCCGCTCAGCACCTTCTTGAGGCTGTGAAAGACTTCCACCCCCATCCGCAGCGCGTCGGGAAAATTGTCGCTGCCAATCGGCACCACCATGAACTCCTGGGCGTCCACATTGTTGCTGGCGTGGGCCCCGCCATTCAGAATATTCATCATCGGCACCGGCATCACCCGCGCCATCGGGCCACCCAGATAGCGATACAGTGGAAGCCCCACATCCTCCGCCGCCGCCCGCGCCACCGCCAGGGAAACGGCCAGGATGGCATTGGCCCCCAGCTTGGCCTTGTTGGGAGTTCCGTCAGCATCCATCAGTTCGGCATCGACCCCGATCTGGTCGGTGGCGTCCATTCCCTCCAGTCGAGGCCCCAGTACCTCGTTCACATTTCGGACCGCTTCATGGACTCCCTTCCCGCCGTAGCGCTTCGGATCCCCATCGCGGAGCTCCGCCGCCTCATGCTCCCCAGTGGAGGCCCCACTCGGCACCGCTGCCCGGCCCCGGGCGCCGCTGGAGAGAATCACATCGGCTTCGACGGTGGGGTTGCCCCTGCTGTCGAGAATTTCCCGGGCGTGAACTTCGATAATTGTGGACATGGGGTCGGGGCTAGAGGAGGCAGGTCGACAAATTGTGAACCCGCTGAAGCCAGAAGAATACGCCGGAGTTGCCATCCCGGAAAGCAACAGCCACTGGGTACCGAATCCCGCTCATTGCTCGCCTTCCTCTGCTCCCAACCCCAGCAGCGCTACCCGCGCCGCCCCAGCCAGCCGGTCCCGGTCCTCATGGCCGAGGCCACTCGTGGGGATCGGGGCCCCGATGTGCAG
>JANNSC010000483.1:0-9732 GCA_031402135.1 Gemmatimonadales bacterium | reverse complement strand
GCTGCTCCGGGCCAGCGCCGGCATCTATTACGCCCGGATCCCGGGGCTGCCCCAGGCCCAGTCGCGAAGCGCCAACGGCTCCCGGGCGCAAAACATCTTCCGAAACAGCTCGCTGGATTTCCTGGGGCGCCCGCCGGCGTATGGCGAGTTGCTGCCCGCTGCCACCGGCGACCCGTTCCAGCCCGGCATCCATGTCACCGACAAAAACTTCCAGAATCCCCGCACCCTTTCCGCCTCGGCGAGCTACGAGCGGGAGTTGACGGCGGGGCTGGCTGTTTCTCTTGGTTACACCTTTGCCAAGTCCGACCACCTGACCCGCTACGTGGACCGGAACGCCGGCGTGTTTGGGTCGCCGTGGTCCACCGGTCTGCCGGGCGGCAACGGTGTCAGTACCTTGACCACGCTGGAGAGCACCGCCAAGTCGCAGTACCACGGATTCACGTTGGGCCTCAAGGGAGCGCCGAGCCAGAAGCTGCAATACCAGGTGAATTACACGCTCTCCTTCGACAAGGCGGATGACGACAACGAGCGGGATCCGTTCACCTTCCGGTACGTTTTTGCCGACAACCTCGCCCCGGAGTACAACTGGAGCGACCGCGACCAGCGCCACCGCTTCAACGCCTGGGCGCTGGCGCAGATTCCCGGCAGCATCTATCTGAACAACCGGGTGAGTTTCTACTCGGCCCAGCCGACCTCGGAAAAGTGCGTGAGCAACGCAGCGAGCGGAGTGCGCGCGACGCAGGCCTCGGACCGGCTCTGCGCCAACGGAACTATCCTCAAGCGGAACACCATCCGGAAGGACAACGCCTACTTTTCCTGGGACCTAAGGCTTTCCCGGCCGTTCTCCGTGGGAAAGAACATGCTCGAGGCGGTGGTGGAGGTGTTCAACCTCACCAATTCGGACAACTTCAAGGATCCGGCAGCGGGAGGACTCTTCCTCAACTTCGACGGCACCATCCGGAGCGGGCTGGGCGAGCCGCGCCAGGCCCAAGTGGGGCTCCGGTACGTCTTCTAGTCCACCGGAGCGGAAAACCAGGACGGGCCCGGCGCGAGCCGGGCCCGTCGTGTTTTGCCCCCAATGGGAGGGCGCATGGAACTGTTTGCTGACCGGGTACCTCCGGGCTATCTTACCAAGCTCTTAACTCATTGCAGCACTTGATGCTTCGCCACTTTTCGGGGCGGCGCCGGGAGCCCGATGAAGCTGGTCCCCAAAATGTTCGAACGGGTGTTCTATGCCGCCACCAATCCGATTGCGGAGTGGCTGCTTCGAGTGCATGTGCGCCCCAATACGCTGACCACCATCGGTGCGCTGCTGGTGGTTGTTTCCGCGGTGGCGTTTGGCATGGGGATGATCCGGTGGGGCGGCGCCCTGCTCCTCTTGAGCGGCGTTGTGGACACCTTCGACGGCCAGGTGGCCCGCCGGGGTGGAATGGTTTCGAAATTCGGGGCATTTTACGATTCGACTCTCGATCGGGTGGGCGACGGCGCCACCTTCATCGGGATCGCGGTCTTTCTGCTGGACGCCGCGGGAGTTGCCTGGCGGATCGAAACCGTCGTGCTGTGCATGATCGCGGTGCTGAGCTCGCTGCTGGTGTCCTACGCCCGGGCCCGGGCCGAGGGACTGGGGATCGAGTGCTCGGTGGGAATCGTGCAGCGGGCCGAACGGATGCTGGCGATCGGGGTGCCGTCGGTACTGGTCGGGGCGGGGCCGGGCGGCATCTACCTTCAGGTCATCGTGGGCCTTTTGGCGCTGCTCTCGACGGTGACCGTGGTGCAGCGGTTCGTGTACGTTTACCGGGTAACCCGCGACGCCGGCGGTCCGGCGTGACACCGGCGCCTCGCTGACTTTGGACTCGACCGAAAGGATTTAGACCGCATGCCGGAACCAACAACCCGACCGATTGCCCCGGCCAAGGGCAAGCTCGGAGTGCTGTGCGTCGGGCTGGGCGCCGTGGCATCCACCTTCATTGCCGGCGTCGAGCTGGCCCGGCGGGGCAAGGCCCGGCCGATCGGGTCATTGACCCAGCTGGCCACCATTCGCCTGGGCAAGCGCACCGAGAACCGCACCCCGCTCATCAAGGACTTCGTGCCGCTGGTCGACCTCGATGATCTGGTGTTCGGCGCCTGGGATCCGATTCCCGACGACTGCTACGCATCGTGCCTCAAGTGCGGGGTGCTGGAGAAGCACGAGCATGTGGAGCCCATCAAGGCGTTTCTTCAGGGCATCAAACCAATGCCGGCGGCGTTCGACCAGCACTACGTCAAGCGGCTTTCCGGCAGCAACGTCAAAGCCGGCAAATCAAAGCGGGAACTGGCCGAGGCACTGCGCCAGGACATCCGAGACTTCAAGGCGAAGAACGGCTGTGCCCGGCTGGTGATCGTGTGGTGCGCCTCGACCGAGATTTTCATCAAGCCCGGCCCGACCCATCAATCGCTGGCGGCATTTGAGCAGGCGATGGACGGCAACGACGTGACCATTGCCCCGTCGATGCTGTACGCGTGGGCCGCGCTGATGGAAGGGGTACCGTTTGCCAACGGGGCACCCAACCTGACGCTGGATTTTCCGGCAATGGAACAGCTCGCGGCGGAGAAAAAGCTTCCGATCGGCGGGAAGGACTTCAAGACCGGCCAGACGATGCTCAAGACGGTGCTCTCGCCAATGTTCAAGGCGCGAATGCTGGGGGTGGCGGGCTGGTATTCCACCAACATCCTGGGCAACCGAGACGGCGAGGTGCTGGACGATCCGGAGAGCTTCAAGACCAAGGAAGAGTCGAAACTGGGCGTGCTGGACTTCATTCTGCAGCCGAAGATGTATCCGGAGTTGTACGGCGAGCTGTATCACAAGGTGCGGATCAACTATTACCCCCCCCGGGGCGACAACAAAGAGGGCTGGGACAACATCGACATCTTCGGGTGGTGCGGCTATCCGATGCAGATCAAGGTTGATTTTCTTTGCCGCGATTCGATTCTGGCCGCCCCCCTGGTGCTCGATCTGGCGTTGTTTTTCGATCTGGCCCATCGGGCCGGGATGTCGGGTATCCAGGAGTGGCTCTCGTTTTACTTCAAGAGCCCGCAGGTGGCGCCGGGGCTGTACCCGGAGCACGATCTGTTCATCCAGCATACCAAGCTCAAGAACACCTTGCGGTACCTCATGGGTGAGGAGCAAATCACCCACCTGGGCGTCGAATATTACGAGTACGGAAAAGAGTAGGCCGGGCGGCATGAAGTATTTTCACCGGACCACGGTCAGCCCCGACCACGTCATCGGCCGGGCGGCCGGCTTTTTTTCGGAACGGCTGTCTCCCATCGAGGAATCGGCGCGCCGGCGCCGATTTGCCGGAACGCTGGGCGAGGTTTCGGTGGAAGTCGAGGCGGAGGGCGGGCACTACACCAGGGTGACGGTGGAAACCGACCAGCCGGGTGAAAGCGAGCTCGACAAGCTAGCCAAGCGATTCCTGTCGGTGGTCCACAGCATGGCCGATCCGACCCACGTGGTGCGCGGGGCGTACTAAATGGCGTCGACCGCAGCCGTGGCGGCAATTCCCGCCGGACTTCGCCGGGAGCAGTTGATCGAGCTCTATTACTGGATGCGGCTGACTCGGTCGCTGGAGGAGCGGCTGGTCAACCTGTACCGGCAGACCAAGGTGGTTGGTGGCTTGTTCCGCTCGCTGGGCCAGGAGGCCGATGCGGTGGGGAGCGCCTACGCCCTGGACCGCAGTCAGGGCGACATCCTCTCCCCGCTGATACGCAACCTGGGCTCGATGCTGGTGCAGGGCGCTACTCCGCTGGAAGTGCTCCGCCAGTACATGGCCAAGGCGGACAGCCCGACCCGGGGCCGGGAGCTCAACATTCATTTCAACGATCTGGAGCGGGGCTTCCTGGGCCAGATTTCCCACCTGGGCGACATGATCCCGGTGATGGCCGGGGTGACGCTTTCCTTCCGGATGCGGCAGCAGAAGCGGGTGGGGCTGGTGTACATCGGGGACGGCGGCATGAGTACCGGCGCGTTCCACGAGGGAATCAACTTTGCCGCGGTGCAGCGGCTCCCCCTGGTGGTGATCGCCGAAAACAACGGCTATGCCTACTCCACGCCAATGCACCGACAGACGGCGGTGCGGCAGCTGGTGGACAAGGCAGCGGGTTACGGTATCCGCGGGGTGCAGGCCGACGGCAATGACGTGCTGGCGGTGTACCAGGTGACCAGGGAGGCGGTCCAGCACGCCCGCACCGGAGGCGGGGTCACCCTGATCGAGCTGCTGACCTACCGGCGGAAGGGCCACGCCGAACACGACAATCAATCCTACGTGTCCAAGGAAGAGCTGGCGGAGTGGGCCCTGAACGATCCGATCGACCGGTACATCCGGCAGTTGACCGAATCAGGGTGGGCCACCAGGGCGGAGCTCGAGGCCGAGGACGCCCGGATCCTCCGGGATATCGATGCCGCGGTGGCACTCTGCGAGCACGAGCCATTCCCCGAGCCGCTGACGGCGCTGGATGGGGTCTACGCCCACCCGCCTCGGGGGGACGTGGAGTGGTACCGGAGGCTCGATGGCTGAGGTGACCTATCTCGAGGCAATCAAGGCCGGCCTCGCAGAGGAAATGGCACGGGACGAAAACGTATTCATCCTGGGCCAGGATGTCGGGGCGTTTGGAGGGGCGTTCAAGGTGACGGAGGGGTTTCAAAGGCGCTTCGGGGAAGCGCGGGTCATTGATACTCCGATTTCGGAGACGGCAATCGTAGGCGCCGCCGCCGGGGCGGCCCATATGGGACTCCGGCCGGTCTGCGAGATGCAGTTCATTGATTTCCTGTCCTGCGCCTACTCGATATTGACCAACTACGTCGCGACCGCGCGGTACCGGGCCGGGCTTTCTACCCCGATGGTTGTCCGGGGACCATCGGGCGGCTACGTACGGGGCGGACCATTTCATTCCCAGAATCCAGAAGCGGCGTACCTGCACACACCGGGCCTCAAGATTGTCGCGCCGGCCACGGCGCGGGACGCCAAGGGGCTGATCAAGTCGGCGGTGCGCGATGATGATCCGGTGCTCTACTTCGAGCACAAGTTCCTGTACCGCCGGATCAAGGAGGATCTGCCCGAGGGGGAGGAAATCCTTACCCCGATCGGCAAGGCCCGGACCGTCCGGGAAGGGAAACAGCTGACCATCATCACCTGGTCGGCGATGCTATGGAAATCGCTGGAGGCTGCCGAGCAGCTGGAACGGGAGGATGGGCTTTCGGTGGAGGTGCTCGACCTCCGGACCCTGCTGCCGCTGGATGACGCCGCCATCATGGCTTCGGTCCGGAAGACCAACCGGGTGCTGATCGTCCACGAGGACACCCGGACCGGTGGAGTGGCGGGGGAAATCACCGCCCGCATCAACGATCAGGCGTTCGAGTGGCTGGACGGGCCGGTCAAGCGAGTGTGCGCCCACGATGTCCCGCTCCCGTTTGCTCCGACGCTGGAAGATTTCGTGCTGCCGCAGGTCGCCGACGTGGTCAGCGCGGCGAGGTGGTTGGCCAGGTACTAGCTGTCACGAGTGGAGAATTACCCATGGCTCGCATAGACATCCCGATGCCCCAGATGGGCGAATCGATCGCCGAGGGCACCTTGTCGAAATGGCTCAAGAAGGTCGGCGACGCGGTCAAGCGCGACGAGCCGATCTTCGAGATTTCCACCGACAAGGTTGACGCCGAAATTCCTGCCCCCTCCGGGGGCGTGTTGGCCGAAATCCTGGTCCAGGAAGGCGAAACGGTGCCGGTGCAGACGATTGTGGCGCGGCTGGAAACGGAGTCCGGTGCGGTGGTCAGCGCCCCGGCTCCGGCCGCCCCCGCCGCGGCACCAGCTGCGCCGGCGGCTGCAGCGCCGCCGCCGCCGGCACGGACTCCAGAGTCCGCAGCGCCTAAAGCCAGCGCTCCGGTTGCCAGCCGACCGGCGGTCCCGGCGGCCAGTTCCGCTGGGGAGCATTCGCTGGAGGAACGGCTCCGCACCAAGTCTACTCCGGTGGTCCGAAAGATCGCCGCGGAACACCATCTCGACATCACCACCATTCCGGGATCGGGACTGGCGGGGCGGGTGACCAAGAGCGATGTGATGGCATTCCTCGAGTCAGGTGCGCCCGCACCGGCTGCAGCGGCCGGCAGCCCCACCGCGCGGGCCGCGAGCGGCCCCGATCTGACCATTGGCCCCGGCGCGCGGGTGGTGCCGGGCCCCGCGGTTGAGCCGTGGGAGGGCGACCGGGTCGAGCCTTGGTCGCGGATTCGCAAGCTGACCGCCGATCACATGGTGATGTCGCGGCGGGTATCGGCTCATGTGCAGAGCCTGATCGAAATCGACTACACCCGGATTGCCGGGCTCCGCACCAGGAAGAAGTCGGAATACGCGGAGCGGGGCGTGAATCTCACCTTTCTAGCCTTCATCGCCTCGGCAGTGGCTCAGAATCTCCGGAAACACCCGGTGCTCAACTCCTGCGTAATGGGCGAGAGCACCATTTACCGGCGGGACGTCAATCTTGGCATTGCGGTGGCACTCGAGTGGGGGCTGATTGTGCCGGTCATTCGCCGGGCCGACGAGCTCAACCTGCTGGGAACGGCTCGGGCAATCAACGATCTGGGCGAGCGTTCGCGGGGCAAGAAGCTGCTGCCCGACGAGGTCCAGAAGGGGACGTTCACCATTACCAACCCCGGCGGCTTCGGGACCTTCGTGGGGTTGCCAATTCTCAACCAGCCGCAGTCGGCAATCCTGGCGGTCGGAGCCATCGGGAAGCAGGCGGTGGTGCTCACCGCCGCGGATGGGAGCGACAGCATAGGGATCCGGACCATGGGAATGCTGGCAATGTCCTACGATCACCGGATCGTGGATGGCGCCGATGCCGACCGTTTCCTGGCCGACCTGCGGAAGTCGCTGGAGCAGTTTCCGGAGGACGCGGTTTAGGATCATGCCCCGTTGCCTCAGCGCGCGCTGGGTCCGGCTTGCCCACGGGCTGGAGCAGGAATACCTCGACACCCTCCTCCGGGTGAAGGCTGCGGTTGAGCGCCGGGGCGGACATTTCTGGCTGTTCCGGCACCCCACGCTGGCTGATGTGTACCTGGAGTTCCGGGAAGGGGTGGGCCCGGCCGACTCGGCGGAGCTTCCCCCGTTCGATCAGGAACTGGACGGCGCGGAACGACGCTTGCATGAAATTGCCGAGTACACCCCGGATGCCGAGGTGCTCTGGGAGGAAATCCCGCTGAAGGAACCGTGGCCATGTCAGGACGCACAGTCGAAGTAAACGGGGAGCGCTGGATGGTTTCGTCTACCGGGCGCATCACCCAGTACGGCAAGGACGAGTTCGGCCTCCGGTTTACCCGGACCGATCCGGAGCCCCGGGTGGAGCGGGTGGTGCGCTACTCACCCCAGATGGCCAAGAACCGGGAATCGGCGCTGGCCCACCTGACCGATATGGACCTGGCCGGCCTGCTCCGGGTTTCGCAACCCTCCTGGACCACGCCCGACCTGGGGTATCAGCGCTGAACCTTCCCCGGCCGGTCGACCTCCATGTTCACTCCACCGCGTCGGACGGGATGCTCCCGCCCGCGGCGGTGGTGCGCCGCGCAGTCGAGTCGGGCCTTGGCGCCATCGCGCTGACCGATCACGACACCATTGCCGGCGTGCCGGAGGCGGTGGCGGAGGGAGCCCTCCTCGGGCTGCGGGTAGTAAGCGGCTGCGAATTCTCCACGGCAGCGCCGTGGGGTGAAATGCATGTACTGGGCTATTTCCTGCCAACCGACCATCCCGAACTCGATCGCTTCCTGCTGCGCTGCCGGGACGACCGGGTGCGTCGGGCCCGGGAAATGGTCGAAGGGCTGCAGGCGTGGGGGGTGGATGTCTCCTTCGCTGATGTCGCGGCGGAGGCGGGGCAGGCGGCAATGGGGCGGCCCCATCTGGCCCGGGTGCTGGTGCGGCTGGGGAAGGTGAGCAGCGTGGACGACGCGTTCAACCAATGGCTGGGTCGGGGACGGCCGGCGTACGTCGACAAGAATCTGCCGACCTTCCGGGCGGTGGCCGACCTGGTCCATTCGGTGGGCGGGATCGTTTCGGCGGCGCACCTCAAGGACCGAGGCACCCGCGCGGCACTGACCGGGTTCAAGCAGGAGGGACTCGACGGAGTGGAAACGCGGCACCCCGGACATTCGGCAGACGCGCGGGCCCGGATCTCGGCGCTGGCAGAATCGATTGGCCTGGTGCGCACCGGAGGGAGCGATTGGCACGGCGACGCCGCCGGGGACGGGACCCACGCGATGCTCGGCTCCCAGGAGGTGCCGGCGGAGTGGCTGGAGCAGATGGAGCGCGCTGCCCTGGAGCGCCGCGGGCCGGCATGAGCCCGTTGCCGGTCCCGCTCCGGGACGTGGCGATCATCGGTGGCGGATGTTATGGCTCGTTCTACGCTCGGCAACTGACCGCGGCCAGGAAACAGGGCGGCCTCGAGGTGGGTCGGGTGCTGGTGGTGGACCGGGACCCTGCGTGTCAGGCCGCCCGGGAGCTCCCGCCGGATCCGACCCGAACCGTGGTGCTGTCGGAGTGGGACGCCTTCCTGCCCGAGTTTCTCGGGGCGCCGGCGCCGGCACCCGGCGATCCCGACGACGCCATCGTGCCCTCGCCGCTCATGCCCCATCTCATGGCTCGCTGGCTGCTCGATGTGGCCATTCGCCGCTGGCCAGGCCGGTCGGCGGCGCTGGTGGTACCGGACCAGCCACTCGGCACCCCCTATGACGCGGTTGGGGGTGGCGGAAACCGGTACGTGTCCTTTGCGGACTGGATTTGCCCGGTCCATTGCGTCGAACCGCTCACCTGCCCGATGATCCGGGCGCCCCGGACCTGGGAGATGGGAGATGCTCTGGCGGAATACGTTCGCCGTCTCCACCGGCACCGAGCCACCGCTGGCCCGGCCCTCTTTACCACGCGACACCATGCCTTCGGCGTCGGAATGTTCGGCGCCGCCGAAATCCGTAGCAGCCGGTCGGTGGTGGAGGCGGCGGGAAGCTCGGGAGAGCCGGTGGACGTCATCGTGGCGACGGTTTCTTCCTGCCACGGCGCGGTGAGCACGCTGCGGCTGGGCGCCGCACCCGCCTGATTATCTTTTGCATCCTATGAGTCAACTTGATCTGGTCATTGTGGGCGGCGGCCCTGCCGGTCTCTGTGCCGCCATGTATGCCGGCCGAGGCATGCTCAAGGCGGTGCTGCTGGAGCGGGGCATTCCGGGCGGGGAACTTCTCAATACCGAAAAAATCGAGGACTATCCGGGCTTCCTTTCGATTCTCGGCCCCGATCTCGCCGCCAGGATGGCCGAGCATGCCCAGGCCTTCGGGGCGGACATCCTTCAGGAAAATGTCGAGGGGATCTACCGGCTTCCCGACGGGACGTTTCGGGTTCTGGCCGATTCCGGATCAGAGTGGTTTGCGCCGGCGGTGATCATCACCGCGGGGGGCACCCCGACCAAACTTGGGGTACCGGGTGAACTCGAATATGCCGGACGGGGCGTGTCGTATTGTGCAGTGTGCGATGGCGCCTTCTTCAAGGGGGAGACGATTGCGGTGGTGGGGGGCGGGGATGCTGCGGTCGAAGAGGCCGACTATCTCACCCGTTACGAGAGCAAGGTGTAACTGATCCATCGGCGGGCGGAGTTTCGGGCGTCGAAGGTGGTTCAGGAGCGGGCATTCAAGAATCCCAAGATCGAAGTCATCTGGAACACCCA
>JANNSC010000482.1:0-1819 GCA_031402135.1 Gemmatimonadales bacterium | reverse complement strand
AGGTCCCCAGGCTTGACCGGCCAGCCATCCCGCACAATTCCGTCAAGCACCTCCCGGGTGATCAGCAGAATTGCCTGGTCGGGGTCTCCCTTGCCCTTCTCGGTCCGCCAACGGTTGTAGTCCCCCTCAGCGCCGGAAGTTGTAACCCGCAATTCCGGCACTGCGGCCTTGGGCAGGCCAAACTGGTCGGGAATCCTCGGCTTGGCATTCAATTGGAGCACTGTTCCGGTCATGGGGCGTTTCCGGTTGGGGGCGTTCGCCCCGAAAGATACGCTGCTGCGGGCCAGGCTTCCCGGGCCGACTGGTCAGGAACCTTGTCGGCGGGGAAAGGACAGCTCCAGCGTCTCGCCTGGTTGCAGCGCGTCCCACTCCCCAAAAAGCGTCGAGCGGAGCTCTCGAATTCCGGCCAACTGCTCATCGGTAAGGAGCCAGCCCTCGGGAACACCCCGTTCGGCAAAGTAGGAGGCAGCGCTCCGGTTGAACTCCTCCGCGGACCACCGCACCCCGGCGCCGCGCTCCTGGTCGAGAAACCCAACCAGCACCTCTGAGGCGAGCGCTTCCGGCGGAAGCGCTCCCTTGGGGTACGGTTTCTGGAAATCGGTCAGTTCCCACCCCGAGGCAACCAAGGCGTAAAAGCTCTGGTTGCGGTCCAGCACCGTTTCCACAGCGTAGTGAGTAAGATCGTGGCGCGGAAAGAACTGTCCCTGGTGCCCTTCCTGTCGTTGCCACGTTACTGAGCCATCGGCCCGGCGGCAGGTGAGTGCGGCGGACCCGTCGGTATTCTTCTTGATCAGAATCAACAATTCTGGTACTTCCAATTGCGGGATTTGCCCTCGGCCATCCATTCGACTGCGGTAGCCAGTCGCCGAGCCCGTGTTTCGTCAGTCTTGGCCTCGGTGAGCCATTCGACGTACTCTCGCCGATTGCTGGGCGTAAAGGCTTCGAACACGGCGCAGGCCTGGGGGTGGCGCTTTAAAGCCTTCTGCAGATCGGCGGGCACCTTCACCGGCGGCTTCGGCTTGCGACTGGAGCGAGTCGGTGAAGCCACGTCGGCCTCGTTGATCCGCATCGCCTGCTTGACGTAGTTGGCCAACAGCTTTTTTGACGGCAAATCGGCCAGCGCCTCGATCCGTCCGAACTGCCCCATCGCCTCCTTGGTTTTGACGCCACCAGCGCGCACAATCAGCCTGCCCTTCCAGAATCCAAAAGCGCAGTGCCGGGTGAACGAGGCCATGCTGCAGAGCATCCCCTCATACATGAAATGGGGAAAGCCCCACTTGATCGTCTCGGTCACCTTGGGACACGTTCGGTGCACCACGGCGCGCAGCCGGGTGAGAATCGGCTTGGCAAACGGAGCCGAGCCGGCGATATACGCGCTCACGCGGGGGTCCCTGGTTCCCATGATCAGCTGCTCCGTACGCTGTCGTCGAGCGTCTGAAAGTTTTCGGTGCGGGTTAACCGGGCCACGGCGGCAACAAGTGCGGCGGGCGGAACGACCAGCTTTCGGGTCCGAAGATCGAGCCAGCCACCCGATGCCGTCACCCGTGCCGCGAGCGTGCCGTCGGCGCCGAAGAGCTCATTGCGAAAGGTGAAGCGGCTGCCGTTGGGGCTGACGCCGTCCAGCGCAAGGGTCACCCGGAGCTCATCATGCAAGCGCAATTCGCGGTGGTATTCGATGTCCTCCCGGCGCAGGACCGGCCCGATCTGCTGCCGGGAAAACTCCGTCGCGGGAAACCCGTTCTCGCTGAAAAAACTCATCCGCACATCCACGCAACGGTCGAGATAGGCGCTGTTCCGCATGTGGCCGTTCAGGTCTACC
>JANNSC010000481.1:0-13449 GCA_031402135.1 Gemmatimonadales bacterium | reverse complement strand
GTGAAACAGGACCACGGTTACCCGTCGAAAGCCTGCGACACGGTGTCATTGGGCCGTCATGCAGTTCCCTTAGGCTTGGCCAGATGGTCGAAGCGCCCGCCCGGCGACATGCCGAACTGCCGCGCCGCGACGGCGGGCACCAAGGGAGACCCCTCGAGCGATTCAAGGCGCCGGAGTTGAAGGTCCTGGTCGGCGGTGGCAACGAGTACTCCGGCGTCGTCGATCGCCAGAATCGTGCCGGGCAGCGCGCCGGACGCCGTGCTCTGGACTGCGGTGTCGGCAACGATCAGGGAGTGGCCGCCATAACCCGCCTTTGCCGACCCGATGGGATTGGCGTAATTCCCGAAATCGAGCGCCCGCACCAGCGTGGCGATCGTCTCCGCCGAGGCAGTCCAGTCGATCGTTGACGCCGCGGCGGGGCGGTCCTTCCGGGAAAAATACTTCTGCAGCACACCACGCTGTGGTTCCAGCGTGAGCGGCGCGTCGCCGAGACCGGCGACGAGTGCCTCGAAGCTTTCCATGCCGGCTTGGTAACACTTGGTGTTCAGCGTGAGCGCGGTTTCCCCGGGAGAAAGATCAAACTCTCGGCGGGCGAGGATGTCACCCCGATCGACCTGCCCGGTCATCAGGTGCCAGGTCACCCCGTGACGCTGCTCCCGATTGAGAATCGCCCATACCGGTGTATTGAGCCCGGCGTATTCGGGAAGGGGGCCGTCGTGAAAATTGATGGCCGCGCGGCTGGGAAGCGCGAGAACCTCGGGTGACAGTACCGCCAGGTTGGTGATGCTGAAGAGGAATTCGAATGGCCGCAGGTCCTGGGCGGCGAGCAACGCCGGGATGTCGGGCAACGCTCGAATGCCTCGCTCGGCGGCCCAGCGCCTTACCGAGGCTCTCCGAGAAACCACCGCTGCGATCTGATGTCCGCCCTGCTCCAGAATCTGACCGCACTGAATCAGCAGCGACTCAGAACCGAGGAGAACGCACCGCCAGGAATTCTTCATGCTCTCCATCGCGAGAGATCAGCCACGAATTGGCATACCGGTGAGGATCAAACCCTCCGAGTGCAAGAAGCACTTCATAGGTGGCCTGTCACGGTGTGCATCCGTAAGTAATTACAATATAAGGAGTTACCGTTTTTCTGTATGGGAGTGGGAATCAAGAGTGCTCCCGACTGTTGCATGAAAGCCTCCAAATTCCCCAAGGCTTTCAAACCGAGCTCACCCGATTTCACTACCAAGGCCGGTCAGGCCCTCGCTCACCTCCCAAAGCCGTTCTTGGAGGGCCAGGTCCATGCTCTGGACCGAAGTCTCAGCCTGGCTTCCCTCTCGAAAATAGCAACCGGATATCTCGACCAGCTCCGGATCGCTCGCGACCATGATGGTGGTTGCCGCTCCCGCCTCGGGAGTCAGAGCCCAATCGGGCTTGGGTGGAATGGGAAGGAGGCTCCGAAGTCCGGATCGAAGCGCTTGCACCCCTCTCCGGAGGCCGCCCCCCAGTCCGCTGGCCGGTTTATCTCGGGCCGCCTCCACCTCCCCAATGATGTTCAGCAACCGGGTGCGAACCACCCCTGGATGCAGGCAGTTCACCGTCACGCCGGTTCCGCGCAGCCTGGTTGCCAACGCGTAGGTGAACAGCACGTTGGCGAGCTTGGACTGACTGTAGGCCCGCAGCGAATCGTACTGCCCCTCCCCCATCAAGTCGTCGAACGCGATTCGGCCGCCGCGTTCCACCTGCGAGGCGACCACGACAATGCGAGAGGGTGCACCGGCACGGAGGCGGTCCAACAACAGTTGGGTGAGGAGAAAAGGCGCCAGGTGGTTGACGGCAAATTGGGTTTCGATCCCGTCCTCGGTGACGGTTCGTTGCGGTGTGATGACTGCAGCGTTGTGGATCAGCACGTCGATTGACTCATACCGATCCCGAATTTCTGCAGCGAGCCGCCGCACCTCACGCTGGGCCGAGAGATCCCCGCTGACCCAGTCGATGTCCGCGTCGGGGGAAGAGCGCCGCACCGTCCCGGCGGCAAGCGTTCCGGAGGCGGAATCTCTCGATACCAGCGTCAGTCGGAAGCCTCGCCTCGCCAATCCGACCGCGGTGGCGAGCCCGATGCCTCGACTTGCGCCAGTGATGACGCAGCGGCTATTCGGCATCGGGGCTGCTAGCTCCTCCCGGCCAGCGAGAGCACCAGAAACGTGGCACGCAGCATGGGGGGTCCTTTACCGGAGAAATGAGAGGGCAGACCACAAGCTAATGCAGTTTTGCGACGGATTGGACCTTCGAGGGGGTGCTGGCTCTGCGGTGCTTCAACCTGCTGTTTCCACCCCGCCGTTCCAATGGAACCGGCGGGGCGGAACCAGCCTGACCGATTACTTCTTGCCGCCCAACTCGAACATCACGCCGGCGTTGAGGGTTGCCGCGCCCGCGCCGACATCGGCGTACAGCTGGAGGGCCTTGGCAATGGCATAACTTCCGCCCAGGCGACCCACAAAATACACGCCGCTCCCCGAGTAGGACCCCATTCCGTTATACGAAGTGCTGACGTTCAGGTAGCCAACGCCGGCGCCGACAAATGCGTCGAATTTGTCGTTCTTGGTGTTGATGTGATAGTTGATCGTACCGCTGAACGGGATGTACTTGAAACTGTAGTCGGTGGTGCCGGTGAACCTGTTGTTGAACGAGTAGTAGTCGACGCTGAGCTCGAAGGAGAGGACGCCTTCGCCGAGGTTCGGCAGCGCCTTGATGCCCTTTTCGAACCGCCCGCCCCATGAAATTCCGGCGCTACCGATGCCGCCCAGGCCGATGACCGGCCCGATTCGGGTGCTCTTGGCCGTGAATCCACCCTGCGCGCTCGCATCCGAAGTTCCCGCCACCGTCAGCCCGCCGATCAAAAGAACTGTCCCCAAAGCACGCCGCATCGATTGTCTCCCGAGGTTTTGATGTTCAATCGGAACTGTGAGTAGAATAGGCTTCACTACCATTGCGTTAAGGAGTCCCCAAAACTGTCATCCCACCCCTCGCTCGACCAAAGCCACCGCCTCCCGATACCTCCGCTCCAACCCGCTCGTCCCCACCATCGACACCATCAGGTCCCGCAAGAGTCCGTCCTGGAGCCGGTAGACCCAGCCGTGCACCGCCAGCGGCTGCCCCCGCCGCCATGCGTCCTGAACGATTGTGGTGCGGCACACCTGCACCACTTGCTCGATGACGTTCAGCTCGCAGAGCCGATCCACTTTCTGGCTTTCATTCAGGCTCTGGGGAAAAAGCCGCTGATGCTTCTCGGCCACATCCTGCACATGCCGGAGCCAGTTGTCGGTGAGTCCGAGCGGCGTACCCTTCCACGCCGCCTCCACGCCACCACAACCGTAATGACCGCACACGATGATATGCTCCACCCGCAGCACATCCACCGCAAACTGAATGACGCTCAAACAGTTGAGATCGGTGTGGACCACCACATTCGCCACGTTCCGATGCACGAACAACTCTCCCGACCGGAGCCCGACCAGCTCGTTGGCTGGCACCCGGCTGTCGGAACAGCCGATCCACAGGAACCGGGGGGATTGCTGGCGGGCAAGCTGCAGGAAAAACCCCGGCTCCTCGGCGGTGATCCGGGCCGCCCAGGCGCGGTTATTCTCGAAGAGGTGCGCCAGCTCCGTCATCGGGAAAAGCCTCCGGGCGCGAGGGTCTTGCCCTTCCCGCTTCCAGTCCGGGCGCCGTCCCGGAGCGCCACCGCCCCATTCACAATTACCGTGGGGATCCCCACCGGATACTGAAACGGATCCTGAAAGGTGCCCCGATCGGCAATCGTCGCCGGGTCGAACACCACCAGATCGGCGGCGGCGCCCACCGCGATCCTTCCCCGACCGGAAAGCCGAAGCCGCCGAGCCGGCATGCCGGTCATCTTGTGGATCGCCTGCGCCACGGTCAGCACCTTCCGCTCCCGCACATAGCGGCCCAACACCCGCGGGAAGGTACCGATGCCCCGGGGATGCGGGTGCCCCGTGCGGGTCGGCCCTTCAATGGCGAACGCCCCGCCATCGCTGCACACCATCGCCTTCGGATGCGCCAGGAACCGCTCGAGGTTTTCCTCGCTCATGGCAAAGACGACCGTGCTGACACTGGTGCGGCTGTTCCGCAGCAGCGTCAAGGCACCGTCGTAGGGGTCCAAGCCTCGGCTGCGAGCCCAGTCGTCGAGCCGCAACCCGACGGCGTCTTTGTCGGAATCGGCGTCCACATAGGAGAGTTGCACGTTGTGCCACCCTCCCACCATCGCCACTTTGTCGAGCGACTCGCTCCGAATCCTCGGCGCAACCTGGGAATCGTCGAGCCGCTTGAGAAACGCCTCGCTCCCGCCATCCAGCGCCCATACCGGAAACATGTTGGTGAGCCCGGTTGCCCACGCCACGTAGGGGTAGCGATCAAAAGTGACATCGAGACCCTCCGCTGCCACCGCCTCGATCCTCGCCAACACCGAGTCGATCTTCCCCCAGTTCTTGGTTCCCCCGGTTTTCAGGTGGGAGATCTGCAGCGGGCAGCCGGCACCCCGGGCAACCGCAATTGCCTCGTCAATTGCCTCGAGCAGGCGATCGTCCTCGTTGCGCATGTGGGTCGCATAGGGAAGCCGTCGCCGGGCCAACGGCCGGCAGAGGGCGACGAGTTCGTCCAGCCGGGCAAAGGCGCCCGGGGTGTATTCGAGGCCGGTGGAAACGCCGCACGCCCCGCTCGAAAGCGCCGCCTCGACCAGGGCAACCATTTTGGTCAGTTCGGCCCGAGTCGCCTGCCGGTCGTCCTCGCCCACGACCACCCGCCGCACCGTGCCAAGGCCAACCATCGTCGCCACGTTCACTGAGGTGGGGAGTGCGTCGAGTCGGCGGCGCCAGGGAGCGAACGATGTTTCTCCGTTGCGAGTGGGCACCCGGGAGGAACCGTCCTGGCCGACCACGATGGTGGTGACACCCTGCCGGATCACTGACTCGGCCCGGGGGTCGGTGGTGAGGGAGCCCTCGCCGTGGGAATGGATATCAATGAAGCCGGGAGAGACCGCCAGACCGCGGGCGTCGATTTCGTCGGCGCCCCGCCCCGTGAGCACTCCTGCCACGGCGGAAATCCGGCTGCCGCGCACCGCAATGTCTGCCAGGCGGCCGGGGGCGCCGCTCCCATCGAACACCGTACCGCCCCGGAGGACGAGGTCCCAAGGAGCAGCAGAGGGCAGGTGAAGCGCGGGAGCGCCAATAGTGGCGAGACCGGCTCCGGTACTGGCAAGGAATTCTCTACGGGAAATCGACATCCCGAAAGATACCGCATGGGCAGGCTGGGCGAATGCTAGTCCGCCCGCAGCGCAACCAACGGATCTACTCGGGTGGCCCGGCGGGCCGGCACCAAGCTCGCCGTGATCGCCGAGCCAACCAGCACGGCGGTCACACCACCAAAGACGACTGGGTCGAAGGCACTCACGCCGAAGAGAAAGGTCGAGAGCCCACGGGTGGCCGCAAAGGCGAGCCCCAGTCCGATCACCGCGCTGATGCCGGCGAGCATCGCGCTCTGGCGCAGTACCAGGCGCACGATATCCCTCCCCCCGGCGCCGAGCGCCCGGCGGATTCCCAGTTCCTGAGTCCGCTGCGACACCGAGTACGCCATCACGCCGTAGACGCCGATCACCGCAAGGATCAGCGCGATGGCGCCGAACAGGGCCAGCAGCTTGGGCATGATCTTGTCACCCTGCAGCTGGCTGTCGACGTGCTCCTGCAGTGTCCGCAGCTCATACGGCGGCAGGTCCCGTTGCACCGCCCGGATCTCCTGGCGCACCGCGGAAACCAGCGTTCCCGGGTCACCCGCCGTGCGGACCACGAATCGCAGGGTGCGCGCCAGCACCTGCGGGGCGGCAAAGTAGGCCAGTGCCGGCGCCGGATCGTCGGGGCCGAATTCCCGGGCGTCCTTCACCACGCCGACGATTTCGTAGGCGCCACTTTCAAACACCAGACGATGACCCAGCGCGTTGCCGTTGGGCCAGTGCCGCGCCGCCAGGGTCTCGTTGATCAGGAGTGCCTTGGATCCACCGAGCCGGTCCGGACTGGCAAAATCCCGTCCTCGCGCGAGCGGCATCTTCATCGCGTCGAGATACCCCGGCGTGGCGTTGCGGATCTGAAGAATGGGGCGGCGACCCTCCTCGGGCACCGGCTCACCCTCGACGTAGTAATAGGTACCGCTCCCACCTGCCATCGGAAGCTGGGTCACCGCGCCGACCGCGGTGACCCCGGGAAGCGCCGCCAGCTTGGCCTGCAATTGTTCCTGGACCGCAAGGATATTTGCCGTATCGGGGTATTCCGTCCGAGACATCGTCACCGCAAAGGTCAGGGCATTCGTTGATTCGAAGCCGAGGTCAGTTCGCTGCAGCTGGAGCGAGGCCTTGACCAGGAGGCCCGCCGAAATGAGCAGCACCAAGGCCAGCGACATCTCGGCGATCACCAGCGAGGCCCGGAGCCGCCCATGCTGCAGGCCCATCGACCCGCCCCGGCCACCATCCTTGAGTGAATCGGTCAAGCTTCCCTTGGTGACCTGAAACGCCGGGGCGATTCCCGCGACGATGCCGGTGGCCAGAATGAGCCCGAACCCATAGAGCAACACCCGGCCGTCGATCCCGAGCTGCTCTATCCGGGACATGTCCGGCGGGATGATGGACCTGAACCATTCCACCCCGAGAACCGAGAGGGCCAGTCCGATGGCCCCTCCGGCCCCAGCGAGAATCAACGACTCGGTGAGCATCTGACGAATCAATCGACCGCGGGCCGCGCCCAGCGCCGAGCGCACCGCCAACTCACGGTTGCGGCCCGCCGCCCGGGACAGCAGCAAGTTGGCCACGTTGGCGCAGGCAATCAGCAGCACGAAGGTCACGGCCACCATGCAGATGATGCCGGCCTGCCGGGGCGTGGCACCAACTAACTGGTCCTGCAACGTCAGCGCGTGGGCGCCCATCCCAAAGTTGGTGGCGGGGTATTGCTGGGCGAGTTGCTTGGCGATGCCGCTGACTTCGGTATTCAGCTGGTCGAGCGTCGCCCCCGGGTTCTGGAGCCCGAGCACCTGCAGGTAATGGCTGGCACGGTCCGGAGCGACCGGCATTTCCAACGGCGTGAAGATGTCATTGCCGGCATTGCCATAACGGAAGCCCTTGGGGAGGACGCCCACCAGGGTGTAGGGAATTCCGTCGAGCCGCACCGTCCGGCCCACGACGGAGGAGTCCGCCGCAAACCGGTTGCGCCAGAATTTGTCGGTGATGACCGCAACGGTACCCCGCCCCGGCTGTTCTTCCTCGTCATTGAAGAACCGTCCCAGTGCCGGGGTGGTGCCCAGGAGTCTGAAAAAATTTGGGCTGACCTTGAGGCCCAGAACCCGTTCGGGGCGATCCCCCTCGGCGAGGTTGTAATTGCCCCCGGTCAATGCCGCGAGCGAGGTGGTCTTGCTGCCTGACCGCCAATCGGCAAAGTCGGCCAGCGAAATGCTGTTCTGGTCCCAGCCCCGCTCCCGGTTGTCGGACCACACCACCACCAGCCGATTGATGTTGGGGTAGTCGAACGGACGGAGCAGCAGGATGTCCACCCCGGCAAAGAGGGTGACGTTGACCGCCACGCCGAGCGCCAGCGAGAGGGCCGCGATGGTGAAAACACCGGGGGCCTGTCGCAGCGACCGGAAGGCGTACTTGACGTCCTGGAGGAGAGTGTCCATGGCTGGAGTACGCGGTGAATGGTGAGCGGTGAGCTGGCGGTCCGACCGGCTCCCTGCTCTACGCCGGGATACAAGCCGAGGTTTCATCGTGCAACACCTGAAACGTACCGACTCGCCCTCCCTCATCGCTCGGCGGCTCCGGATCCAAACCGGCGGGAATGCCCTGTATCCCTGACCCTCCGCCTTGACTTACACCAATACCGGGTGATTCTCGTAGCTGGAGGATACCCCGTGCCCCGTCGCAAAAACGTCGTCCTGCTGAGTCTGGCGCTGCTCGTCGCAGCGTTCATGCTTTTTCCCGCGCTCTCCCGATTCCTCACCGAATGGTGGTGGTTCAAGGAAATCGGCTACCAGGTGGTCTTCACCCGTCAGCTGGTCAGTCAAGCCATCCTGTTCCTTTCGGCCGGTACGCTCACTGCAGCGGTGCTCTACCTCAACTTGCGCATTGCCCAGCGGGGGATGGTCCCCAACCCGATCCTGCTTCAGATGGGCGAGTTGGTGCCGAACGTGAACGTCCCCGAAGTACTCAGGAAACTCACTCTCCCGATAGCGCTCTTGCTCGGACTACTGGGCGGTCTGGCCGCCAGCTCGGCGTGGCAGACGGTACTCCAGGCCGCCAACGCCACGCCGTTCGGGATCAACGACCCCGTGTTCGGGAGGGACATCGGCTGGTACGTGTTCACCCTTCCGGCCATCACCGCGGCACTGGGGCTGTTGTCCGGATTGGCAATGCTCTCGCTGATCATCATGGTGCCGCTCTACTTCCTCCGTGGCGACATCATTTCCCGACCACCCACCATCCGCTTCGAGCCCTCGGCGGGGAAGCACCTGGCAATCCTTGTCGCGGTCATGTTCCTGCTGACTGCACTCCGGCTCTGGCTGGTGGACATCCCGGAGCTCCTGTACTCCACCACCGGCCCGCTGGTGGGAGCAAGCTACGCCGACATGCATGCCACGCTCCCCGGGCTCCGGGTGACGGCGGTGCTGGCGGTACTCGCTGCCGGGATGGTGCTCTTCGGAGGGATGCGGGGGCAATTGCAGCGCTACGGTATCTGGGCGGTCGGTGGCTACTTCGCTGCGGTGCTGCTGGGGCGAACGCTCTTTCCGGCGGTCATCCAGAAGTTCGTGGTGGCGCCCACCGAGCTCACCCGGGAAACACCCTACCTCACTTCCCACATTGCTGCCACTCGGCAGGCGTGGGGACTCGACAGCGTCGACACCCGCGAGCTGAATGGAGAGGCAAACCTCACCCTTGCAGACATCCGCGCCAACGCGCCCACCATTGAGAACGTGCGGCTGTGGGACCGGGAGCCGCTCTTGCAGACCTTCGGGCAGCTCCAGGAAATCCGCACCTACTACGACTTCGTTTCGGTGGACGACGACCGCTACATGATCGACGGAAAGTACCGCCAGGTGTTGCTCTCGCCCCGCGAACTCAACGTCGGCTCGTTGCCGACCCGAACGTTCATCAATGAGCACTTGACCTTTACCCATGGCATGGGCCTCACCCTGAGCCCGGTCAACCAGGTGACGGTCGAGGGGCTCCCCATGCTCTTCGTCCGGGACCTCCCGCCGGTGTCGGAGGTGTCCCTCAAGGTCACCCGGCCGCAGATCTATTTTGGCGAACTGGCCAACGAGTTCGTTTTCGTGGGCACCAAGCAGAGGGAGTTCGACCATCCGGCCGGAGATGCCAACGTCTACGCCGCGTACGAGGGTACCGGTGGCGTGCCGGTGGGAAATTTGCTCCGCCGGCTGGTACTCGCGGTCCGCTTCGGCTCCAGCAAGATCCTGCTCTCGGGGGACATCTCCAGCGCCAGCCGAGTGCTGTACTACCGGAACATCACCGAGCGCGCGGCCAAGGCGCTGCCGTTCCTGAAGTTTGACCGCGACCCCTACATCGTGGTGGCGGACGACGGCACCCTGCAGTGGATCCTCGACGCCTACACAACCACGAACCGGTATCCGTATTCCTCCCGGCTCTCCGACGGCACCAGCTACATGCGGAATTCGGTGAAGGTCGTGTTGGACGCGTACAACGGGAGGATACGAGCTTTCGTCAGCGAACCCGCCGACCCGTTGGTGCAGACGTGGGAGAAGATCTTTCCGGGGGTCTTCCAGCCGATGGACGCCATGCCGGCCGACTTGCGGCTGCACGTCCGCTATCCCGACGACCTCTATCGCACCCAGGCAACGCTCTACACCACCTATCACATGGAGGCACCGGAGGACTTCTATCACAGGGAGGATCAGTGGCAAATCCCGGCGGTGGCCAAGGCCGACGGATCGGTGCCGTTCATGCGGCACATCGTGATGCGGCTCCCCGACGAGCCCAAGGCGGAATTCATCTACATGGTGCCGTTCACGCCACGGGGCAAGGACAATCTCGCGGCGTGGATGGTGGCCCGGAACGACGGGGAAGCGTATGGGACGCTTCGGGTCTACCGCCTGAGCCGGCAGAGCCTCGTCTTCGGTCCTCAGCAGATCACCAACCGGATCAACCAGGACACCGAAGTCTCCCGACAGGTGTCGCTGTGGGACCAGGCCGGCAGCCGGGTGATCCGGGGCGATCTCCTGGTGATCCCGATCGAGCAGAGCCTGCTCTACGTGCAGCCCATCTACCTGCAGGCGGAGGGGGGGAAGATCCCCGAACTCAAGCGAGTGGTGGTGGCGTACCAGAACCAGGTGGTCATGCGGGAGACGCTCGACGCTCGACGCGGCGCTGTCCCAGTTGTTTGGCGGGACGCCGGGCGGGCGCAGCCAGTCGGCGATTGCCGCCGCCCCAACGGCAGCCGGACCGCAGACGGCCGGCCCGGTGAGCGCCGAGTTTCGGGCGCTGCTCGCTGAGTCGCGGCAGCACTATCAGGCAGCGCTGGAGGCGCAGCGGGCCGGGGACTGGGCCCGTTACGGCGAGGAGATCAAGCGGTTGGGGGAGGTACTGGAGCGCCTGGCGCGGTCCCAATAGTGATTGCCCCATGCAACGCTTCCGGCATTGGGTGCATCTCATGCGGTGTAGGGATCGATACCAGACACCGAGGGCCGCATGCTGTTAGCCAGACTGGAAACGACCGAACGGCTGGAGGTTTTTGACGAACGAGGGCTTCCGGTCGGCAGCGTCACACTGCCCAGCGATGCCCGGCTGTTCGGAGCCAACCAGGGAACCGTCTACCTGGCGCGCCCGTTGCCGGTAATTCCAGAGCCGGCCCGACCGGCCCAGGCCGCCTGACTCCACCCAGTCCTCTCCAAGGCGGCAGGCGCCTAAGTTTCAACGGTGACCGCCCGCCCCAGCAGGGAAGCCCGATCAAAACTTGCCCCAGTTGAGGCCGTTGCCACACTCGCTGGAGCAATTTTCTGCGCCAGCCCGGTGCTGGCCCTGGCCCAGAGCAGCCCCCAGCCACTGACCGTGGCGATGGCCGACGCTGCCCGCTTCGTGGGCGCCGGCCGCGACTACAAAGCCACCCGGCTGCTTCTCCCCCAGCTCGGTATCCCCGGCGGACACGATCCCGAATTGCTGCTCCTCGCCGCCCGCGCCGCGTCGGGTTGGTCGGGATGGGGCAGCGTCGCTCGATTGCTTGCTCCGGAGGCGTGGCTCGACAGCTACCAGGCTGGTTCGGGTCGGGCACTGCTCGCTCGGGCTCGGGTGGAGCGGGGCGAGGACGCCGTGGCCGACGCACGGTCGGCCGTGGCCACCGCGACCAAGGAGGAACTCGGTCCCCGCAGCGTAACCCTGGCGCGTGCCTTCGACCGCGCCGGCCTCCTCGACAGCGCCGCAGGGGCCTATCGCCGGGCGGCTACGCTGTTGCCATCGATCTCCGACTGGCTTCTCCTTCGGGCAACCGGGGTCATGTCCGATTCGGCCCAGCGGGCGGAGCTCTACGGGGAAGTTTCCCTCCCCGCCGCAGTTCCCCGAATTCGCTGGACCGAGGCGTTGGCGCGCGATCGCACCGGCGATCCGCTCGGTGCGGCTCGGGTCTATGAATCATTGGGCGCCACTTTCAGTGCGCTCCGGGTTATGTTTTCCTCCCCAACCGATTCCTCGACCCGCGCCGGGCTGCGCGGCACCTTGGTTGCGGCGCTGGTCCCCACACTCTCCCCGGACGACACCCGCGCCGCCATCGACCTTCTGGATCGGGGCTTCGCTCCACTCCGGCGATCCGAGGAGCTGGTGGTGGCCCGCCGAGCCGCAATGGCAAGTCGATTAACTCGCTCAGCCGAAGGGTTTGCCCGCGCAGCGCCACTCGCCGATGCCGATCGCTTGATCTATGGGACCGTCCTGGCCCGGTTGGGCCGCCACCGCGAGGCCATAGCGCTGTTCGGTTCGATCAGCCGCCGAGAACTCCTCCCCAGGAGCCGCTACCAGCGGGCCCGCAGTCTGCTCCGGATCGGAACCCGAGAGGCCGCAATGGTGGCGCTCCGCCAGGCGTTTGATGCGCCAACCGACGACAGCGCCACTGCCGCGACCGCCGGATTCCTCCGGGCCGACTTGTTGGTGGATTCCGGTGACGACGGCGCTGCCCGGACAGCATACCTCGAGGTCGCCGACAAATTCCCCCGCACCGCCCACGGCTCTCGGGCGGCGTTCCAGGCGGCATTGATTCTGTATGTCCAGGGCGATGCGCGGGGGGCGAGCCGGGAATTCCTCGCGTTGACCGAGCGCGCCGGGGACCGGACCGAACTCTCGGCGGCCACCTATTGGGGCGGACGGGCGCTGCTCCGTGCCGGGGACAGCGCCGGGGCCCGGGCTCGCTGGCAAAGCGTGATCGACCGCTACCCTCAATCGTACTACGCAGTGCCGGCCGCAAATCGACTGGGAATTCCGCCTGTTGTTCTGACCGCCGACACGTTGCCTCCCTCGGACAGCGGGGTGCGTACCGCACTCAGCCGCGGAGCACTCCTGAATCGGTTGGGGCTTCGGACCGAAGCGAAGTTCGAATTCGATTGGGTGTCCCGGAGCGCAGGAGGCGCTCTCGCTACCTTGCCGGCCACCGCCGTTGCCCTTGCGGAGGGAGGCTGCACCGGGCGCGCCTACCGATTGACCATCCGCGCAGGTGCAGGCGTGCCGAACCGGTTGCTGTTTCCCCTGCCACAGACATCCGGATTTCTGGATGAGGCGCGGGAGGCTGGTGTTGACCCACTCTTGGCAGCTGCGCTGATCCGGCAGGAATCAGCGTTTGATCCCGGTGCCCGTTCGACTGCGGATGCGCGGGGACTGATGCAGATACTCCCCGGAGTCGGGGCTGCCCTGGCCCGTGCCGACGGGCTCCGGGAATGGGACAGTGCCTTGCTCTACGAGCCGGAGATCAACCTGCGATTCGGGCTTCAGTACCTGGCCCAAGGGCTCCGCCGGTTCACTCGCCTCGAGGCTGCGCTCGCCGGCTACAATGCCGGAACCCGCGCCGCCGAAGGCTGGCTGACCCTCCCCGGCGTCCGGGAAGACCCCGAGGTCTACATCGAACGCATTCAATTCGTGGAAACCCGTGACTACGTCCGCCGAATTCTCCGGAATCTTGCGGTCTACCGGGCTCTGTATCCCGGCATTTCGTGACCAACCCGCTACCGCACGACCCCTACCGCGCCCTGCGGGAACCTGGGTTCCGCCGCTACCTCGCCGGCAACGTCATCGGCACCATCGGATTCCAGATGCAGGGCGTGGCGGTCGGCTGGGAACTGTACGAGCGGACCCATTCGGCGCTGGCGCTCGGCCTGGTCGGGCTGGTGCAGGTGATTCCGATC
>JANNSC010000480.1:0-14582 GCA_031402135.1 Gemmatimonadales bacterium | reverse complement strand
TGCCCATGCCCTCGCCGAAGTGGCGGCCCGGCATCAGGTGCTGGTGATCACCCACCTCCCCCAGATTGCCGCCCGCGCCGACCGGCACCTGGTGGTGTCCAAGCGCGCCAAAGGCGGAGTGGCCACCAGTGATGTGGAGTGGACCCACGGGGAGGACCGGGTCACCGAACTGGCCAGAATGCTCGGTGATCCCGACGGGGCCACCGCCCGCCGCCATGCGCTGTCGATGCTCGGTGCCACAGCGCCGTCCTGACCCGCTCCCGAAACTCTGCCCGACCGGACTCCGTAGTACCCCTTGTTGACTTAGGTATAGCCAAGTAACCTGATACTCGGCGGTTGATCGTCCACCCGGGGAACCCTTATGGCCGGCTCCGATCTCTATACTGGCAGCCTCGACCTCATCATCCTCAAGGCCCTGAGTTGGGGTCCCCTCCACGGCTATGCCGTTGGCCGCTTCATCCGAACCTCCACCGCCGATGCCTTGAGCGTCCAGGAAGGCGCCCTCTACCCCGCGCTGCATCGTCTCGAGCGCAAGGGATTTCTCCAGGAGGAGTGGGGTCTCACCGATTCCAATCGGGAGGCCAAGTTCTACCAGCTCACCCCCACCGGCCGGAAGCAGCTCAAGAGTGAATTGGCCCGCTGGCACCGCTACGCCCAGGTCATGACCGCGGCCCTCGGCGCCGGCCGGCCCCAGGCGGCAGTATGAAAAAGACCTTTCACCTGAGCCGGGGCGGCGACGACGCGAGGGACGAGGTGCGCAAGGAGATCGAGCTGCACCTGGAGCTCCGGGCCCGGGAGTTCGAGGCCCAGGGGATGAGCCCCGAGGCGGCCAGGAAGGCCGCGCTCGACGCCTTCGGCGATCGCGGCGCCATCGAATCCGAGGTCAAGGGCATGCGAGTCACCACCGTCCGGGAGCGCAATCGCCGTGATTGGTTCTCCGAGCTCCGCCTCGACCTCCGGGTCGCGGTCCGCGGGTTACTCCGTTCCCCCGGCTTCACCATCGTGGCACTGCTCACCCTCGCGCTCGGCATCGGCGCCAACACCGCTATTTTCAGCGTCCTGCGCTCGGTGCTCCTGCGCCCGCTCCCCTATCCCGACGCCGACCGCCTGGTCCAGCTTTGGACCGATCACCGTCCTCGCGGCCGAGCCGAGCCGGAGTGGCTCACCCCGCCGGACTTCGCCGATTGGCGGAGTGGCAACCGCACCTTCACCGACATGGCGGCCTACCAGGGCTGGGGCCCCGACCTCACCGGCTCGGGCGATCCAGCATCCCTCGATGGAGCCACCGTCACCGGGAATTACTTCAACGTCCTCGGCGCCGCGCCCGCCCTGGGCCGCCTCATCACCATGGCTGATGACGATGCTGGCGCCGAGCCGGTCGTGTTGCTAAGTGATGCTCTCTGGCGCACCCGTTTCGGTGCCGATCCCGCCATCCTCGGCCGGGCCATCGCCCTCAATGGCGAGCCGTGGACTGTGATTGGCGTGCTCCCCGCCTCCTTCAGGCCGCCTCTGGAGAGTTCCCCGCAGCTGTTCCGCGCCATGCGCCGGCCCGCCGACAGCGGTTGCGGACGCGGTTGCATTGTGCTCCGCGGCATTGGCCGGATGAAGCCCGGAGTCACCCTCCAACAGGCCCAGGCCGATCTCGGCGCCATCGCCGAGCGTCAGGCGGCGGAGTTTCCTCGCACCAACGACAAGGTCGGGGTCTGGCTCGTCCCACTGCATCAGCAGATCACCGGAACCTCCCGAGCCGCCCTCCTCGCGCTGACTGGTGCCGTCGCCTTCGTGCTGCTGATTGCCTGCGTCAACCTCGCCAATCTGCTCCTGGTTCGAGGCGCCGGTCGGGGTCGGGAATTTGGAGTGCGCGCCGCGCTCGGTGCTGGGCGAGGCCGCCTCCTGCGACAGCTCCTCACCGAAAGCACCCTGCTCGCCGTGGTCGGCGGCGGGTTGGGCTTGTTGCTTGGTGCCACCGGGAGTCGAATCCTCGCCACGCTGGTCCCCCCGTCGATTCGCAGCATTCAGGACATTCGTGTTGATCTGCCGGTGTTGGTCTTCACCGCCGGCGTGACGCTGCTCTCGGGACTGCTCTTCGGGCTCCTGCCCGCCCTGCACGCTGCCCGGGTCGACCTCATGAGCACCCTCAAGAGCGGTGGCCGGGGCGGCAGCGGACAGGACGGGGCACTCCGCAACGGGCTCGTCGTCGCCGAGCTCGCCTTCGCCGTCGTCCTGCTGGTTGGCGCCGGTCTACTGCTTCGGAGCTTCCTCTTGATGCAACAGGTGGAACTGGGGTTTCGGAGCCAGGGCGTCGTCACCACTGCGGTGTTCTTTCCCCGGGCCCGCTACCAGGAGCCACCCCGCGCCGTCGCCGCCATCGACGCCGTGCTGACCCGCCTGCGGGCCAATCCCGAAGTGCGGGCGGCAGAGGCCACCGATGTCCTGCCGATGAGTGCGGGGGATCAAGACGTCACTGCAATTCCTGTCGGCATGCCCGCCCGTAACGATGCCCCCGGCAGCATCTGGTACCGCTCGGTCACTCCGGGGTACCTGCAGCTGATGCAAATGCGCCTCGTTTCTGGGCGGCATTTCACCCCCGAAGATCGTGAGGGATCGGCGCCGGTGGGCATTGTCAACCAGGAGGCGGCGCAGCGGCTGTGGCCCGGCGTCAACCCCATTGGGCGGGTGCTCGCCACCAGCGACGATCCCAAAGATCCCCGGCTCACGGTGGTAGGAGTCGTTGCCGCCGCTCGGCACGACGGGCCCAATCAGCCTTTCAAGCTGGAGCTCTTCATGCCGCTGGGGCAGTTTCCTTCCCGCGCGGTAAACCTGGTCATCGAGCCCTCCCGGGACGCCCCGGCGGCAACGGCAGCGTTTCGTCGCGCCATTCAGGAGGTCGATCCCCTCGTCCCGGCATCCGCCGTGGAGCCGATCGAGCAATTGGTTGGCGGTGCCGTGGCCCTTCCCCGGCTCTACGCTCTGCTGGTGGGGATTTTCGCCGGGGCGGCGTTGCTCTTGGCGGTGCTCGGGGTGTATGGAGTGATGGCGCATGCCGTGGCGCAACGCCAGCGGGAATTCGGGGTGCGGCTGGCGCTCGGGGCAGCGCCTTCGGGGATTCTGCGGTTGCTGCTGTGGCAGGGCGGAAAAATGGTGCTGCTCGGTACCGGTATTGGCCTCATCGCGGCGTTCGGGGCAGGGCAGCTGCTGGGCGCGTTGCTCTTCGGGGTCGGGGCGTTCGATCTGCCCACCTTCACCATCGTACCGATCGTCCTGGCCGGAATGGCGCTGCTCGCCTCCTGGCTGCCCGCGCGCCGTGCCATGCGCGTGGATCCGTTGGTCGCTATTCGGGAAGAGTAACCCGGCCTAGAACATCTTTCGGTAGAGTCGCAGCATTGCCGTCACCGATTGCTTTGCCGCCACCCGCCCCAGACTCGACCCGGTCACCATTTCGAATCGCAGCGAGGCATCCATCGGTCGCCCGGTGCTGCCATCGCGCCGAACCCCCGAATGGAAGAAGCTCAACCCCGCCGAGAATACCGTGCCGTTTTCCTTGGAGCCCTCGGCCAGTACCGCGGGGCTGGTCCCCTCGATCGGCGTCTGATTGGCCACATAGGAGTATACGTCGGCTCCCTTGGTCCAGTGCCGCACCCCCGCCACCAGCGCCAGCGTCGGTCCAATGCGCCAGTACGGCTCCACCGCCCCTTCGATGATTTCCCCAGGATTCCGGGTCACTGCCGCCAGCGTGCCAATCGGCGCGATCGGCTGGTCCGGGGCGCTGAGGCGCCGTTGCTGCCGCCCGGCCAACTGGAGAACGTAGCGGGCCGTAACCCGCGCCCCGAGCCTGCCCCGCTGGATGTCGGTAACCAAGTCGGCCTGCACGTCGGGCTGCCGGTCGCCGGTTGGAAGATCGAAAAAGCTGTCGGTCCGATCCAGTTGCCCGGTGCGGAGCCGCACCGTGCCCACCAGCGCCGAGCGGAATCCGAAATGGCCCGGCGCTGCCTTCCGGTCCAGCCAGGTAAATGCCGCGCCCACTTCAATGTCACCGACGTACTGCAGCACCGGTGGCTGGAATGGCCGTCCCTGGATTGATCCGTCGGGATGGCGGACATATCCCTCGAACTCCGCGCTGCCCGGCCCTCGGGTTGGCAGCGCCGGAGCGGCATCGAAGCCGGAAATGTTCAGATCCGTCGTCAACTTTGCCCGGAGCGCTTCGATGCTGCTGGAGAGCGCGCCTGCCCCAGTCGACCCGCTGACCGGCAGGAAGGCGCTCTGCCCCAGGAGAAACTGCAGGTCGGTCCGGAGCGCCGTGCCGGAGATGAGAGTCTGCTGCGCCAGCGCTTTCTGGGTTGGGTTTCCGTCATAAAACGTCCCCGCCAGCCGCGTCGTCAGCGTGCCCAGCGCCGTCTCCAGTTGGGTCAGGAAGAGGATGGTCAAGCCGCCACCGCCGTTGCCGACCACGGGATCGGCTGGATTGAAGCCTGCCGTCGCATTGGTCGAGTCGAGCCGGAATTGATTCTGGACCCTGATCCGGACGATCGGAATCATCCCGAAAATTGTCAACCGGCTGCTCAGCCCGTAGGCGGCGCCGATGCCCGCCGTGCCGACATTGACCAGCATGTTGGAGGTGGTTTCGCCCAGCGAGAGCGAGAGTCCTGCCACCCCGGTCACTCGCCGCAGCGCCGCCTCGGCCGGGCCCAGAGTCGGCAGCCAGCGGCTGTCGGCGGGGTTCCGGATGAAGTCGCCGGCAGCGTCCTGGCTCACCCCATTGAGGTAGCGCCGGTCCCAGTTATCGAACCGGCTGCTCACCTCAATCCGCAGCAACCCCTTGGGCACCGAAATCGGTGCCAGCTGGGCGGCGGCTGGGATGGCGGAAATGCTTGCCAAGAGGAGGAGGGCACCGTGCGGCCGAAAGCGTGGCATTGGAGGGGGAAATTCGCGGGGCGGGCGACGCAACGCCAGCCCGAGGGCGTCACCCTTGGACGCTCTGGCGCCGGAGGCTATTCTCCGGGGGCTGGCTGGGGTGGCGAAACTGGCAAACGCAAGGGACTTAAAATCCCTTGGGCTTCGGCCCTTGCGGGTTCGATCCCCGCCCTCAGCATTGCCTGCCTACTAAAGCGCCTTGCCCGGCTTGCACCCCTTCTCCACAATCTCGAAGCTGTCGTGCACCGTTTTGAGAGCCGCCTTCACTTGGTCGTCGGGGCCCGCCGCCACCAGCTTGGCCAACTCCTGGGCCTGCGCCGCCGCCTTCGTCACGGCGTCCCTCATCACCGGGGTGTCACACCCCTTCGGAAAGTCGGACTTGGTCCACAGTTCCGCCTTCTCGGCCAGCTCGGCGGCCTTGGCCCGAATCGGCGCCAGATTGTTCATGCCCTTGGCCGGGTGCCACGTCTGCATCATCACCATGTGGAAGGCGTCCAGTTCCTTCCAGCCGCTCATGGCGTGATCTTCCATCTTCATCATCGGAGCCTTGGCCGAATCCGGGGTCTGAGCGGCAGTCGGGGTCGCCCCGGCGAGTGCCAACCCGGCCAGGATCACTGGAAATCGCGTCATTTGTCGGTATCGCTCGCATTGCAATGGGTTAAACGCTGTTCGGCACCCCTTGGTGAGACAGAATGCTATCAGCATCGCCCGATCCGCACCACCGGACTTTTCTCGCCGGCCCCCAGTCCCGGCGCTCCGAATTTGCCCGGGTTATTCGGATTGCCGGTGAGTTCATCAAAGGCTTTCGCCGCCTCCACTTTGTCGGCCCTTGCGTCACCGTGTTCGGCTCGGCTCGTTTCGCGCCTGACCACCCCCACTACATCCTGGCTCGCGAGGTTGGCCGCCGCCTCGCCCGGGCCGGCGCCACCGTCATGACCGGCGGCGGCCCCGGGATCATGGTGGCGGCCAACCGGGGCGCTCAGGAGGAGGGGGGCTACTCCATAGGCTGCAACATCAAGCTCCCCGAGGAGCAGGTGCCCAACCGCTATCTCGATCGCTGGATCACCTTTCGCTACTTCTTCGTGCGCAAGGTCATGCTGGTCAAGTACAGCCACGCCTTCGTGGTAATGCCCGGTGGCTTCGGAACCCTCGATGAGCTCTTCGAGGCGGTGACCCTGGTTCAGACCCGGAAAATTCACCACTTTCCGGTAATCCTGATGGGGAAAGCGTATTGGGAGCCCCTCCTGCGCTTCGTGCGGGATACCTTGGTGCAGGCGGGCACCATTTCCCCTGAAGACCCCGGCCTGCTCACCACCACCGACTCCCCCGACGAGGTCGAAGCCATGGTGCGCCAAACCCTTGCGGACCACGCCGCTGCCATCGCTCGGCAGCCCCGTCGCATCCGGATCCTCGGCGAGCAATAGGTCATCATGCTGCTGCCTCATCCACCCGGCACCGCCCCCGACCTTTCCGATGCAGCGGCCGGCTCGGCCGGCGATCCACCCGGCAAGCTCTCCGATCTCACCGACCGCCTCGACCGGCTCCAGGCCGCGCTCGGTGCCGAGGAAAAGCGCTCCGTCCTCATCGTGCTGCAGGGAAGAGACGCCTGTGGCAAGGATGGCACCGTGCGCCGGGTTTTCGGCAACCTGAACCCGGCCTATTGCGTCGTTACCAGCTTCAAGCGTCCCACGCCCCTCGAACTGCGCCACGATTACCTCTGGCGGGCCCATCAGGCGGTTCCGCCCCGGGGCACCATCGGAATCTTCAATCGCTCCCACTACGAGGATGTGCTGGCCGTCCGCATTCACAATCTTCAGCCCGAGGCGGTCTGGCGGCAGCGCTACCAGCACATCAATCAGTTCGAGCAGATGCTCACCGACGAAGGCGTGATCATCCGGAAGTTCTTCCTGCACATTTCCCGGGAAGAACAGCGCCGGCGCCTGGAGGATCGGCTCGCCGATCCTGCCAAGAATTGGAAATTCCAGCCTGGCGATCTCGCCGAGCGCGCTCTCTGGGACGATTTCACCGCCGCCTACCAGGAGGTGCTGCAGCGCTGCAGCACTGCTCACGCGCCCTGGTTCATCGTGCCGGCCGATCGGAACAAGAGCCGGGATCACGCCGTCGCCGAGCAGGTGGTGCAGACCTTGGAAGCGATGAACCCGCAATACCCGGCCGCCGATCCCGCGGTGCTCGCCTTTCGGGGGAAGATCCTGTGACCCGGGGCTTGAGATGCCCGGGGAACTCCGACATGTTCCAGGGGCCGAAATAGCCCCCGACATGATGAGGTGGAAATGAATCGCCGCGGCTTCACCCTGATTGAGCTCATGGTCGTGGTGGCCATCATGGGGATTCTTGCCAGCATCGCCGGCGTGAAAACCGTGCAAACCCGGGTAAAAGCCATCCGGGCCACCATGCAAGTCGATCTGAAGACTCTGGTAAGCGCGCAGGAGGGATTCTTCTCGGCCAATGCCGACTACGCTGGCGGAGTACTGCCGGCAGAGCGGGCCGGAAGACGGGGGGCCGGCCGGGCGGCGCTGGGGCTCTCCAGCGGCAACGTCATTGCAGTTCGATACCGTGGCACCGATGGATGGTCTGCCACCATGACCAACCCGAGAGTCAACCTGGTCCCTCGCACCTGCGGAATCTTCGTCGGCCCCCTTCGCTACGCCCCCAACGCCCGGGTCACCCAGTCGGGGGTACCGGCCTGCTACTGACCCCGCAGCGCCGGCTTCATCCCGGTCGATTCGAGAAATGACTGGACATTGTCGCCGCTGGCAAGTCTGAGAGTCGTGGTGCCGGCCGTGCCGGTGATCACGAACTCCGAATCTCCCTTGATTTCATACTCCATTCCCTCCTCGACGTCGCCCGCATCGTTCAAACTTTCCGGAAGTCGGCGATTCGCGTCGAAGTAATCCCGCACTCTTTCGGCTTCCAGATACATCCCGAACCGAAGCGTCGCCTCCTGTTCGGCCACCGAGCGCGACCCCCCCTGGTCTGGTGAAAAGAGCCACGCCGGTTTGCTTAGCCAGGCGTACCCCAGCCAGCCCCACGCCACCACGCCCAACCCGATGACCGCAACACTGGTCCGGCGCACCCGGGGCGGCAAGCCCACCCCCCCTGCCTTCTTCTTTTCCCGGTCCACAACTTGATCGAACGCAGAGAGGAGCTCGTTCTTGCCGGAGGCTCTTGGTTTCTCGGGTGGGGGCACCTAGTACACTCCGCCGGGTCCGGCAATCAGAAAGGTGACTTTGCTGCCCGAAACGAAAAACGGCGATCCATTCCCCAGGTAGCGCACCAGCCGGGCAAAGAGCTTCGCATCGCTGGTGGTGGCACTGATTCCAATGACCACCTCGGTCGCGGCCGCGCCGAAGTTTTCATAGTCCAGCAGATACTGGCCCCGGTCGAATGAGGCCGCCAATTGGCCCGGCAGCAGCACCCCGAGATCGGTCGGCACCACCCCCGGGCCCGATTCGGCCGGCCAATCCTCCTTGTCGGCAAAAAAATTGTACGCCGCCAGCTGGACCGCACGCATTTCCTGGACGATCTGCGCCGAGAGTCCCTGATTCCGCAAATCCTGGTACTTGAGAATTGCGATGGCTGCCAGAATTGTCAGAATGAACGTGACGGTGATCAGCTCGATCAGGGTGAAGCCGTTGCGCCGCCTCATGGCCGGCCTCTCGCCTGAATGAGTTTCAGGCTGTTCCCCAGGAACGGCACCGTCGAGTCGGCGGCGTTGAGGGTCAGCAATGAATCACCCGCCCGCGCCTGCAACCGGAACTCAGTGGCGCCGATTCGCTGATACGAAAGCCCCGGAGTGGTGACGCCGGCGTCGGTCAACGTTTCCGGGAGCCGCCCGAACTGTTTCAGGTAGGCAAACACCTGGCCCCGCTCCCGAAGCAGAGTAACCCGGAGAGATGCGGTCGCCACCGCCGGCGTCTCCGGCGGCGGTGCATCCGGGCCCACCAGCCAGTCCGGCTGGAGCACCAGCACAATGGCGCCGATCGTCCCCAGGAGCGCCATCATGCCCAGCCGACGCTTTCGGCGCTTCGGGGTGTTCGCCGCCGCAACGGCGGCAACCGCCGCCTCCTCCCGGTCCTTGATTGCGGCCCGCGCTGCGTCCAACAAGTCGGTCTTGCTGTCCCGGCCCGCGCCGGAGCCGGGGCGGGGGGGCCGGGCGCTCATTCTGCCGCCCTTGGGTCGATCGGTGCCCCCGCCAGCGCCCGGCCAACCTGATCCGGGAACGCCGTGATGTCGATCGGCTTGGTGATGTAATCGTCGAAGCCCGCCGCCCGGGCCTTTTCCCGGTCTCCCGACATTGCGTGGGCGGTCAGTGCGACCACCCTGAGGCTGCGGTGCGGCGAATCCCGGATCTCCGCCAGCAGCGCATAGCCGTCCTTCCCCGGCAGCTGAATGTCCATCAGCACCAGATCGGGGCTCGCCTGCGCAATCGAGTCAAGCAGGCCGTCGCCCGACTGCAGCGCTGTCACCACATGTCCCTTGAGGCTGAGGAGCGCCCGGAACAACTTCATGTTGTCCGGGTTATCCTCGACAATCAATATTTTGCCCATCCGCTCCTCAGGAAAGCTTGGTACGCCGTAAAACCGCCTTGACCCTTGCCTGCAGCGACGCAGGCTGGACCGGCTTGCTCAGATAGTCCTGCGCGCCCAGCTCCAGAACCTGCGCTTCGGTTTCGTCGATCCGCGCCGTCAGCACGATTACCGGAACACTCGAGGTCTTCACCCGGGCCCGCAGCTCCTCCAACACGCCGAGCCCATCCAGGCGGGGCATGTCAATGTCCATCACCATGAGGTCCACCGGATGGTTCTCCACCGACTCCAGCGCATCCAGTCCATCCACCGCTTCGGTGACCTCGTAGCCGTCCCGCTCCAGGATCGACCGGATCAGGCGGCGCATCTGCGGGTCGTCGTCAGCCACCAGAATCCGGGTCTTCCCGGAGGGGGCTACGATCGCCGCCCGCACCGCCTCCGGGACCAGACTCGGCCCCGCTCCCGGCGAAATCGTAGGGGCGCCGGCACCGGTCAGCTCCAGTTCCTCCTGGGAGCGTTCTCCCAGCACCCGGACCACCTCATCCAGCGAGGTAACCCCCTGCCAGATTCGTTCCAGCCCGCTCTCCCAGAGCGTGCGCATCCCCAGAGGACGCGCCTTCGCCAGCAGCACGTCCGGAAGCGCCCCCGCCTCGATCAGGTGGGCGACCGAATCATCCACCGGCATGATCGAAAGCACCGCCACCCGCCCCTTGTAACCGCTCCCACTGCACACCTTGCATCCGACCGCCCGCCTTGGTGTCGCCCCTCGGCCCGCCGACGGCCGGGCTTCCAGGGGCAGTTGCTCGACCGGGAGCGGCTCCGAACACTTGGTGCAGAGCCGACGCACCAGCCGCTGCGCCACAACGCCCTTGAGTACCGCCGCCAACTTGAAGCTGTCGGTGCCCAGGTCCCGCAGTCGCACCACCGCCGAAGGCGCATCGTTGGTGTGCAGTGTCGAGAGCACCAGATGGCCCGAAAGCCCCGCCTGGATGGCAATCGCCGCAGTTTCGTTGTCCCGGATCTCACCAACCAGCAGAATATCGGGGTCTTGCCGTAACACCGAGCGGAGCGCCGTCGCAAAGGTGAATCCTTGCGCCTCGTTGACCTGCAGCTGGGAAATACCCGGAATATCGTACTCCACCGGATCTTCCACCGTAACGATGTTGACCTTTCCGGTGCGGAGCTCGTTCACCACGGCGTAGAGGGTGGTGGTCTTGCCGCTGCCGGTCGGGCCGGTCACCAGAATCAATCCCTCCCGATGACCCAGGAATTTGCGGAACAGCTCCTCCTCCTGCGGAGGCAGCTGCAGATCGGTGACATTTGCCCGCAAGTTCGACTGATCCAGAATTCGGATGACGACCTTCTCGCCCCGCCGCGCCACCGGTACCGTGGCAATGCGCAGGTCAATCACCTTGCCGCCCACCCGGACTCCGGCGCGCCCATCGTGTGGATGCAGCGGATCGGTAACATCGAGTTTGGCGAGAATCTTGACCCGGCGCACCAGCGCCGGGCCGGCGCTCCCCGGCAGCCGCATCACTTCCTTGAGCACGCCGTCGATCCGGTAGCGTACCGACATGCCGTCACTCAGCGGTTCGGCATGGATGTCGCTGGCCCCTTCCCGCACCCCGTCGCTAATCATCGCGTCCACCAGGCGGGTCATCGGGGCGTCCAACGCCGGATCCTGAACGCCGGCAAGGGACACCTCCTCGATCGCCTCCACGCTGGACGGATCCAGTCCGTTGAGCAACCGGTTGATGGCGTTTTCGGGGCGGTACGCCTCGTCGATCTTCTGGTTGATTGCCTCGGGAGCTGCCACCCGAAGCGTAACCCGGCGCCCGGTGACGAAGCGGAGGGTCTCTTCCAGTTCAAGATCATGGGGGTTGGCGGTCGCCAGGACAATGCTGCGGTCGTCCGCCGACAGCGGCAGAACCTGGTGCTTCCGGGCCACCGATTCCGGCAACAGGGTGGTCGCCCGGATGTCCATGCTGCTCAGATCCGCCGGGTCGACCTTGAACCGGGCAATCAGGGCCTTGATGATGCCCTCGTCGGTGGCATATCCACGCGCCACCGCTCGCTCCCACACCGTTTCACCCTCCCCGTGCTTGAGTTCTTCTCCTTGCACCCGAAGCAATAGTCCCGCATCCAGCAGCACTTGGGCCAACCAGAGGTCCTTGGGAGCTGGTCGTTCGGTCGATCCGTGGCTCAAGAGTTCGCTTGTTTTGGGGTGGCGGGATTGGAGCCCGGAACATCTATAACTACAATTCCCGCAAGGAAGTAGCAACCCCAGCCGCCGGAGCGCCGTCCCCCCAGATGATTGTCAGCGGAATGGTCACCGTGCCGGGAGACAAGAGCATCACCCACCGGCTGCTGCTCCTCGCCGGGCTCTGCCCCGGCCGGTCCCGGATCGGCTCGCCGCTGACCTCCCTCGACGCCCGGTCCACCGCCAGCCTGCTCCGCGCCTTGGGGGTCAACATCTCCCCGCTGAAGATCGGCGGAAACGTGGTGGTGGTGGGGAGAAAGCGCTTTCTGCCCCCGGGAGTGGTGCTCAACTGTGGCAACTCCGGCACCTCGGCTCGGCTCTCCCTGGGACTCCTGGCCGGGCACCACTTCACCGTCAGCGTAACCGGGGATGCCTCGCTCCGGCGCCGCCCCATGAAACGGATCACCGAGCCGCTCACCTTGATGGGCGCCCGCTTCGGCGGAAAGCTTCCCGACCGCCTGCCCCTACGGCTTCGGGGCGGTCCCCTCCGCTCCATCGACTGGGAAATGCCCGTCTCCAGCGCCCAGATCAAGGGCTGCCTGCTCTTTGCCGGGCTCGCTGCCCATTGTGCCGTCAACCTCCGCGAACCGTCCGGTCGCTCCCGCGATCACACCGAGCGCCTGCTCCGGAGCTTTGGCTACTCGGTGCTCGAAGATTCCAACGGGTGGATTCGATTCCAGCCCAATGGCAAGCTGGAACCCTTCGATCTCGTCGTTCCCGGTGATCCGTCATCGGCCGCCTTTCTTGTCGGCGCCGCACTCCTCGCTGAGCGCGGAGAACTCCACCTCCTCGGCGTAGGGCTCAACCCCACCCGGACCGGCTTCCTGGCCATTCTCGAGCGCATGGGGGGTGGGATCGAGAGTGTCCGGCAGGGAATCGCCGCCGGGGAACCGGTCGGGGATCTCGCCGTGAAGCCCTCCGAGCTCTTCGGCACCGTCGTCCCGCCGTCGGAAGTCGTCGGCGTCATCGATGAACTCCCCATGCTCGCGGTCCTCGCCTCCCGCGCCCACGGGGAAAGCCGATTTCTCGAGGTGGGAGAACTCCGGGTCAAGGAGAGCGATCGCTTGAGCCTCCTCGCTTCAAACCTTCGGGCCATCGGCGCAAAGGCGGCCGTGGAAGGCAACAACCTCATCGTCGAAGGCGGTTCGGCACCCCCCAGAGGGAAAGTGAAGACCGAGGGCGATCACCGAATTGCAATGGCCTTCGAGGTGCTCAACGCAGTTCCCGGCGCCCGGGTCAAGGTCGACAATCTCGAATGTGCCGCAGTGAGTTTCCCCGGCTTTTCGGAATCCCTGAAAAAAATTCTCTCCAAGAGGTCGTCCCGCTGAGCCCCCCCCCTTTCCCCGCCGCCGTCATTGCCATCGACGGTCCCTCGGCGTCGGGGAAGTCGAGCACCGCCGCCGCCGTCGCCCTCGCCATTGGCGCCCGCTACCTCGATTCCGGCGCGCTCTACCGGGCCCTCACCGCCATTGCTGCCGACTTGGCGGTGCGGAGCCCCGAGGCCATCCTCGGAGCCGCCGCCCGGCGGGGCCTGGTCCTCCGCGAGATTGCCGGCGCCGTGGTCCCTTTCCTCGACAACGCACCGGCTGAGTCCCTCATTCGGACCGCCGAGGTAACCGCCTTGGTATCCGAGGTGAGCGCCCTCCCCCCGATCCGCCACTGGGTCAACCAGCGGCTTCGCGAGGCAGCGCGCCACTCCGGCGTGCTGGTTCTCGATGGACGGGACATCGGCACGGCGGTCTTTCCTGATGCCGCGGTCAAGGTGTTCCTCACCGCCACTCCAGACGCCCGGGCCCGCCGCCGCCTGCTGCAGCGTGGACCGGCACCCACCGAGGCGGAAGTATCCGGTGAGGCCGCGACGCTGGCCCAGCGGGACCGGAAGGACAGTACCCGGGAAGTGGCCCCCCTCCACCAAGCCAGCGACGCCGTCCTCATCGACACCACCGCCCTGGACTTTGACCAGCAGGTGCAGCGCATTGTGCTCCTGGTCCGCCAACGCCTGCAGCCGCCTGGGAACCGCTCATAGTTCTCTCTGGCAAAAACCCCCAAGATTCCTTATATTTGGTGGCTCCCCGGCACACTTCCGTGGCGGGGGACATTCCACCCTGTAGCCCGGCGGCGCAGTTGGCCCCGGTCCGGCCAAAGGTCTTTCCTCATGACATCCACCGTCCCCACCGCAGAATCGCTTTCCACACTCACCGGCCTCCGAGTTCGCGAAGATCTCATTGACGAGAGCTATACCTCGGAAGAGTACGAGCAGATGCTCGCGATGTACGAGGGCACCATGGCCTCGATCGCCGAGGGAGAAATCGTTAAGTCCAAGGTGCTCCGGATCACCGACAACGCCGTCATCCTCGACGTCGGTTTCAAGTCGGAAGGTTCCGTGCCGCTCGATGAATTCAAGGAAGCACCCAAAGTCGGCGATGAAGTCGAGGTCTTCCTCGAGCACCTCGAGGATCAGGAGGGCGCGGTCGTCCTCTCGAAAAAGAAGGCCGACTTCATGCGGGTCTGGGAAAAGATCCGGGTCGCCCACGAAAGCGATCAGCCAGTTGAAGGCACCCTGATGAAAAAGATCAAGGGTGGTGTGGTGGTCAACGTCATGGGAGTGGATGCCTTTCTCCCCGGCTCCCAGATCGCGCTCCGCCGGGTCCCCAACATCGACGACCTCCTGGGCCAGACCTACGAATTCAAGATCATCAAGCTCAACAAGCGTCGCCGCAACATCGTGGTCAGCCGCCGGGTCATCCTGGAAACCGAGCGGGCCAGCAAGCGCGAGCACCTGATGAAGGAGCTCGAGGTCGGCCAGGTCCGGAAGGGCATCGTCAAGAACATCACCGATTTCGGTGCGTTCATCGATCTCGGCG
>JANNSC010000479.1:0-1998 GCA_031402135.1 Gemmatimonadales bacterium | reverse complement strand
GCGCGGGGTACGGGGTGAACTCGCATCTGCCGGAGGGGGCGTGGCGTATGGTGCAGTGTGCGATGGCGCCTTCTTCAAGGGGGCGACGATTGCGGGGGGGGGGGGCGGGGATGCCGCGGTCGAAGAGGCCGACTATCTCACTCGCTACGCCAGCAAGGTGTACCTGATCCATCGGCGGGGCGAGTTTCGGGCGTCGAAGGTGGTGCAGGAGCGAGCATTCAAGAATCCCAAGATCGAAGTCATCTGGAACACCGAGGTCCTCGAGATGGTGGGAGATGCCCGGGGATTGAAGCAGCTCCGGCTTCAGAACGGAGAATCCGGCGCCGCATCCGAACTGGCGGTGACCGGCTGCTTTGTGTTCATCGGGTTCAAGCCGAATAGTGGCCTGGTCAAAGACCACATCCGGCATGATGCGGCGGGCTACATTGTCACCGACGATCGGATGATGACCTCGATTCCCGGCCTCTTTGCGGCGGGGGATCTCCGGGTCCAGTTGACCCGCCAGGTCACCACCGCGGTTGGCGATGCCACCACGGCGGCGATTGCGGTCGAGAAATACCTCACCGACCGAAAGGCACCGTAGTCATTCCGCCCGAATCAGCGGGCCTCTCTCGAAGGAGCCAGGTCATTCCAAGCGAGGCAACGGGGTCGCTGGAAGTTGTCGCGATGCCCAACGGGACCTTCGAGGAGAACTGCTACCTGGTGTACCACCCCGGGCATCAGGACACTCTTCTGGTGGATCCGGGCGAGGATGCCGAGCGATTCCTGGCGGAGGCGAGTTCCCGTGGCCGCACCATTTCGGCGATCTGGCTGACCCACGCGCACATCGATCACATCCAGGGAGTGGGGGAGGTCAAGGCGGCCACCGGAGCGCCGATTCATTTGCACCCCGAGGATCGTCCGCTCTACGACAATCTCGTCCAACAGGGGCTCTGGTTTGGGCTCCGGCTTCCCCCGCCGCCACCGCCCGATATTGCGCTGTCCCACGGGCAAATTCTCCAGCTGGGCCCAGTCCGATTTGAAGTCCGTCATGCGCCGGGCCACTCGGCCGGGCATGTGGTGTTCGTGTGCGACGGGATGGTGCTGGGCGGCGATGTCCTCTTTGCGGGCTCGATCGGGCGCACCGACTTGCCGGGCGGCGATTTCGAGATGCTGATCACGAAGATCAGGTCCGAATTACTGACGCTTCCCGACGAGACAGTGGTTCATCCCGGTCACGGGCACGGTACCACCATCGGACGGGAGCGGCGGTCCAATCCGTTTCTCACCGGAGCGGCGGTGGCGCCAGCCCGACCAGCATGACGGTTCGTTGGTGGGCGCGGGCCACGCCGTGGGGCACATCAGCCGGCGCCCAGATCAGCGTGCCGGGGCCGGCATCCCGGGTTTCGTTTCCCACCACCATGCTCGCGTTCCCCGAAAGGATCAGGTAAAATTTATCGGCGCCGGCATGGGCGTGCATGTGCTGGGATTGGCCGGCCTCGAAACAATTGAGGCCCAGAAACAGTGCACTGCCGCGCGCGAGATCCACCTTGGCGGCCTTCTGGACAGCGAAGACGGCGCGCTTACCCGGTTCCAGGAAATACTCGGTCATATATGAGCTTTCGCACTGAGAAGGATCCGCTGGGTGAGAAACAGGTCCCGGCCACGGCGCTCTACGGGATCCAGACGCTTCGCGCGGTCGAAAACTTTCCGATTTCCGGACTGAAGCCGTTGCCCGCGTTCGTGGACGCGGTGGTGTGGATCAAGAAGGCAGCGGCGCTGACCCACAAACAGACTGGCCGCCTCGAGGGCCGGCTGGCCGACGCCATCGTGCAGGCCGCTGACGAGGTCTTGGGGGGCCAGCATCGCGATCAATTCGTGGTCGATGTATACCAAGCGGGCGCCGGCACCAGCCACAACATGAACTGTAACGAGGTGCTCGCCAACCGGGCCAACGAAATACTGGGAGGGCAGCGAGGAACCTACACCCCGGTGCACCCCAACGATCACGTCAACATG
>JANNSC010000478.1:0-9981 GCA_031402135.1 Gemmatimonadales bacterium | reverse complement strand
GCCGAGGCGGCATGCGTGGTGGAGGAGTTCAGCGGAGGGAACGGCATTGTGATGCAACTGGTTGACGGCAGCGAGGGCGGCTGCCGCATCGGCAGATCCGCCTCCTAACCCGGCCCCGATCGGAATTCGCTTGGTCAAGCTGAGGTGGACCCCGGCGGGATTGCGAACCGCTCCCTGCACCGCGCGCGCCGCCCGGACCGCCAGATTCTGCTCCAGGGGGCCGGTATCGGCGCCAGCCACTTCCAGGGTGACGCCGGGTGAGTCGGTGAGCCGGGCCGAGAGCGTATCGGCCAGTTCAAGGCGACAGAAAAGCGTCTCGATGCTGTGGTATCCGTCCCCCTCCCGGGCCAGAACCCGGAGGAAGAGGTTGACCTTGGCGTGGGCAGCAAGAGTGACGGTATCGGTCACCGAGCGACCTGCCGGACGTCCCGGACGTGCAGTCCGGTCCGGGCCAGCGACCAGAGGCCCAGCAGGGTGATCGGAATGAAGGTGGCGATGTGATAGGTGATGCCGTAGGCGAATCCGACGGCGGTGGGCACGCCGAAAAGCGATAGCACCGCGGCAGCGACCGCCTCGAACACGCCGAAGTACCCCGGAGTGGACGGCGCCGCGATGCCGAACGCGAGCAGACTCTGCAGCAACAGGGCCCCCACAAATCCCACGTCGATCCCGAACGCGGCAAAGGCAACGTAAAACGCCGCCGCATTCAGCAACCAGTGGGCCAGCGACCACACCACCGCGCCAAGCAACCGGGAGGGGGATTTCAGGGCACCAAAGCCGACCCGCAGTCCCTCGATGAGGTTGACGATTCGATCGGCGAGGTGCCGGAAGGGGACCAGCAATCGGACCAGTCGCTCAGCCAGCACCGGGAAGAGGAGTACGAAAAGCGCCCCGGAAAAAATGAGAACGGAAATCAATCCGGCCCGTTGGGCCACCAGGTCCAGGCGGGCGCCGTAGACCACCGTATCGGCGGGGAGCCCGGCTCCGAAGAGGGCAATGATCAGGAGGCCGACCAGCACCAACGCATCGAGGGCGCGCTCCACCGCAATCGAGGAGAACGCCGTGGTCATCGGCACGGCACCGAGACGGCTGGCTGCGTAGGCTCGGAGCAACTCGCCGAGGCGCAGCGGCAGGGTGTTGTTGGCCATGAAGCCCATGGCGGTGGCGTGCCAGAGCGCACTCCAGGACAAGGTGCTGCCGGATTCGCTGCGGAGCAGGATGCGCCAGCGGATGACCCGGAGTCCGAAGGTGAGGGTTGCGAGGACCACGGCGGCAAGGAGCGGCCCGGGGCGGGCGGCGCGAAGGTGTTGCACTACCGTGGCGAGGGAGACGCCTCGCAGCACCCAATAGAGCAGGCCGAGCGAAATCAGCACGCCAAGCACTGCAACCACCAAGCGTCGCGGGTTGCGGCCCGGTGTTGCCTCAGCGCTGATCGTCAAGTGCCAGCGGAACCAGATCGAGGAGTTCGCCCAGCAGGGTTTCGATGCTGGCGAGATCGCGGCGGACCCGGAGCGCGGCGTCGAGCTCCCGGCGGACCAGATTGGCGCGTTCGAGGGCGCTGCGGCCGCGGTAGAGGAGGTCTTCGATAGGCACCGGCTCGGCGACGGCGGGCCGGGCACCGGTACCGGTCAGCAGCTGAAAATAGCTGCTGAAGGTCTGCTCGAACGGAAGGTAGGCGGGCAACAACAGCGATTCGATGGGGACGACGTCTGCATCGGCATCGGGCGCTAGGGACTCGATCGGTACCGGCTCGATGTCGGGTGCCAGCGCCTCGATCGGGATGATGTCGACGTCGGTGAGGAATTGGGCCGGTGGCAACGGTTCCGGGGCGGGCGGAACGCCGCCGATTCGATCGAGCTCGCCGGCGAGGGGCGCGAGCGTCTCGCCGAGCCGGCCCAGCCCGTGGGCATCGTTGGCTGCGGCAGCGGCGATGGCCTTGGCGGCGCGGCGCAACACGTCCGCCGCAAAGCGACCTGCCATGGTTTCACGATCGAGTCCACAGACGAATGCACCGGTGGCAGTCCGCACTGCAGCGCTCATGGGGAGACCGCGCAGCGAGATCACCAGGGCGTGGAGGGAGAAGCTGCGTGCGGTGCGGCTGCCGCCCTCCAGGCTGAAGTCGGCAGCGTGGGCGAGTCGGTCGGCCAGACTGACCAGTTCGACCGCCGGGTCCACCGGGACGGCGGCCGGGGCGGGTGGAGTGCCCCTTTGCACAATCGGATTGGGATCGCCTTCCTGGAACAGGCTGGCGACCAGGACCACATCGTCATCCCTGGCAAAGGCCACCCGGAGGATTTCAGCACAGTTGAGGACTTCGCTGGAATCGGCCTGGGGCACCCCGAGTTCGGCGATATCGCGAGCCATGCTGGCGAGGGCGGCGGCGGCGGCGCGAAGGGCCCGGGCCGAGCCGGGGGGCCAGGCGCCAGCTTGCCCAGCCCACCGGATGGTCAGTTCGAGCGCCTCGAGCATTTCGGGGAGTGGGGACAAACCGGGCAGGGCACCCATGCCGCGGAGCGGCTGTAATCGTTGCAGAACCGGACCGGCGCTCTCAGCCATCGGAAAGCGCTCTACGGCGTCGGCAACCTGCTCCAGTGTGGCAGCGACCGCGGCGGCCTCCCGGGCAACGAATGCTCGAGTGCCGGCGGTCAGGTCCGCCGCTGTGACCCGTGGCGCGTTCCGGGTGGCTTCATTGCCGACAAGCCGGTCGAGCCGATCGGCGATTTGCTCGCAGCGCTGCACCTCCGGGTCGGACCACTCCCGCAGCTTTCGCAACAGGCCTTGGCACGCTTCCATTGCCTGAGAGAGCTGTTCCGAGAGAGCCGGACCCCACTGGAGCGATCCGTCCTTGAGTGCCTTGGCGACGGTTTCGATGGCAGCGGCGGTCCCGGTATACCCGGGAGGTCCAGCCATCAGCGCGGCGCCGCGGAGCGCGCGGGCGTACCGGACGAAATCCTCGGCCTCGGGGCGGGCCGGGCTGGCGGCGAGCTGGGCAAGGCGCTCGAGGTATTCGCCCGCCTCGAGGGCGAAAAACTCACGGCGGCCCACGGGAGCGCTCACGGTGCCTCAGCTGCGGGGATCCGAGGAAGTGTAGGGAGACGGCGAGGGAGGGTCAACGCGCCCGCCGCGCGGTCTCGACCAGGCCACGCATTCTCCCTACCGCCTCCCGCATCCCGGTCATGACCGCGCGGCTGACAATGCTGTGGCCGATGTTCAGCTCCTCGATCTCGGGAATGGCTGCCAGCGGTTGGACGTTCAGGTAGGTGAGGCCGTGGCCGGCGTGGACGGCAAGGCCCAGCGCATGGGCGTGGCGGGCCGCCGCCGCGACCTGTTCGAGAGCGGCGGGGGCATTCTGCCAGGTGCGGGCGTAGCGGCCGGTGTGGAGTTCGATGGCCGGCACGCCGAGGGCCTTGGCGGCGTCGATGGTGGCGGGATCGGGGTCAATGAAGAGCGCGACCCGGGCGCCGGCGTCGGTCAGGCGGGCTATGGCTTCGAGCAACCGGGGATCGGGGCGGCTCAAATCGAGCCCCCCCTCGGTGGTGATCTCCTCGCGCTGCTCGGGGACGACGGTGGCCTGGAAGGGGCGAAGCCGGCAGACCAGCGACACGACATCGGGCGCGGTGGCCAGCTCGGCGTTGAGCACGGTTCGAACGGTCCGAGCCAGGGATTCCAGGTCGGCGTCCTGAATGTGGCGGCGATCTTCTCGGAGGTGGGCAGTAATTCCGTCGGCGCCGGCCGCTTCGGCGAGCTGTGCGGCGGCAGCGGGGTCGGGCTCATCGGTTCGGCGCGCCTGCCGAATCGTGGCGACGTGATCGATATTGACGTACAGCCGCATGGCTCGCGTTGCTCCGGGAGTAGGCGTCCGGGTAAATTTCACCGCTTCGGCAGTCCCGTAAAGGAGGCAGCCTCGGTGCGATACTCAGTGGCAATTCTAGCGACTGTTCTGGGCGCCTGTTCCGGCGGCAGCGGCAGCGGCGGAGCCCCCAGTGCGGCCCCGGTCACATCGTCGGCGCAAGCAATCCGCGACTTCATGCAGGCGGCAGCCGACAGCAATCTGGCGCGGATGGGTCAGCTGTGGGGAACCTCGAAGGGCCCCGCGGCCGAAACCAATACTCCCCGCGATTTCGAGAAGCGGCTGATCCTGATCCAGAGCTATCTCCACGCCGACAGCTCCAAGATCGTTTCGGATCTATCGATTCCCGGAGAAAACAATAAGCGCCAGGTCGAGGTGAGGATCTACCGGGACGATCCGCCATCTCGGGAACCGCGCCGCAGGGGCTGCATGAAGCAAATTCCGGTGATCATGATCCGGCTCGGCAACAGGGGCTGGATCGTGAACAACGTCGATCTGGCACCGGCCGGCAACCCGGCTCGACCGTGTGAGCCGTCCTGAGGCAGGGTCACTCGGTCAATTCGAGGAGAATTCCGGCGGTGGCCTTGGGATGGATGAATGCAATGCGGCGCCCTCCGGCCCCCACCCGAGGCGCCTCGTCCACCAGGCGATAACCGGCGAGGCGACATTTTTCGAGGGCGCGGTCGAGATCGGGGACGCGGTAGCAGATGTGGTGAATGCCGGGGCCACGGCGCTCCAGGAATCGGGCGATCGGGCTGTCGGTGGTTTGAGGGGAGAGCAGCTCGATTTCGCTCTCGCCCAGCGTCAAGGAAACGATATTTGCGCCGTCGACGCTCTCGGCAGGGTGGGGTACCAAGCCGAGAACGTCCCGGTAAAAGGCGAGCGCCGCCTCGATGTCCGGCACGGCGACCCCCACGTGGGCAATGCGGGGCTGGTCGGGCATGGAGAACAAAGTAACAGGAGCCAAGGAACAACATGACGGTGAACAGCGCAATCTCTCATCTCAGCGACAACGATTTCGGCACCGAGGTGGAGCAGTCGAAGGGGCTGGTCCTGGTGGATTTCTGGGCCGAGTGGTGTGGCCCTTGCCGCGCAATTGCCCCGATCCTGGAGCAGTTGGCGACCGGATACGCCGGCCGGGTGCGGATTGCGAAACTCGACGTCGACGCCAACCAGAAGACCACCATGCAGTTCAACGTCCGGTCGATTCCGGCGCTGCTGTTCTTCAAGGACGGCAAGCATGTCGACACGGTAGTCGGCTTGATGCCGAAATCCGCCCTCGAGGCGCGGATCGATAAGCACCTCGCCGCGTGAGCCGACGCGGGGGGGGACGCTGTATGTCGTCGCCACACCGCTCGGTCACCTCGGCGACGTAACGGCCCGGGCAGCCGAAGTACTTCGGTCGGTCCCGGTGGTGGCCGCCGAGGACACCCGCCGCAGTCGCGTCCTGCTTTCCCATCTGGGAGCGCATCCCCGACTCCTTTCCTACCACGCCCATTCGACCCCCCGGGCGGCGCAGGCAATTCTCTCCTTGCTGACAGCGGGGCAGGATGTGGCCCTGGTGACCGACGCCGGCACCCCGGGAATCAGCGATCCCGGTGCGGCGCTGGTGGCCGAGGTGCGGTCGGCAGGATTTCAGGTCGTCCCCATCCCCGGCCCGTCTGCGGTGACTACCGCCCTTTCCGCTGCCGGCCTTCCCGCCGATCGCTGGGTGTTCCTGGGATTTCTGCCTCGCAAGGGAAGCGAACGGAGCCGGCTGCTGGACCGAATTGGCCGGGAGGAGTGGACCACCGTGCTGTTCGAAGCCCCGGGGCGAGTTGCGGTACTGCTTCAGGATCTGGCAGCAGTGGCTGGTGGGGACCGCCGCGCAGTGGTGGCGCGGGAACTCACCAAGATCCACGAGGAATTCCGCAGCGGCACCCTGGATGAGTTGGTTGCAGCGCTGGGAGCAGCGGAGGATGGGCTGAAGGGAGAATGCACCGTGCTGATCGAAGGCACGCCGCCGGTTTCCGATAACGACTTCATGGCCCGGGCGGGCCCGGCAGCGCGGCGGCTCCTTGAGGCCGGCGTTTCCCGTAAGGATACTGCGAGCCTGCTCACCGATTTGTTCGGAGTACCCCGGAACGAGGCCTACCGGATGGTGACTGAGGTCGAGGCGTCATGAGGGGGGTACCGCTCTCGGCTCTGCTGCTGCTGAATGTGGCCACAGCCGCGGGACCGGCAGCGGCGCAGAGTTCGCTCACCATTGGGCGGCTGCATTACGACGGCGGCGGAGACTGGTACGCCAATCCATCGAGCCTGCCGAATCTGCTGGAGGCGATCTCGGCACGAACGACGCTCCCCGCCGCAGCCCGGGAGCGGGTGGTGGCGCTCAAGGATGCCGATCTGTGGCAACTTCCCTACCTCTACATGACGGGACACGGCAACGTCCGCTTCAGCGACGCCGAACTGGGGACGCTGCGGCGGTACCTGCTGCAGGGCGGATTTCTCCATGCCGACGACAACTACGGCATGGACGAATCGTTCCGCCGGGAAATGGTTCGGCTGTTTCCGGACCGGCCCCTGATCGAGGTGCCGCTGGACCACCCGATCTACCACTTGGTGTACGAATTTCCCAAGGGAATTCCCAAGATCCACGAGCACGACGGAAAACCGGCCCAGGGGTTCGGCATTTTTCTGGATGGCCGACTCATGGTGTTCTACAGCTACCAGAGTGATTTGGGTGATGGCTGGGAAGACCCCGATGTGCATAATGATCCACCCGACAAGCACGAGACGGCGCTTCGGATGGGGGTCAATCTTTTTCTCTACGCTGTGGGTGGCGGACGGTGAGCATCCAGCACACCAAAGAGGCACTGGTAAGGGTTGCCGGCCCGCTGTGGCGTCGGCTGCTGTTGCTGGGCGCCGTGGGTGCGGCCGCCGCCCTGGGTGGGGTGCTGGCGGTGGCGGCGTGGGGTGCGCGGGCGGGGCTGGTTCGCGCCCCCGTCTGGGTCCCGGCTGCGTGGGGACTCGGGGTGCTGGCGGCGGCGGTGGCACTTGGGGTGGCCATTCGGGCAGGGCGTGGGCTGTCGATTCCCCGATTGGCGGCCCGACTGGAGGGGGAACCGGGGTGGCGGGCCGGGTCGCTCCGGGCGTTGCTGGAACCGTCCAGTGCCGGCACCAGCGACGAGTTGCGCCGAGCGGCGGACAGCGCGGCAGCGGCCCGGGTGGAAGCGGGCGCCGCGGAGTCGCTGGGCAGAGAGCGGCAGCGGCTTTCCCGGCTGCTCCGGGCCAGCAGCGGGATCCTGGCCGGCGCGGTGCTGTTGCTGGCGGTTGCCGGTGTGGGTCACGGTCCGGCGGCACTGCTGTGGCAGCCGGGGCTCGCGCTGGCAATGGTCGCGAGCCCACTCCGGGTTATGGCATCGCATCGGGTGGTTCAGGCCGGAGATTCGGTGGCGCTCAGCATCAGTGCGCCGGGACGTGCCGAGGTGATGCTGTGGACCCGGCATCCGGGCACCAGCTGGAGCCCGGTTCCGGTGGCGCTGGATTCAGCGGGGCGCGCGGTCCGGGTGGCGGGACCGCTCTCGGAGGCGCTCTACGCCCACGTCACTGCAGGGCGGCGGAGCTCCGACACGGTGGAGGTGACGGTGCAGCGCCCGGCGTTCGTGGCAACGCTGACACTCACAATTCGTTACCCGGCGTACCTCAGGCTGGAGGATGAACCAGCGGCAGCGGGCGGGGATACTCTGTTGCTGCCGGAAGGAAGCCGGATTGAGGCCAAGGGAGAGGTGACGGTGCCGTTGAGCGGTGCGTGGTGGGAGCGTGCCGGGCTGGTGGCCGGGTTGGCGGTGGATGCCGGCCGCTTCAGCGGCACTCTGGCTCCTCTGGTGTCGGGCGGCTATCGGTTGGTGCTGCGGACTGCCGGCGATGCCCCGATTGCAGGGGAGGAAATCGTTTTGCCGATTCGCGTGTTACCGGACCAGGCACCCGGGGTGGACATTCCGGTTCCCGGGGGTGACACCATTGCCCCGCTGGTGGGATCGCTGGCGCTGGTCATCGATGCCCGCGACGATCACGGCCTGATTGAGGTGTCGCTGGAGCGGCGGGTAACTCACGCGGGGCGGGGACGACGGCTTCCGGATGAATCGCTTCCGCTTCCGGGGCCGCGGCCCGACCGGGTGATCCTGCCCGGGTCGCTGGATGCCCAGGCGCTGGGCCTGGTGCCGGGTGACACGCTCTACGTCCTGGCGCGGGCCCGGGACAACCACCCCGCTGGCCAGGTCGGCCGGTCCAAGGAAATAGCCATCACGGTGCCGACCCGCCCGGAGCTCCGCCTGGCGGAGCGGGACGCCGCGGCAAGGGTCCAGGCGCAGCTCGATTCACTGGTCAGCGAAAGCAAGGCGGCGCAGCGGCAGACCGAAGACCTCGGCCGGGCCCAGCAGCGGGGGAACGAAAACGCACTGGATTTCGAGGCGGCCAAGAAGGCGGAGGCGGTGGCTGACCGCCAGGAGGAACTGCTGGCCCAGGCGGAAGCAGTGGCCAAGGCACTGGAAGAGCTGGCCAAATCGGCCGCTCGCGCCGGGCTCAACGACTCAGCATTTCAGCAGGCGCTCAAAGAGGTGCAGGCCCAGCTGGACCAGGCGATGTCGCCGGAATTGCGCCGGCAGCTGGCGGAGCTGCGGGAGTCGCTCAAATCGCTGGACCGGGAGCGCACCAAGGAGGCGGTTCGGAAGCTGGGCGACCAGCAACAAAAGCTCCGGGAGGCGCTGGAGCGGAGCCGGGAATTGTTCCGACGGGCGGCGCTGGAAGGACAATTGGCGTCGCTGGAGCAGGAATCGAAGGAGCTGGTGGAGGAGCAGCGACAGTGGAACGAACAGGTGGCGTCGGAGGACAGCGCCAACGCGGCGGGGAAGGAGCGGGCGCTGGCGCAGCGGGCCGATTCGGTGGCGGCGGGGCTGCAGCGAGCCGCCGGGCAGCTCGATTCGACGGCCCGACGGGAAGGGATGGAGCAGGCGGCGGCGCAGGCGAAGGAAGCGGCGCAGCAGATGCGGCAAGCGGCATCCGAGGCCGAAAAACGGCAGAAGCCCCAGGCGCAGCGCTCCGGGCAACGGGCCCAGGCCAAGATGCAATCGGCCCAGGAGGAGGTCCAGCAACAGCGGGAGGGTCAGCAAGAAGAGTGGCGGGAGGAAGTGGTGGCCCAGCTGGACCGCGCCCTGCTGGAAACCGCCCGGCTGGCCGAAAAGCAGCTGGCGGTGACGGAGCAATTCCGGCGGAGCGGGAGCGGGGCGGATGCGCGTAACACGCAAGGCGCCCTCGAGGAGGGGGTCCAGAAACTCTTCGAGCAGGTGGCGGCGGCCACCGGCAAGAATGCCTTGGTCTCGCCCCAAATATTGGCGGCGCTGGCGGAGGCGCGCCAGCAGATGCAGCGAGCCCGCGAGGCCGCGGCGAGCGCCTCGTCGAATTTCCGGGAACCGGCCGACCGGGCCGGCGACGCGGTGGACGCGCTTAACGTGGCGGCGTACGGATTGCTCCGCTCCCGGGATGACGTGTCGGGCTCGGGAAGCGGGTCGGGGTTTGCCGAGGCAATGGAGCGGATGACCAAGCTGGCCAACCAGCAGGGTCAGCTGAGCCAGGACGCCAATGGACTCCTGCCCATGATGGGCGGGTCCGGGGTGCAGCAACAATTGCAGGCGCTGGCAGCGCGGCAGCGGGCAATGGCGCAGGAACTGGAGCGTATGCGGGCCCAGGGCCAGGCCGACGCCAAGCCGCTGGGAGACGAGGCGGGCGACATCGCGCGGGCGCTGGAGCGTGGACGCCTGGACCGCGAGATGATCGCGCGGCAGGAACGGCTGTTCCGGCGCATGCTGGATGCGGGGCGCACGTTGAATGGACGGGAAGAAGATGAACGGAAGGAGCGGGAGAGCGAAACCGCCAAGCCGGGTGAAATCCGGCTTCCGGCCACCTTGCGTGCGCAGTTGTTGGGACGGGACGGGGAGATCCGGCTGCCGACCTGGGAGCAGCTGCGTCGATTGAGCCCGGAGGAACGCCGGCTGGTGACCGAGTACTTCAGGCGGTTGACGGGCGGGGTGCGGTGAAAGCCATGGCCGCGTGGCTTTGCGCTCTGGGCTGTTGCTTGGCCACGCCGAGGGCAG
>JANNSC010000477.1:0-2114 GCA_031402135.1 Gemmatimonadales bacterium | reverse complement strand
GTCGCCGAGCTGGGCGACGGGATCCTGGGGGAATACGGGGTGCAGGACATCCTGTTCGACCCTGGCCTCATGGGGCTTGCCGCGGCCCACGTCATGGCGGCACCCGATCCGGTTGCGTGTTGGGGAGCCCAGCAGCTGTTCCAGCACCATTTCAAGCTCAACATCACCTGCATTACCGGACCGGCCACCGATAATCAGGTGGGGCGGGACTACATCACCCGCCAGTTGGGCCTGCCTTCCCACAACGCCCTTCGGGACGCGGCCGGACTGGTGGATACCGTCCGCGCCGCCTTCCGCGTCCCCGTCGGTACCGAGGCGTAGCGTGCGCGTCGCCGTGATCGGCTCCGCCGGCTATGTCGGTGGGGAACTCCTCCGAATCGTGCTGCAACACCCTGAACTCCGGGAGTGCGTCGCGACCAGCCGGAGCCAGGCCGGCAAGTCGTTGTCCGAAGTACACCCTGGGCTTGCGCTGATCTCGGAGGCGAGGTTCTCGGGAGCGTCCCCCGCCGAGGCGGCCCGCGGGGCCGACGTGGTGTTCCTCTCCCTGGAGCACGGCCAGTCGTCCGAAGTGATGGGAGCGGTCATCGATGCCGGACCCGGGCTGGTGGTGGATCTGGCCGCGGACTTCCGGATTCAGGACGGCAGCTTGCACCAGCAGTGCTACGGCCGCCACCCCACGCCCGAGCTGGTCCACCGCTTCCGCTACGCGCTGGCCGACGTATTGGGCAGCTCACTCCGCGGTGCCACCGCGCTCGCCTCCCCGGGCTGCTTTGCCACCGCCGCCCAGCTGGCGCTGTTTCCCCTCGCCGGTTTGCCACTCGCGGCGCCACCGGCTGTCTTCGCGGTCACGGGAAGCAGCGGGGCCGGTGTGCATCCCAAGCCCACCACCCACCACCCTGCCCGCGCCCACAACCTCTTTGCCTATTCGGTGATGGGGCACCGCCATGAGGGAGAAATCCTGGAACAATGGCGGGAGTGGAATCATAACCCGGGTGCCGTGGCCCGGTTGATGGCCCACTCCGGGCCGTTCGTTCGGGGCATTTACGCCACCATGCACGCTACCCTGGCCGAGCCGATGGATGCCGATGCGCTGGCTCGGCGGTATTCCGAGGCCTACGCCGGCCGGCCCTTCGTGAAACTGCTGCCGGCGCCGCCCGAACTCACCCACGCCGTCGGCAGCAACCTCGCCCTCATCCACGCCACCACGTCGCCGGATGGGTGTGAGGTGCAGGTCATGGTGGCGGTGGACAATCTCATCAAGGGCGCCGGCGGCCAGGCGGTGCAGGCCATGAATCTGGCACTCGGACTCGATGAAACAGCGGGCCTCCTGCTCGCAGGAATGTTTCCATGCTGAATGGCCCCGCCTGGCTGCCGGTGTACACCCAGATGCCGCTCACCGCGGTGTCGGGCCGCGGCTCCTGGCTGACGGATGATCATGGAGACCAGTGGCTCGATGCCTATGGTGGCCACGCCGTTGCGTCGACCGGGCACTGTCACCCGCATGTGGTCGAGGCCATCAAGCGCCAGGCTGCCACACTGATCTTCTATTCCACGGCGGTCTCCCACCGGCTCCGCGAGGAGTTGGCCGAGATGCTCGCCGAACGCTGTCCCGGTGACTTGTCCAAGGTGTTCTTCTGCAACTCCGGTGCGGAAGCCAACGAGAACGCCCTCGGACTGGCGCGGAAAATCACCGGACGCCAGAACATCGTGTCGGTGGCAGGCGGATGGCACGGTCGGACCGTTGCCTGCCTTGCGGTGACCGATGGCGCCAAGTACGAGGCCGGGGCAATCCGGGCCGGGATGCCACGCTCGGTCAAGGTTCCCTTCAACGATGTTTCGGCAATGCAGGCGGCGGTCGACCAGACCGTCGCCGCAGTGATCGTGGAACCGGTGCAGGGACTCACCGGCGCGCGGGATTGTTCGGTCGCCTTCCTTCAGGCGGCGCGGAATGCCTGCAGCAAGGCTGGCGCAGTGCTCATCTTCGACGAGGTCCAGTGCGGCGTCGGCCGATCCGGTGCCTTTACCGCAGCAGAAGCCTTCGGCGTCACTCCCGACGTTATCACGCTCGCCAAGGGGCTGGCATCGGGATTGCCCATCGGGGCAATGATTGCCAC
>JANNSC010000476.1:0-2450 GCA_031402135.1 Gemmatimonadales bacterium | reverse complement strand
CGGGAGCTGGGGCCCGCGGTGACCGCCAAGGCCGCCCACCTGTTTGTGCCGCGCGCGGCGTACCGGCTGCGCAACGTGGAGGCGCCGTTTGCGGTGTCCTACGACCCGTCTGCCGGACGGAACCCGGAGAATGGCGTGCCGATTCACTTCTGGCTCAAATCAGAGACCAAGGACAGCGTTTTCCTCACCATTCAGGATGCCGCCGGGAAGACGGTGCGCACCATCAAGACCGCGCCAGGGAAATCCGGGATCAGCCGGGTCTGGTGGGATCTGCACTTCGACGAGACGAAAGCGACCAAGCTCCGAACCTCGCCGCAGTACGCACCCGACGTGAAGGTGGGCGCCGAGGGCCGGACAGCTCCCGACGGCGTGCAGTTCGCGCTGCTGGCGCCGCCGGGGAGCTACAGCGTCAAGCTGACCGTCGGGGGCCAGGACCTTGCCCAGAGGCTCGAACTCCGGAAGGACCCGAATTCCGGGGGAAGCGAGGAAGAGATCCGAACCCAGACCGCCCTCCTCCTGCAGGTCAGGGCCGATCTGGAGAGCGTCGCGGAGATGGTCAACCGCATCGAATCGGTGCGCAGCCAACTCATCGCCCTCACGAACTTGCTCGGTGCCGATTCTGCAAGAGCCGGCCTCAAGGCCGAGTCTGACTCGCTGGAGCAGAAATTCCGGGGTGTGGAACAGGACCTGGTGCAGCTCCAGCTCACCGGACGAGGGCAGGACGATGTACGCTATCCGATGAAGCTGATGGGCCGCCTGGGTTGGCTGGCTCAGGGGATTGCGGTGGCGGATTTTGCGCCGACGACGCAGCAGGTGGAGGTGCAGCAGCTACTCCACACCCAGGTGCTGGATGCCCGGTCTCGGCTCGATGCGCTGCTGGCGACGGAGTTCCCGGCGTTCAACACCAAGCTGCGGGAGCGGGGGGTACAAAACATCATCGTCCCCAAGCCGTGAGCCGGCCCCTCCTCTTGGGCCTCTGCTTCGCCATGCTGGCGATCGCCGGGTACCCCGGCGACGCCCTTGCCCACGGCGTGGCGGCCGGCGACAAGGGATACCTGCAGGAGGTATCGGGAGTGCTGCTGATCCCGTTTGCCTACCTGGGCGCCAAGCACATGGTCACCGGCTACGACCACCTGCTGTTTCTGTTCGGGGTGATATTCTTCCTGTACCGTCTCAAGGATATAGCCGTCTATGTGACGCTGTTCGCCATCGGCCACTCGACCACGCTGCTGATCGGGGCGTTGACGGGCGTGAGCGTCAGCGGGTATCTGGTAGATGCGCTGATCGGGCTGTCGGTGGTTTACAAGGCGATGGACAATCTCGGCGCCTTCCAGACTTGGTTCGGGTTCCAGCCAAGCACCAAGGCTGCCACCCTTTTCTTCGGCTTCGCTCATGGATTTGGCCTGGCCACCAAGCTGCTCGATTTCGAGGTGTCGCCCGAGGGGCTGTTTCCAAACCTGATCGCGTTCAATGTCGGCGTGGAGACCGGCCAGTTGCTGGCCTTGAGCGCGATATTGATCGGGATGGGGTATTGGCGCGGCACCCCGAGCTTCGGGCGCCACGCCTTTACGGCAAATGTCGCCCTGATGGCAGCCGGGTTCATGCTGATGGGCGTCCAGTTGACTGGCTACTTCCTCCTCGGGTAGGGATTCCACCATGGCCGCTCCCCAACCGCCCCAGCCGGAGTCGACTTCCTCACAGAGACTGTTGCGGTCCACGCTGATTGCGCTGACCGTCGCGGCACTCCTGCTGGTGACCGTGGTGCTTCCGGCGGAGTACGGCATTGACCCGACCGGGGCCGGCCGAGTGTTGGGCCTAACCCGTATGGGCGAGATCAAGACTCGGCTGGCCAAGGAAGCGGCGGCGGATGCGGCAGCGGATCGAGCGGCAACAGCAGCGGAAGATTCAGCAGCGGCAGCCGACTCGGCGCAGGCCGAGGCACCGCAACCAGACAGCACCACTTTCCCACCACAGCGCTAAGGAGCATGAGCATGTCACGCCAGGCAAAGGGTATCAAGGCAACGATTTCAGGGGGGCGCGCCGTGCTCTTGGGCACCGCGCTCCTGCTCACCGCGGTCACGGTGGCGGCGGCGCACGACCTGTTCCTCAAGCCCACCCGGTACTTTGCCCCGGAAAACTCCGAGGTACGGGTGCGAGTGCTGAACGGGACCTTCACCCGGAGTGAAAACTCCATCGCGCGGAATCGGCTGGCCGACGCCAGCGTGCTGACTCCGGTCCGCCGCATCACACTCGACACGACGGAATGGAGCGTGGCCGGCGACACCAGCACCTTTCACATTCACACCCGCGGCGCCGGGACGTACGTGATCGGCGCATCCACCCGACCCAGCGTGATCGCGCTGTCGGCCGACGATTTCAATCTCTACCTCAAGGACGACGGGATCCCCGACGTGCTGGAGGCTCGGCAAAAGTCCGGCGAAATGGGCAAG
>JANNSC010000475.1:0-4548 GCA_031402135.1 Gemmatimonadales bacterium | reverse complement strand
CAGGGGATTCAGATGCGCAACACCATCCCGGCCGGTGGGGAGAGCCGAGCGATCGACCTGGAGGGAGACGACCGGGTGATCAACCGGGTGGAGTTCTGGTACGACGCGAACACCTTTCGGGGTCGCAGGGCCCAGGTGCGGCTGTTGGGGCAGCGATAGCTTGCCGCCGGGAGCGGTGACGGCCTCGGCGGCAGGGCCGGTATATTCCCAGCACATCGATCACTCCGGAGACCCACCCCATGGCTTCTGCACCCGGCCTCGCTGAGGGCGTGCATCGAAAGCGGCTTTTCTTCGGCATCTGCCTCGCGCTGATCCCCACCGGCGCGTCGTTCGCGCTGGTCAGCAACATCCTGGTACAGCTCAAGCAGGAGTTCATCCTCACCAACTACCAGGTCGGCCTCATCGGTGGGGCGGCGCTCTGGGGGATGGCGATCTCACTGCTGGTGATGGGGCCGCTGCTGGAGGGGTTCGGCCTCAAGAACGGCGCCCGGCTGGCGTTTTTCGGGCATGTCACCGGAATCACGCTGATGATCGCGGCATCGACACGGGTGGGAGATCCGTCGGCGTTCTGGATGCTGATGGGCGGCGCCGCGACCCTGGCGGCGGGCAACGGGATGATCGAGGTGACCGGCAATCCGCTGGTGGCAGCGCTCTTTCCCGATGAGAAGACGGTGTACCTCAACCGGTTTCACGCCTTCTTCCCAATTGGAATCGTGCTGGGTGGCATCACCGGCTTTCTGCTGGCCAATTCGGGTGGATTTGCCCGCTGGCCGTGGCAGCTGGCGGTAATCTATGGTCCGATTGTCCTCTACGGCGTCATGGTACTCCCGCAAGAGTTCCCCAAGACCGAAAACGCCGCGGCCGGGCTGCCGGTGAAGGAGATGTTCCGGCACACCCTCACCGACCCGTTCTTCCTGATGATGTTGCTCTTGATGGCGATGACCACATCGCTGGAGTTGGGTCCAATGCGCTGGGTACCGGCGGTGCTGGAGGCGGGCGGGCTGCACGGCATTCTGGTACTGGTGTGGATCAGCGGGTGGATGGTGGTGCTCCGCATGCTGGCGGGGCATGCCGTGACGAGATTCGCGCCGACCGGGATGCTGCTGTTCGCGGCGACGCTCACCGGCTCCGGGCTATTTCTGCTGAGCATCGCGCAGGGGCTCTGGTCTGCGTTCGCTGCGGCGACGGTGTTTGCCTGGGGAGTGGCGTTCTTTTTTCCGACGATGGTGGGGGTGGTTGCGGAACGGCGGCCCCGGACCGGCTCGCTGGGCATCGTGCTGACAGCGGGGATCGGCCTGGGAATGGCGGGCGCGGTTGGGGTGCCGCTAATGGGCCGACTGGCCGACGGATACCTGGCTGAGTCGCTCCCCGCAGCGACCCTCGGGGTGTTACAACGAGTGGAAGCGGGATTCCCGGCCCATGTGGCGCGGGCCCAGCAAGCGACCGATCTTGGCGCGCTGGGCTTCCGGCCGAGGGAGGTCGAGGAGGCGCTGACGGCCACGCGCACGGCGCTCGAGGCACAACGGCAGAGCGGCAGCATCAACAACAACGCCACCGCCAACGCACTCCGCGCCATCGTGGCGACCCACATTCCCAACGAGCCGCTGGTGGGCGAAGCGAGCGCCATCCTGCAGCCGGCGGAGGCGCAGGGCGGGACGCGTTCGTTCCGGTATGTGGCGCCGGTGGCGATTCTCCTGGTGCTGGTGTTCGGAACGATGTTTTTGGGGGACCGCAAACGGGGAGGGTATCGCGCCGTGAAACTCGCGAGATCGGTGACGTTCCTTCTGTTACTTGTTCTGCTCCCCACGACCGCGGCGGCGCAGATCGGCCGCAACGAACGGCTCCGGGTGCTGTTTCTCGGAGACAACGGGCACCATCAGCCATCCGCGCGGGCCAAGGAGCTGCTCCCCGCCCTGTCCCGGAACGGCATCGACATCTTCTACACCGACAAACGCGACGATCTCAACCGGAACGAACTCAAGCGGTACCACGCGGTAGTGCTTTACAACAACCATCTCACGGTATCCAATGCCCAAATCAACGCGCTCCTGGAGTTTGTGGGGGACGGGGGCGGGCTGGTGGTGCTGCACTGCGCCTCGGCGTCATTCCAGAATTCAGAAGAGTTCATCCGGCTTATCGGGGGGGCGTTCAAGAGCCATGGCACCGGGACGTTCCGGGTAACCCGGGTGGTGGCGGACCACCCGGCGGTCCGCGGGGTTCCCTCGTTCGAGAGCTGGGACGAGACCTACATCCACACCAAGCACAACCCGGTGGACCGCATCGTGCTGGAAACCCGGGAGGAGAGCGGGCACGCCGAGCCGTGGACCTGGGTCCGGACCTATGGGAAGGGACGGGTGTTTTACACCGCGTGGGGCCACGACCAGCGGACCTGGACCAACCCGGGGTTTCAGCAGCTGGTGAGCCAGGGAACCCGGTGGGCGATTGGCGACTGGGCGATTTCCCACGTCACCCGGGATCCGCTGACTACGATCGTGGACCTCGAGGTACCGCTCCCCACCTACAAGCAGCCGCCAGCGCCGTGGAACACGCTGGATACGGCCTTAACGAAGGCGCAGGCGGCTCTGCTGACGGTCGAGTCGGTCAAGATGATGACGTTGCGTCCGCACTTCAGCGTCCGGCCATTTGCGATCGAGCCGATGATCGGAAACATCATCGACTTCACCTGGGACGCACGGGGCAGAATGTGGGCGGTGGAGACCAACGACTATCCCAACACCGTCCTCCCCGACAGCGTCCCAGGACACGACCGGGTCCTGATTCTGGAGGATTTGAACCGCGACGGGCGGGCCGACAAGGTGACGGAGTTTACGACCGGGCTCAATCTGGCGACGAGCATTGCGTTTGCCAACGGGGGCGTGATCGTCGGGCAGGCGCCCCACATGCTGTACTTCCAAGACACCAACGGGGACGACAAGGCCGACATCCGGAAGGTGCTGTTCAGCGGTTTTCCGCGGGGCGACACCCACGGCACCATCAGCAACCTGCGCTACGGCTTCGACAACCAGGTGTGGGGCTCGCTGGGCTACAACGGGTTCGTGGGCACGGTAGGGCCGAGCAGCTATGGCCGGGGTCAGTTTGGATCGGGCTATTTCCGATTTCCGGGGGATGGGTCGAATCTGGAATACATGGCTCGCACCAGCAACAACACCTGGGGGGTGGCGTTCAACGAGGAGGGGTACGTCTTCGGCTCGACCGCCAACAGCCGGCCGACGCAGTTCCTGCACATTCCGGCCCGATACTATCGGGCGTTGGGCGGCCGAGAGCCGGTGCTTCCCGACATTGCGGACCGAGTGGACATTTTCCCGGTGATCGACATCCTGCAGGTGGATCAATTCGGCAAATACACGGCCGGCACCGCGCACGAGATCTACACGGCGCGGGCGTTCCCCGCGGAGTACTGGAACCGGATGGCATTCGTGAACGAGCCCACCGGGCACGTCATCGGGATGTTCGAGCTCAGCAGCTCCGGCAGCGGCTTCCGGGCCACCAACCGCTGGAATCTGATGGCGGCGCGGGATGCCTGGGTTGCACCGGTGCAGATCAAGGTGGGGCCGGACGGGGCGCTGTGGATTTCGGACTTTTACACGCTGGGGGTGCAGCACAACCCCACTCCCAAGAACATGAAGGGATGCTGCGAGACCGGTCCCGGCAATGCCTATGAGACTCCGAACCGGGACCGGTTGCACGGGCGGCTGTACCGCATTTCGTATGACAGCGCGGAGGCTCGGCCACCGAAGCGGCTGGACGCCGCAACGCCGCAGCAGCTGGTGAATGCGCTGGGCGACGACAACATGTTCTGGCGGATGACGGCGCAGCGGCTGCTGGTTACACGGGGAAAACTGGATGTGGTGCCGGCGCTGGTGAAACTGGCGGGGACGCATACGGTGGACGCGCAGGGCCTCAATTCGGCGGCGCTGCATGCGCTGTGGACCTTGTCGGGGCTGGGAGCCTTTGCGACGAACACCGAAGCGCTGGCGGTGGCGCGAAAGGCGCTGTACCACCCGGCCGGCTCAATCAGGCGGGCGGCACTGATGATGCTGCCGCGGAGCCAGCAATTGGAGGACGACATCTTTGCGGCGGGGCTGCTGCCGGACCGCTCATCGCCGTGGCCGGTGGAGTACACCGTGCCGACGTCGATGTTGCAGGATGCCGATGCGCACGTGCGGCTGGAGGCGCTGCTGGTGCTGTCGGAGTTGCCGCCTGCGCCGAAGGCCGCGGCGGCGATCGCCGACGTGTTCAGCCATTCCGAAAACGCCCGTGACCTCTGGATTCCGGATGCGGTGGCAATGGCCGGCGCCAAGCAGGGGCCGGCTTTCTTGCGGGAGTTGATCCGGCGACGGGTGCCGACCGATGACTCGGCCGCGGTCGCGGGGATGCGGAGGGCGGTCCAACGGATGGCGCGGTTCCAGGCAAACTCACGGGACCCCGCGGCGGTGGTGACGCTGATCGAGGGAGTACCGCCGGGGACGCCGGCGCTGGCCGCGGCGATGCTGGATGGAATTGCCGAGGGGTGGCCGGAGGAGCAGC
>JANNSC010000474.1:0-2528 GCA_031402135.1 Gemmatimonadales bacterium | reverse complement strand
GCTTTCGTCTGGGTATACCGGAACCCCGTTGGGACCGAGCGCCCCGAGTGGGGGTGGGTACGCCACCCAGACTCAAATCAATCCGGCCTCGGACCTTCGCAGCCAGCAAATCACCCCCGGCGCTGATCCCCGGCTCCAGACCACCCAAGGCCAGACCGACGCGGCAGCCGACAACGTGGCGGGGTTTCAGGGCTTCTCGCAATATCAGGCGCCGCAGACCAATGACGCCTACACCCAAGCGGCACAGGGCTATACCGGGCAGGCAGCGGGATCGCTGGGCACCGGGCCGGTGGCGGGCACCAATACCCAGCCCGCGCAGTCCATTCTGGACCGAGCGATCTGTCAGGCCGGCCAGCTCTCGACCCAGCAGGGCGGGGGCCTGAATTACGGGGCGGACACCTCGGCCTTGCGGGGCGCCTTGGCGGGGCAAGCCGGGAACCTGCTCAACGGGGCGCCCAGCCGGGAGGACCTGGCGGGCAAGCAGTTCGCGCTGTTGCAGGAGCAGTCAAATCCGGGGTTTGAGGAGCAACTACGTTCCGTCAATCGGTCCTCCGCGGCGATGGGCCGTCAAGGGGCTGGGATGACCACCAACGACCTCGGCACCGTGGCCCAACGGCGGAACGAAGCCCTCTCACAGGCCGCTCGGGGCCTCAGTTACGATTCAGCGGGCCAACAGGTCGGTGACAGGCTGAGCGCCTTGCAGGCGGCGACAGGAGGCTTTGGGGCGCTTGCTGGGGCGGATCAGGCGCAAGCCGACGCCAGTTTCCGTGGATCAAGCCTCGGGAGCCAGAACGCGCTGAACAGCATTTCGGCGCTTCGAGGGCTGTCCCAGGATCAGTTCGGCCTGAGCAATGTGGGCCGGGAGGAAGGGATACAGGACCGGAATTACGGGCTGGACCGGGCCTCCTCCCTTGGGCGGCTGTCGGACCAGAGCTTCGGACAGGGCAGCGACCTCCGAAGCGAGAACCGGCTGGACCAGAACAACCAGTTTTCACGTGAAAAGTCCAACTTCGATGCGGCCCGCGACCAGCTCAGCGATAGTTCCGGTTTGGAACAACAGCAGTTCGGGCAGGGGTTGACCCAGCGGAACGAGTTGCGGGGGGAACGCGGCTTCCAGAGCGATGCGGCCCAGCAGGGGATTGATAACGCGGTACGCCAGCGGATGCTGGAGGATTCATTGCAGGGCACCGGGTTCAACCGGAACGCCGACGAACAAGCCCAGTTGTTCAATCAGGGCTATGGCGGGGATCAGTCCGCCATCAATGCGGGTCAGTACCAGCAGGATGTCAACCAGAAGGGCGCCGACTCGACGTTCGGCGGGATCAACGATATGCTGTGTGAATACTTGCGGGGCCGGACCCAGAAGGCGAAAGCGTCTCCGGTGGCGACCACCTACGATGGACCGAGTTGGGAAGGCGACGGTACCTAATGGCGGGAATCCTCGACGTTCTATTCTCTCGGGCACCCGCCGCGATTGCCAGCGGCCTCAAAGGCCAGCGGGAAGGCCGCGAGTATCAGGACGAAATCAAGCGGCGGGCGATGCAGGACAGTTTGGCGGAACGGCGAACCGCTGTAGCCGAGGAGGGGCAGGCCACGAAAAACGAGTTGGCTGATCTCAGGGGGAGACTGGACCCGGAACGCTTGAAGGGATATCTCCAGCAGGTCTACCAATCCGACCCCAAACGGGCTGCACAGGGGCGGGTTGAGGGTGAAGTTACCGGACGGGTGGACATGGGCCTGACCCCGGAACCACGCCGCAACATCGACCCGAACGCTCCCGAAACGCTCGCTGCACGGTACGCCCACGAGCGGGAAATGGAGTTGTTGCGACAGCGGGGGCGGAACGACGGCACCCCCAAACCCAAGGGACTCCCGGCCTCGTCGGCGGAGAAACTGAGTATGTGGAAAACCCTACAGGATGCGGCGCGTGGGGCACAGCAGGCAATGACGGTGGAGGCGATTGGTGACGCCAACCCTACCGGCTTCTTTGCAAATCAGGCGCGGAAGGTCGGCGCCAAGATCGGTGGACCGCTGACCCCGAAACCGCAATCTATTCGTGCAGCGTCGCGGTTGGCGAACGTCAATACGGCGCTTGGCCAAATGCGGTCAGGCGGAGCGATTCCCACGGACGAATACGACCGCTTGCTCGGGATGCTCCCCGACCCCAACGAGGACGAGTCGGTTATCCGCACGAAGTTAGAGGAGTTGGATGCGTACCTCTCCAACGTCATTCGTCGCCAAGTGGAGGGCTTTACGGAGGCGCACTACGATATGCCTGGGGGCGCCGCCGGAAAGCACACCTCGAACTTTGCCGTGGAGGGTCGCGCCCCGGTCGTGGGTGGCGAGGATCGGGCCGCTCGGGCCGCTCGATTACTGGCAGAAGTCCGTGGCGGAAAGCCGTAAATGGACGACGAAGAACTCATTGCCGATCTGATTGAGGCGGGGGCGTCGGATGACGAAATCCGAGCCGTTCTTGCCAAACAGAAACCGACCTCTCCGGGGGCGCGGTTTGCGGACCCCAACTACCC
>JANNSC010000473.1:0-2303 GCA_031402135.1 Gemmatimonadales bacterium | reverse complement strand
CGGTCGGGCGGGAGGCGGAGGTTCCTGAGCCCCCAGGTATCACCACGGAGCGTTGCAGCGGTGCCCTGCTGCCCGGTCTCATCAACGCTCACACCCATCTCGAGTTGAGCGGCATGGAGGGCCAGGCGGCGGCGGCGGATTTCCCGGCGTGGATCAGCCAGATCATCGCCCTCAAGGCGGCCCGAACCCACACGGACTTTCTCGACGCTGCTCGCCAGGGGCTGCGCGACTGCTGGGCCGCGGGCGTGACCACCGTCGCGGACACCGGCGATTCCGGTGCGGTCATCGAGGCGCTGGCGGAGGCCGGCGGGAGCGGGATTGCGTATCACGAGGTATTCGGCCCACATCCCGACCAGGCCGAAAACGCGATTTCGGGGGCGCGTCACCGCCTGGAGGAGCTGCGGCGATTCGCCGGCCCCCGGGTGCGTCTTGGGCTCTCTCCGCACGCACCATACTCGGTCAGCGGGCCGCTGTACGCCGGGGTGGCGTCGCTGGCCCGGGCGCTGGGCATGCCGCTGGCGGTGCACATTGCGGAGTCGCGGGAAGAATCACTGCTGCTGCAGAAGGGGACTGGTGGGTTTGCGGAGATGTGGCGGGCGCGGGGTATTCCGCTTCCCGAGGCGCCGGGGAGATCACCAGTGGAATGGCTCGATATGCACGGCGTGCTGGGCCCCGGTACACTCTGCATACACGTGGTCACCGTGAACGAACCCGATCTGGACCGTCTGGCTGGGCGCGGGGTGGCGATTGCCCACTGCCCCAGGTCGAATCGGCACCACGGACACGGATCGGCGCCACTCGCGGCCATGATTCAGAGAGAATTGCCGATCGGCGTCGGCACCGATTCGGTGGCCAGTGTGGCGCCGCTCGATCTGCTTGCGGAAGTGCGGGCGGCGCGTCGGCTGGCGGGCATTACCGCCGACGCGGCCCTGCACCTGGCCACTGTCGGCGCGGCACGCGCCCTTGGGCTCGATCCGGAGATCGGCAGCCTGACGCCCGGCAAGTGGGGCGATCTCGTCGTCGTGGACTTCCCGGCACCGGTTGACGCGGCGAGGTTGGCGGATACCATATTGTCGTGCCGCCCCGCCGATGTCCGCTTCACTTTCCTGGCAGGCCGGGAAGTCTGGCGCCGCCACAGCTGACGGCTGACGGCTGACGGCTGAAGGCTGACGGCTGACGGCTGACGGCTGACGGCTGACGGCTGATGGCTGATGGCTGATGGCTGATAGCTCAAACCTCGGAGCCGTCCCCGTAATGAAACTCCAGCGCCACGCCGCCATCCTCCGTACCGTCCGCGCGAAGCGCATTGAAAGCCAGGACGGGCTCCGGGAAGCTCTGGCGGGGGAAGGCATCTCGGTGACGCAGGCGACGCTGTCGCGCGACATCCGCGAACTCGGCCTCGCCAAACTGGTGGATCCGCAAGGCGGCTCCTTCTACGCCAACCCGAACGAGGGCTCGCTGCGCCCCGACCTGGCTCACATCCTCCCGACCCTGCTGGTGAGCGTCGAGGGCACCGGCCCGCTCATTGTGATCAAGACGGCCACAGGTGGCGCGCCCGCGGTCGCGGCGGCGCTGGATCAGGCGGGATGGAAAGAGATCATCGGCACCCTCGCCGGGGACGACACTCTGCTGGTGATCGCGCGCAATCCGCGGATGCGGCAGTTGCTCGAAGCCCGATTGGTGGCCCTTGCCCGCTAGTGGCCGGGTCGTTGCTTGCGCCCCTTCCCCGGCAGCCGTTACGATTCATCGGCCTCTGGGAGGAAGGAGAGATCACGTGCGTTGTCTGGCGTTGAATGCGTCGTTCGAGCCCCTGACCATGGTGCCGGTGCGGCGCGCCCTGCGGCTGGTGATCGAAGGCAAGGCAGAAATCGTCGAGGCGGATGGACGGGACGTGGTGCGGAGCGAGCGCCTGGTCCTGCCCAGGCCGGCAATCATCCGCCTGGTCAAGTTCGTGCATGTCCCCCGCCGGTTCCGGCGCCAGGTTACCAACACCTTCTTGTTCGCTCGTGACGGCTACCGGTACCCGCGGCTTTCCCCCGCAGGCCTCGGCGACTGCCCGGAGCGCGTCAGCGTCACTCTTGGTCTTATCCGCAGCGGCCTTCAGGGCGCGGTCCTCCTCGCGCGTGCGTCCATAACCGGAGCAGGAGCCGCAACCGGAGCAGCCACGGGCGCGGCGTACGAGATCGGCGCAGGCGGAGCGATGGCGGCAGCCGGTGGTTCGAGCGGCGGTGCAAGCGTGGCCACGCCGCCACCACCCTGCGGAAGCGCCGCGGCCGATGCCGCGCTGGCAGCCGCGCCGGGTG
>JANNSC010000472.1:0-4350 GCA_031402135.1 Gemmatimonadales bacterium | reverse complement strand
CTATCTCCGTAATGCGTCAGGACTTGAAGACATGGGGAATCTAGCGATGTCGTGGGGCCGGGACAAACGAACGGGGCGGCAGAAGCCGCCCCGTTACGCTTCCACCCAGCCGGCCGCCCGGGCCAGGTCAGCTGCGGAAGCGACGCACCGCGAGCGTTACGTTGTGCCCGCCAAACCCGAAGGAGTTGGAAAGGGCCACGTCGACCTCTCGTTCCACCATCCGGTTGGGCGCGCAATCGAGATCACACTGGGGGTCGGGCGAATCATGGTTAATGGTGGGAGGAACTTTGCCGGTGCGAAGCACCTGCATTGCCACGACGAACTCCAGGGCCCCGGCGCCACCGAGCAGGTGGCCGGTCATGGACTTGGTCGAGGCGAAGATCAGCTTACGGGCATGGGCACCAAACACCGCCTTCACTGCTATCGTTTCGGCGATGTCGCCCAGCGGTGTGGAGGTGCCGTGGGCGTTGACGTAGCCTACCTCCTGGAGTGCCACACCCCCATCGGCCAGGCACGCCAGCATCGCCCGGCGGGCACCGTCGCCATCGGGAGCCGGCGCGGTGATGTGATTGGCATCGCCGCTCATCCCGTATCCCGCCACCTCGGCGAGAATGGTGGCACCGCGAGCGGTGGCGTGGGCCAGGCTTTCCAGCACAACGACCGCGCCGCCGTCGCCCAGCACAAATCCGTCCCGGCCCTGGTCGAAGGGGCGGCTGGCCTGCTCGGGCGCCTCGTTCCGGGTGGACAGCGCCTTCATGTTCTGAAAACCGGCGATGGTGATGCCGGTAATTGCCGCTTCGGCACCACCGGTCACCATGCAGTCGGCCTTTCCCGACTTGATCAGCTCATAGGCCTCGCCGATGGCGTGGGCCGAGGAGGCGCAGGCCGATACCGTCGCGAAGTTGGGGCCCTTGAGCCCATATCGAATGGAAACATGCCCGGCGGCGATATCGGGAATGAACATGGGGACGAAGAAGGGCGACACCCGATCGGGGCCCTTTTGCAGATAAATCAGGCACTGTTCCTCGAAGGTCATCATGCCGCCGATACCGCTGCCGATGACCACGCCGGTCCGTTCCGGCACCGGAAACTTCCCTTCGAGCCCCGCCTGGGTGACCGCCTGGTGGGATGCCGCCATGGCGAACTGGCAGAAGAGGTCCATCCGCTTGGCTTCTTTGCGCTCGAGATAGCCCAACGGGTCGAACCCCTTCACTTCGCACGCGAACCGGACCTGGAGGCGGCTGGGGTCGAACTTGGTAATCGGAGCCGCACCGGACTTGCCGGCCAGGAGATTGGCCCAGCTCTCTTCGACATTGAGTCCGACCGGCGTGACCAAGCCGGCGCCGGTCACCACGACCCGCTCCGCCATCCGCTACTTGCCCATCTTGTCCTGGAGGTATTTCAGCGCGTCACCAACAGTCCGGAGTTTTTCGGCTTCTTCGTCCGGAATGTCAATGTCGAATTCCTTCTCGAACGCCATCACCAATTCGACGGTGTCGAGCGAATCGGCGCCGAGGTCCTCCATAAAGCTGGCGCTGTCGGTGAGCTTTTCCCGCTCGACGCCAAGTTCTTCGACAATAATGTCCTTGACCTTCTCGATCATGTCACTCATGCGGCCCTCACGAAGGAGTGAAACGTGGCTGCGTCAGATGACCATGCCGCCGTCGACTACCAGCACTTGCCCAGTGATATAGGAACCCAGATCCGACGCCAGAAAGAGCACCGCACCCGAAATATCTGCCGGCTCTCCAAGGCGTCCCAGCGCAATCTGCCCTAATAACGCGTCCCGGGCCTCGGTCGGCAAGGCGGCGGTCATGTCGGTGGCAATGAATCCCGGCGCGATACAATTGGCCAGGATGTTGCGGCTGGCGTACTCCTTGGCCACCGATTTGGTAAATCCGATCAGTCCGGCCTTGCTGGCGGCATAATTTGCCTGGCCCTTGTTCCCGGTCAGCCCCACAATGCTGGTGATGTTGATGATCCGGCCGGCCCGCCGCTTCATCATTCCCTTGAGCACCGCCTTGGTGGTGTGAAACGCCCCGGAAAGATTTGCCTGCAAGACGGCGTTCCAGTCTTCCTCGGAGAGCCGCAGCAGGATGTTGTCGCGGGTCAGCCCGGCGTTATTCACCAGAATGGTTATTGGCCCCAACGCCTGCTCGGCGGCGTGGACGGCGGCCTCTACTTGGGCTGGGTCCGCCACATCACACCCAAATCCGGCCGCATTCCCCTCGAACTGCCCGGCCACCAGAGCGGCCTGCTCCGCCTTGCGGCCGACGATGGCCACCTTGGCCCCGCTGGCGTGCAGCCGTTGGGCAATAGCCAGCCCGATTCCCCGGGTGCTCCCGGTGACAAACGCCACCTGACCGGCCAGATCGATCGTTGTCATGCCAGGAATTTCTCCACTTCCGCCGCGGTGCCCAGCGAGAGGTATTCGGGCGATGGCAGAATCCGCTTGAGCAAGCCGCCGAGCACCGTTCCCGGACCCACCTCGATGAACCGGGCGCCCGGGGCAAGGGCGGCAAGGGCCTTCGCGCAGGCGACCCATCGCACCGGCGAGGTGAGCTGGAGTGCGAGCAAGCGGCGCGCCTCGTCCGGGCTGGACACTGGTGCGGCGTTGGCGTTGGCCACCACCGGAAACGCCGGCACGCCAAAGGTGGCTGCCGCGAGGGCCATTCGGAGTCCGGGAAGGGCCGGCTCCATCAACGGGGAATGAAAGGCCCCGCTCACCTTCAACGCCACCACCCGCTTGGCGCCGGCAGCCTTGCACCCCTGCCCGGCCCGCTCCACCGCCGCCGGATCGCCGGAGATTACCGTCTGATCCGGGGCGTTGAGGTTGGCCGCAACCACCGCTTCCGAATCGGTAGCTGCCTCGGCGCAGGCCTGCTCAACCGCGGCGGTGGCGAGGCCCAGCACCGCTGCCATGGCACCGGGCCGCCTGGTGCCGGCCTCGTGCATCAGCTCGCCCCGGCGGCGCACCAGACGGGCTCCGTCGACCGCCGAGAGGGCGGTGGTGGACACCCAGGCACTGTACTCCCCGAGGCTGTGCCCGGCAGCGGCGGCCACGCCGCTGATGCTCCGGCCAACCACTGCGAGGACCGCCGCAGAGTGGGCAAGAATGGCCGGTTGGGTGATGTGGGTCTGCTGGAGCTCCTCATCGGGGCCCTCCCACATGGTGCGGGAAAGCGGGATACCGAGTGCCTCATCGATGGCGGCAAAGGTGTCCCGTGCCTCGGGAAACGCCTCCGCCAGATCCTTGCCCATCCCCACCTTCTGGGCGCCCTGCCCCGGAAAGAGGAGAACGTTCACCATCGGACGACCACGCTCCCCCAGGTGAACCCGGCACCGAAGGTCACCAGCATGAGGAGGGAGCCGGGGCGGATCCGGCCTTCCTGCACCGCCTGGTCGAGGGCGAGCGGAATGGACGCGGACGAGGTGTTGCCGTAGCGGTCCACGTTCACCATCACCTTGCTCATGGGGAGGCCGGCGTGCTTGGCGGTGGCTTCAATGATCCGAAGGTTGGCCTGGTGCGGCACCATGAGGTCGATGTCCTCAGCGGTGACTCCGGCCTTGGCGAGGGCTTCGTCACAGGCCCGTGCCATTGCCAGGACCGCCGCCTTGAACACTTCGCGGCCCGCCATGCGGATGTAGTGGCTGCGCTCGGCAACCACCTTGGAACTCACCGGATCGGCGGAGCCGCCACCGGGGATATAGAGCAAGTCGGCAAGATTGCCATCGGAGCCAAGGACAATGGAGAGAATCCCTCTCCCGTCCTTCCCGGCCGGCTGGACGACGGCGGCCCCCGCCCCGTCCCCGAAGAGGACTGCCGTGCTGCGGTCCGACATGTCGGTGACGATGGAGAGCTTTTCCGCCCCCAGGGTCAGCACATTCCTGGCCCGTCCCGAGGCAATCAGTCCTTCGGCAATTGCCAGCGAATAAATCCAGCCGGGGCACGCCGCGGCGACATCGAACGCGATGGCGTTCTTGGCGCCGAGCAGCGCCTGAAGATCACAGGCGGTGGCCGGCAGGCGCCGATCGGGCGTGATGGTGCCGAGAACAATCGCGTCCACCTGGGCCGGCGTGATGCCGGCGCCGGCGAGCGCGGTGGTGGAGGCGGTCAGGCAGAGACTGGCCAGGGATTCGTCGGGGGCGGCAATCCGACGCTCCCGAATGCCGGTGCGCTCGACGATCCACTGATCGGAGGTTTCCAGGTACTTGGCGAAATCGGCGTTGGTGACGACGCGGGCGGGAACTGCAGTACCGAGGCCGGTGATTGCCGCGATCGGCGTGGCGGTCACGCCCGTGCTGCCGTTTCGCGCTCGGCGAACTCAGAGCCAATGTGCTGGGCCAGCC
>JANNSC010000471.1:0-12394 GCA_031402135.1 Gemmatimonadales bacterium | reverse complement strand
GGCTCCCGGAGAATTCGGGATCCACAGACCCACGCCATCATCGGCGCGGCCATGGAGGTGCATCGCACCCTGGGTACGGGATTCCTGGAGGTGGTGTACCAAAAGGCGCTGGCGATCGAATTCGAGTTGCGGAAAGTGCCTTACTTGAAGGAGTGTGACATTCACGTCTTCTACAAACAGACACCGTTAGGAGTTGCCTATCGAGCAGACTTCGTCTGTTTTGAAAATGTATCGGTGGAACTGAAGGCACTTGCGAGGCTGACTGGTGTTGAGGAAGCCCAAGTCATCAATCACCTGGTAGCGAGCAAACTCCCCAGAGCGCTGCTCCTGAACTTCGGCACTCCCTCGCTTCAGTTCAAGCGATTCGTCGGGAAACCAAAAACGTCCACAGATTTCGCCGATTGCACCGATTACCACCTGAATGATCATCTGTGAAATCTGTGTAATCTGTGGATAGCAGTTACCCAACCCCGCCTACCCTGACGTCCGCCCGACGCGCCATCTCCACCGCCAACTCCACCGCCTGCCGCATGCTCGACGCATCGGCCACACCCTGACCCGCAATATCGAACGCGGTGCCATGATCGGGCGAAGTTCGCACAAAGGGCAGCCCCAGCGTGACGTTCACCCCTTTGCCGAACGCCGCCACCTTGATCGCCGTCATTCCCACGTCATGATACGGCGCCAGCACCGCGTCGAATTCCCCCTTGAGCGCGCGCACGAACACCGTATCGGCCGGGAAGGGTCCGAGGAGGCCCTCCTGGCGGGCGGCGGGAACCAGCACCCGGGCTTCCTCGTCGCCAAAGAGCCCCTGCTCGCCGGCATGGGGGTTGAGCGCACAGAGGGCCAGCCGCGGCTCCTCGATGCCGAACCACTGGGTGAGCGCTCGCCGGGTAACCCGCGTGGTCCGAACAATCCGGTCGACGGTGAGCAGTGCCGGCACATCCCGGAGCGCCACGTGGGTGGTCACCAGAACCACCCGGAGCGGCCCGGCGGCGAGCATCATCGCCACGTCCACACCACCCGCGAGCACCCCCAGCCACTCGGTCTGTCCCGGAAATGGAAAACCGGCCGCGTGGAGCGCGTACTTCTCCACCGGGCCGGTCACGATCGCATCGACGGTGTGTTCCAAGGCCAGCTGTACTGCGCGCTGCACCGCGTGCCCGGCAATCTGGCCGGCCCGGAGCGCCCGCATCCTGTCCCCCGTCCCCACCCCGGCGCCGTCCTTCCAGCTCCCCACCGAAATCCGTTGATCGGCTCGGACCGGCTGAACCTGATCCTCGGCGCCGATGACCGTGATGTCGGCGTCCAGCGACTCCGATAGCGCCTCCGCCGCGATCTCGGGGCCGACCCCGCGCGGGTCTCCCAGGGTCACCGCAACGCGGGGACGCCGGGTCACTGCGTGCGGAGCTCCACCAGCGTGGCGTTGCGCAGTTTGTCGATGTAGCGCTGCTGCGTCAGTTCGTCCGCCAGGGCACTCCGAATTTGCTCTTTGACATCGGCATAGGGAACATCGCCCGCCGCCGCTCGCTCGGTGACCATGGCAATGACATATTTTGAGCGCAGCAGATCGGTGGGTGCATCGAGCCGGAACACTCCGCTGAATTTTCCAGGCTGGACCCCCTCCAGCCCACGGGCATACGCCGGGGGAAGCTTGTCCAGCGCGATCGCCGGGATTTCCCGTTCTTCGGCTTTGTCGTGCCACAGCCGTTGCAGCGAGTCGAAGGACACCCCCCGCTCCAGGGCGTCACGCGCTGCCGCAGCGATCCGCTGCGCGCTGTCGGCGTCGGTGGTGTCGATCATCGGCATGATCAGAATGTGGCGGACCTGCACTTCGGCGGGCTGCGAACGCTGCACCTGAATCAGGTGAAAGCCGTAGGCCGATTCCACCGGCTCCGACACCACGCCAGGCCGCAAGGCGAAGGCGGCAGTTTCAAACTGCTGGTCGAGACCCTGCCCCCGTCGTACCCAGCCCAATTCACCGGACTGCTCCTTGGTGGAGGGGTCCATGCTGAATCGCCGGGCCGCGGCCGAAAAATCGGCCCCTTGCCTGAGTTCCCCCAGGATCGAGTCCGCCAATACCAGCGCTCGCGCCTTGGCGTCGGCCCGGGGCGCCGGCGCCACCGCAATCTGCCGAAACGCCACCGACTCCGATCGTTTCGGAAACGAAGCGCTGTGCTTCTCGAAATAGGCCCGAATCTCGTTTTCGGTCGGGGCAACTGGCTTCAGCTTCCCGCCGCTGCGCTGCTTTGTGAGCAGTTCCCGGATGTTGAGCGCGCGGCGCTGCTGCTCGGTTACCCAGCTCCGGTACTCATCCGGCGTTTCGAATCCGGAAACCCGCAAATCCTTCCGGTATTCATCCTCGGCGGCAAATCGCGCCCGGGCCGTCTTGACCAGAAGATCCACCGATTTGGTGACGTCTTCATCGAGCACCTTGATGGTGGTGTCTCGGGCCGCCTCCTGCACCAGCAACTCCTCGTTGACCAGCAACTTGAGGAGGTCCCGACGCAGCTCCTTGAGGCCGTCCGGCGTGGTCGGAAGCCCCTTCCCCTGCGGAAATTCCTGCAGAATCCGTTCTTCGATGTGCGAGGCGAGAATGGCCGTGCTGCCGACCACCGCCACGATCCGATCCACCACCGAATCCACCGCGGCGATCGGACGCTGCGCCGCCGCAACCGGTATCACCGCGCCGACTCCGAGAAGGAGCGACCCGGCGATAACCGGAATCAGACGCCAGCGGATCATGGCTTCGGGGGTTGTCCTGGAGGTCCACCCGGCGCCGGCTGGAGGCCGCCCGGCGGCGGCGCGCCTTGCGGGGCACCCTGCGGCGGGATCGCGCCGGCGGCCGCCGAATCGCTGGCTTTCCGCTGAACGATCAGCTCGATCGCCCGGCTCACCCCCGCCTGGTAGATCTTGTAGTCGCCGTTGGACCGGAGCTCGGCCGAAAGGGTCGGTGGCATCGGGCGGAACTGGACCTGACCAGCCAGCAGTTTGTCGAAATACTCATCCACCTTCTTGACGCCGAGCTCCCGACGCTCCTTCACCGGCGTCTTCGACGAATCGGAGAATTCCGCTGCGCCGAGCCCGAGCGATTCCTTCAAGTTGGAAAGCTGCGACTCGTACTGCAGCCGGAGCCCCTGATACATCGTCGAATTCACCGTAATTTTGGCTGAGTCCGCCTGGCGCAGCAGGATCGCGTTCTGGGCCAGCGTCTTGGCGAACGATTCCAGCAACGTGTCGTTGGCGGCCCGGATCTGCCCCAGCGCCTGCATGGGGAGGGCATCCAGCCACTTCACCATTTGTCCCACGGTGAAATCACCGCCCTTGGTGGATACCAGGCCCTTGCCCGACTTCCGCGCCGCACCCAGGTCCGCCAGCGCGCTGCGGATGGCTGGACCGGCACCAGGCTTCACCGCGAGACCATTCTTCGAGTTCATGTCCTCCATGTAGGCGGAGTCCGCCGCCAGCTTCTGCGTTTCACCGAGCTTGGCCCGGAAGCGATCCCGGCTCTCGGCCAGCGTCGCTCGGCGAATGATGTGGAAGCCGAACTCCGACTTCACCACTCCGCTCACCCCGCCCGGCTTCAACTCCCACGCCGCAGTTTCAAATGCCGGCACGAAGGCGCCCTTCCCGGAAACGAACAGGTACCCGTTGTCGGACTTGCTGCCGTCGCCGCTGTATTGCGCGGCGAGCTTGCCGAAATCCCCGGTCTTGGCCTGCGGGAGCACTCGGTCGGCAGACGCCTTGGCCTTGGCGGTGTCGGCGACGGTCGGTCCGGCCGGCATGAAGAGAATGTGCTGAAAGAGTCGCAGGTCGCCGGTGTCGTAAGCGCTGTCGGCTGCGGCCGCGCTCACTCCGGGGCGGCGGCTCACCAGACTGTCGTGCCACGCCGATACCTTCTGTTCGGCGATCTGGGGCCACATCAGGCGATCGATCGTCGCCGAGTCGGTCTTGAGCGTCCCCGCTGCCACCTGATCGGTGAAGAGTGAGAGGTCCACCCAGATCCCGGTGATCAATTCCGCCGCCTGAGGATTGGCGTTGGGCCCGCCCAGCTTGCTGATGAGTTCGGCCACCCGTGCCGACTTGAGCTCACGGGACCCGGCCCGTGCAGCGGTCTCCGCATGGGAGGTAAACACATCGCGGAAACTGGAGCAGCCGGACACCAGGCCCATCGCCGCCAGCACTGCCAACCCGACCTTTCGCATGACGAATCCCATCTCTAGAAGTTGAAGTTTATTTCTCTCCAGCCACCATCCGTAACGCCCTGACCAACGCCGGAATCAGCGGTTCCCCACCCAGCCGGACCAGCCGCAACGACAACGGCACCGTCCGGCGGACATCGGCCGCAAGTTGAACATTTTCGAGGGCCGAGGTCAGCCGAGCCATCCGCGGCGATGCCCCGGCCCGGAAGGTCACCCGCGCCTCGTCCCCCCGAACCAGGATGTGCTGGATTCCCAGCACCCCGCCGATCATCCTGAGCCTCGACAAATCGAGCAGCCGATCGGCCTCCTCCGGGAGGGGTCCGAAGCGCTCCCGCATTTCCTGCCGCAGCTCATCAATTTCACCCGACCCGCCCGCCCGCGCCAGTCGCCGGTACAGGTCGAGTTTGGTGTCGTCGTCCGCCAGGTAGGCATCCGGCAGGTGGGCCGGCCGGTCGAAGACAACCTCTGGTGGAGCCGGGGGTTCCGCCACGGCGTCGCGTCGGCTCCGAAGCGCCTTCACCGTCTCCTCCAGCCAACGCAAATAGAGGTCGAATCCCACCGCATGGGCGTGTCCTGATTGCTCCGAGCCAAGCAGATTCCCTGCCCCCCGGATCTCCAGGTCCTTGAGGGCAATCCGGTACCCCGCCCCCAGGTCGGTATGATGCTCCAGCACCTTCAGCCGTTCCTCGGCCACCGGGTCCATTACGTCGGGGGCGATCAGGTAGCAGTACGCCCGTCGGTGACTGCGGCCCACCCGGCCCCGCAGTTGGTATAACTGCGCCAAGCCCAGCTTGTGGGCGTCGTGCACCACCATCGTGTTCGCATTGGGAACGTCCAGCCCCGATTCCACGATCATGGTGGAGACGAGTATGTCCACCTCGGCATTCACGAACTTCCGCATCACCCGCTCCAGCTCGTCCCCGGCCATCTGGCCATGGGCCACTCCGACCCGGGCCCGGGGGGCCAGATGGCGGACCCGGGCCGCTATCGTTTCGATGGTCTCGATCCGGTTGTGCACGAAGAACACCTGCCCACCCCGGTCCAGTTCCCGCGCCATCCCCTCCTCCAGAAGGCCGTCGTCCCACGGTTCCACAAAGGTGAGGATTGGAGACCGATCCCGCGGCGGGGTCTCGATCAAGGTGAGGTCCCGGAGACCCGCCAGCGACATGTGCAGCGTCCGGGGAATCGGCGTTGCGGTGAGGGTGAGCACGTCCACCATCAGGCGGAGCTCCTTGAGCCGCTCCTTGTGGCGCACCCCGAAGCGATGCTCCTCATCCACCACCAGAAGCCCGAGATCCTTGAAGACCACGTCCTTGGAGAGCAACCGGTGGGTCCCGATGATGATGTCGATCTTCCCCTCGGCCAGTTCTCCAAGCGCCTGCTTCTGCTCCTTGGCGGTCCGGAACCGGGAGAGCACTTCGACCCGGACCGGATAATCCGCCAGCCGTTCCGAAAAGGTTCGGCCGTGCTGATCGGCCAGAATGGTGGTCGGAACCAGCACCGCCGCCTGCTTCCCCCCCTGGACCGCCTTGAACGCTGCCCGCACCGCGATCTCGGTCTTGCCGTAGCCGACGTCGCCCACCAGGAGCCGGTCCATCGGGACCGGGCGCTCCAGGTCCTGCTTGACGTCCTCGGTCGCCTTGCGCTGGTCCGGAGTATCCTCATACAGAAACGCCGATTCCAGCTCCCGCTGCCACCGGGTGTCGGGAGGAAAAGCGTAACCCGCGGTGACCGTGCGCCGGGCATAGAGATCCAGGAGCTCCGCCGCCATGTGCTGGATTGCTTCGCGGGTCTTTTCCCGCTGCTTTTTCCACCCGGTTCCGCCCAGTCGGTGCAGCGTCGGCGGCGTCTCATCGCCATCACTGCCGCCAGCCCGGTAGCGCTCCAGCTGATCCAGCCGGTAGAGCGGAACATTGAGACGGTCGCCACCCTCATATTCCAGGACCGCCACCTCGATGGTCGACTCGCCGACCATGATCGTCTGGATGCCCCGATAAATCCCGATGCCGTGATCGAGATGGACGACGTAATCGCCCGCCGTGAGGGTGCCGGTTGCGAGGGAGGGAGCCGCCTGCCGGTACCGGCGAGTCCGACGGATCCGCCGGGCCCGCCGGAAGATCTCGTGATCGGTGAGGATTCGAAGCGTCGGCATGACGAAGCCGCCGTCCAGCGCGCCCACCACCAGGGTGGCTGACGGACTGCGGGTACCGTCTTCGTGCAGCAGCTCATCCAGCCGCTCCAGCTGGCCGGCGTTGTCACAGAGAATCAGGGTCTGCGCTCCACCAGCCAACAGCGCCCGGAGGCGGCTCAGGCTCCGGTCAACCGTTTCCGGGGGAAGAAACCCCGCCTGCAGATCGGGCTGTGCCTCCCGCAACAACAGCCTCGGGAAACGGGCCAGACGCTCCGCCCACACCGCCGGTTCGGCAAAGAGTTCCTCCCGGGGGGGCGGAGCCTCGCCCAGTCGCCGAGCGATCTCCAGGTGGTGCTCCGATTCCTTCCACGCCCGGGCGACCTCTTCGGCATTCGGGTGGCTCGCCTCTTCGACCATCAGGGTGTCGGTGGGCAGCAGGTCGAGCACCGTTTGACGAATCGGAGCGACGCCTTCCCGGCCATCGGTCCGCCCGCTCACCCGACCACCCGTCCCGATGGGGAGCACTGTCACTCCCTGAAATTCTTCGCCACTACGCTGGGTGGTCAGGTCGAATCCGCGAATCGAGCTCACCTTGTCGTCCCACCACTCCAGCCGTGACGGCGAGGCCATGCCGAACCCGTAGAGATCGACGATGCCGCCCCGTACGCTGAACTCGGCCACCTCGGTGACCACCGGAACCCGCTGGTACCCCATCCGATCCAGCGCCTCGACCACCTCCGTGAGGGGGCGATGTTCGCCCATCACAACCTCCAGCCGGAGCTGCGCCAGCGCCTCCGGAACCAGCGTCTTCTCCGCGGTGGCTCGCGCCGTGGTCACCAGGATCCGCAGCCGCCCGCGCAGCAGCCCTTCCAGCGTCTCGGCCCGCTCCCCTGCGATCTCGTAGTGAGGCTCCTCGTCGCCCAGGGCCTCCCGCTGGGGATAGAGGGCGCTCGGCAGGTCGGTGAGGGTGGCCAGATCGGCCAGCCACCGCTCGGCGTCCGCCGGCGTCGCCGCGACGACCGTGAACAGGCGCTGCGGGAGCCGTTCCGCCAGCCACGCCACCATCACCGCACCGCTCGATCCCGCCAAACCCGCCAGCCGAAGCGCCCGCCCCGCCCCAGGAAGGCGTTCCGGCAAGTCCACCCCGAACGGCGTCCGCCCAAAGGCCGTAAGAATTGGTTCGATCACGCCGCACCCCGGGCTTGGCGACGGGTCCCGACGCCGGCCAAGAGCGCCTCCGCGATTGCCAGCAGCCCAGCAACCCAGAGGAACAACCCGACCAGTTCGGCCCGCCCGGCGGTGCCGAAGGCCGCCGAAGCGGCGGGCACCGTGCTGGTAACCCGCGACCCCGGCCACAGCCGCCCGATTGCCGCCGCGTTGCCCCGCGCCAGCTCCGATTCCCGCGGATCCGGGTTTACCGCAACCACTCCGATGGTGTCCCGCCCGGAAAGAATGAAATGCAGTCCGGTTTCCCCGGAGCGAAACCCGCCGCCGCCCTCGACCGCGCGCACCCTGCCATCCCGAACCACGTCGGTTGCTGCGTCGGGCAGGGCCACGACATCTCCCGGCGCCACATCCAACAGCACCAGTTCGCCCCGCACCGCCCGGTTGGCCAGGAAATCCACGAAGGGAACAAACTCGGCGGAGAGCGGCAGCGACAGCCAGTCTGGTTCCAGCCGGCTTCCCAGAAGAATGATCTCGCCGGCGCGCACCGCCCACGGCGCGCCGGCTGCCGTGACCAGAACCCCGCGGCCCGACGAACCGGAGGTCGGAAGCAGGCGATAGCTCCGGGCGACCGAGTGTCTCCCCAGAATCGGCCCGCTGTCTATGGTGGCGCTGCCGGGGGCGAGGTCGCCGTAGCGCCACCCGATGCCCCGGGCAGCCAGTGCCCGATTGAGTCCGCCCAGCGCAGCGGGATCTGCGGGTGGTTGCACAATGGAGGCGCCGGGGCCGAGCGCCCCCAAGGTCAGGTCGGCACCTCGCTGCAGCCGCCCATTTTGCAAGAGGACCTCGGCGGCGGTGGCCAGGAAGCGATCCTCCACCCGCCACGCCGCGCCGGCGGCATCCGATACGCGGATGGCGGTCTGCCGGGTGTCATCCAGTCGAAGCTCATCGGGCTCCACCTCGACCCGCACCGGCCACCACCCCGCAGGCAGGGCGCCGCTACCGATCGAAACCATCGAGCCGGCAGTGCCCAGCTGCTGGCGCGGTGGCCGGGCCCCGATCTGGAGCGTCACGGCGCCGGTCCGCCCCGGCGGGCCCGAAAGCGTCACTCCGACTCGGCTCCCCTCCGGTCCCCACGGCTGCCGACCCGGTGCGAGCGACGCTACTCCCAGATTCGAAACCGGCGCTGCCTCTGGATGGATTGCCACCACCGGACCGCTGCCCGGTGCGGCCGAGAGCGCGGTGATTTGAAGGTCGCTGAGAATCACCGTGCTGGAGGGACGCCGCTCCCCGGACATCGCCTCCCGCGCAATGCCAATGGCCTCTCCCAGGTCGAGCCGTTGGGGCACCGGAGCCAGGCGGTCCACCGTCGCGGTGAGCCGTTCCGCCGATCCGCGCTGTGGCACTCCGTCGGCGGTCATCAGCCAGAGTGCGTCGTCGGGCCGGGCCGCCCGGAGGATGGCCCGGGCAGCGGTGCGGTGCGCTTCGAAGACTGGAGTCCCATCCGAAACCGCTCCGCTCGAAAGCGAATTGTCGAACACCAAGGTGAGGGCTGCTGGAGCGTGCGTCGCGACGCCCCCGTTCGGCCAGCTCGGTCCGGCGGCGGCAAACACCAGGGCCATGATGAGAAGGGTTCGAATCAGCAGCAGCAGCCAGTGTTGCAGGGTGAGTCTGCGATGGTGAGCGCGAGCGGTTTCCGCCAGGTACCGGGTGGCCGGGAAAAGCACCGTCGGCGGTTCTCGCCTGGCAAAGAGATGCAGCAGTACCGGAATGCCGGCCGCCACCAGGCCCAGAAGCGCCCAAGGCGCCGCAAAACCGATCACGCCAGTCCGGTCGAGCGGACCAGCGCCTGCCGCAGGGCATGACCGAACGGGGTGTCGGTCGTAACCCGCTCGTACCCGATACCCCGGCGCCGGCACGCTGAGCGCCACTCCGCCACGACCGATTTGACCGTTTGCGAATAGGCGCCGGCCCAATCGACCGGACGCAGCACCACCGATTGCGGTGATTCGGGGTCTTGGTACCGCGCCTCGGCCGGGCCGCGCAGCTCGACTTCATCGGGGTCCATGACATGCAGAACCAGAACCTGATGGCCGCGGTGCCGGAGAAAGCGCAGCGCAGTCAGCGCCAACGGCGGATCGAACAGCAGATCCGACACGAGGACCACCAACCCGCGCCGACGCAGCTGTTCCACCACCCGGCGGAGCGCCGGCTCCGCCGCGGTGCCGCCTCCCCCCGGGGTGCTCTGCAGTTCCCGGAGCAGCAGGTGCCATTGGGTGTGCCGCGCCCGAGGCGGAACCACCCGCCGGACCGCGTCATCGAAGGTGATGAGCCCGGTGGCGTCGCGCTGCCGAAGCAACACCAGTGCCATGGCGGCGAGCAATCGCTCGGCGTATTCCCGCTTGGTCAGCCGCCCGCCCGGCGCGCCCGACCAATCCATGGAGCGGCTGGTGTCGAGCACCAGCATTGCCCGGAGGTTGGTCTCCTCTTCGAACTGCTTCACGTAGAGCCGGTCGCTCCTCGCCAAGAGTCGCCAGTCGAGGTAGCGGGGCTCGTCACCCGGTTGGTACATCCGATGTTCGGCAAATTCCACCGAAAAGCCCCGTCGCGGCGAGCGATGCAGCCCGGTCAGGAAGCCCTCGACGATTCCCTCCGTGACCACTTCGAGCCCGCCCAAAAGAGCGACCTCAGCCGGGTCGAGCAGATCGAGCCGGGGTTTACTGGCAGAAACGACAGCAGCGGGCATGCCCCGCCCAACGTAGGGCCGCGTCCCGATTGAGTCAACGCGGTTCACCCGCTGTCCGATCCGGGGGACAGCGCCGGAAGGGCCGGAACTATGCCCCGGCTGGAAGTCCCTGTCTGGGCTGGACTTCCGGGGACCGGTGGCTCCGGCAGGCCGTGGCATTGCCCGTGCACTGCTGGGCCACGATGACCCTCCCACTTTTGCTCCTCGCCCTCGCGCTCAGCGGCCCCGCAGATCACCGGGCCGTCCTCGATTCTGCCAAGCCCCAGCGGCCCCTCGTCCGACCCGCCAACCCCGCCCCCTCGACCATCAAGCCGCCGGCCAAGCGAGCTCCCAAGCCGGTCGGCGAGCCGGTGCTCAAGCGACGGCGCCCTCCGATGTAGATTTCCCGCCGGTTTGTCACTGTTCCATTAGTCCTCAACATCGAGTCGTGCATGCACTTGCGGACCGGCTTTCTGGCCCTTCTCTGCGTTGCGGCTCCCACCGTCGGGCCAGCCCAATCGCCCGCGGTGAGTCGCGCTGCGGCCACGATCACCACTGCCGACGTACGCCGCCGCATCAACGTCATCGCCCACGATTCGATGATGGGCCGGGCCACGCCCAGCGATGGACTCACCAAGACGGCCCAGTACGTCGCCGACCAATTCAAGAAATTCGGCTTGAAACCCGGCGGAGACGGCGGGAGCTGGTTTCAGAATTATCCGATCGTGACCCGGCGCCTCCTCGCCGATCGGTCGCTGCTCAGTTTTTCCGAAATCAGCGGCCAGCGGGGCGCCCGGATCGCCTTTGCTGATGGGGCGGCGTGGGCCAGCGGCGATTTCCATACAGGCCAATATTCGGGCGGGGTGGTGTTGGTCGGAGGTGCCGGGAGGTTGGACAGCATCCCGCTCTCCGACCTTGCCGGCCGAGTCGTGATTTTTCTCGGCGACTGGACCAGGCCCGGGGCGGCACAGCGAGTCCAGGCGCTGAACCGGCGGGTCCAGGCGGGCGGCGCCAAGGGGCTGGTGATCGTGGTCAATTCCGACAGTGCCTACGCCGCGCGTTTCGCTCCCGGCAACCAGCACAGCGTCACGTCGGTGGGCAGCGACGGCGGCGGATTCTTCACGGTCGCGGTGAAGGAGAGCCTCGTCCTCGCCCAGATCCCGGAAGCGGCCGATCAGTTTGAGGGGCTCCGGCAGGCGCCGGTGGCCGTCATCCAGCCGATGCCCGACTGGCAGGGCACCGTGTCCGTGGAAGACACCACCCTGGCGTCCGTCCATGCTCCCAACACGGTGGGGATTCTCGAGGGCTCCGACCCGTTGCTGAAAAACGAGTACATCGTCTTCTCGGCCCACATGGATCACGTCGGCTTTCGGCGAACCCCGGCCGACATGCCGGACAGCATCCGCGCGACTACCGATACCATTTCCAACGGTGCCGACGATGACGCCTCGGGAACCGTCGCAGTCGTTGAACTCGCCGAGGCCTTCTCGAAGGCCGGGGTGCGGCCTCGGCGCTCGCTGGTCTTCCTGACAGTGAGTGGTGAAGAGCGGGGACTCTGGGGCAGCGAGTGGTTCGTGAATCACCCACCGGTCAGCATCAAGCAGATCGTCGCCAACCTCAATTCCGACATGATCGGCCGGAACTGGAAGGACACCATCGTTGCCATCGGGAAAGGGCACTCCGACCTGGGGGCGACCTTGAACCGGGTCAACACCGCGCACCCGGAACTCCGCATGCACGCCATCGACGACCGCTGGCCGGAGCAGAGCTTTTACACCCGGTCGGATCACTACAATTTTGCCCAGAAGGGCGTCCCCATTCTGTTCTTCTTCAACGGAGTGCACGCCGACTACCATCGGGTAACGGATTCGCCCGACAAGATCGACGCCGAGAAGGAGAGCCGCATCATCAAGCTGCTCTTTTACGTCGGGCTCGACGTGGCCAACGCTGCCCAACGGCCCCAGTGGGTGCCGGCCAGCTATCGGCAGATCGTGACCCCGTAGGGATCAGGGAATGCTCGAGGCACTTGGCGGAGCGGACTCGGCCAGTGACACAGAGGAACGTGTTACGCTGACCAGCACTCCGCCAATGACCAGCGCCACACCAACAAACTGCAGCGGCGTCGGAGACTCGCCCAGGGTGAACCAGGCAACCACCATTGCCACCAATGGC
>JANNSC010000470.1:0-19998 GCA_031402135.1 Gemmatimonadales bacterium | reverse complement strand
TGAACGTCGCGGTCCCGTTCACATCGGTGGCGACCGTTAATGCTCCGCCCAGCGTCGGACTTCCGGTTGCGATCGCAGCCGTGACGCTCACCAGCGCAGTGGTTACGGCGTTGTCAGCTGCATCACGGAGCTGCAGCACAGGTTGCGGGCTGAACAGCACCCCACTTTGTGCCGCCGTCGGCGGTGCCGACGTGAAGGTCAGCTTGCTCGCCGGCCCCGCCGACAGCGTGATATTCCCTGAGGCAACCGCCGTGAGTACCCCAGACGTAAAGTTCAGCGTCCGAACCCCGATAATGCCGCTGATCGCCAGCGTGGCAAACGTCGCCACCCCGCTCGCGTTGGTGGTGGCAGTCAGGCTTCCTCCCAGGCTGCCTCCGCCCGTGGCAATTGCCGCAGTGATGACCACTCCGGCCTGGGGCACGGCATTGTCGGCGGCGTCCCGAAGCTGAATAGCCGGCTGCTGGACCAAGGCCACGCCGCTCTGGGCGGCGGCAGAAGGTTGAGCAGTGATCGAGAGCTTGGTTGCCACCCCAGGGCCCAGCGTGAGCGTCCCACTCACCACCGGCGTCAGCAGCGGCGCGCTCGTTGTAAACCTCAGCGTATAGGCTCCCACGCTTCCGTTGACCGCCAGCGTCGCGAAGGTCGCCACCCCCGATACATCCGTCGTAGCGGTCACCACGCCACTGAGGGTCGAGCCAGCCGGCCCCGATGCGATCACAGCGGTGACCACGATTCCCGCTTGCGACACCACGTTGTTGGAGCCGTCCCGAACCTGGATTACCGGTTGCACCGGGAACGCCACGCCGCTCTGCGGTGTGGCCGAGGGCTGAGTGGTGATCGTGAGCAGCGACGGGGCACCGGCGCTCACCACGATATTGCCCGAGACCGCCGAGGCGATGCCCGGTGCAGCAAAGGTGATGGTGTAGGTACCAGCCTGTCCCGCAATGGCGATGCCGGTGAACGTCGCGGTGCCTGCCGCGGTGGTGAGGACGGTGGTAATCCCGGTCAGCGTCGCCCCCAGGGATATCGTCGCCGTAACGCCGACCCCGGCCAACAGCACCGGATTGTTGCTGGCGTCCCGGAGTTGAACCACCGGCTGCTGCGCCAAGGCCACCCCGTTGGCCGCGGTTGCGGAAGGGGCCGTGATGATGGCCAACTGGGTCGGCGCCCCGGCGCCCAGCGTGATCGGTCCCGAGGTGATGGGAGTGAGGCCCACCGAGCTGAAGCCCAGGGTGTAGACCCCAGAGGGCCCATTGATCGAAACGGAGAACGTCGCGACGCCAGAGGCGTTGCTGAGCGCGGTGGTGGACCCGCCGACCGAACCAGTCCCCGTCACCAGCGCCACCAGCACCTGCACTCCAGATTCCGCCACCGGATTGCCTGCCGCATCGCGCAACTGCACCACTGGTTGTTGGGCCAGCGGAATGCCGCTCTGCGCCCCGCTTGCCGGCTGCAACGTGATGGAGAGTGCCGCCTTCGGTCCCGCGGCGAGGGCAATTGGCGCTGACGCCGTCCCGGCCACGCTCGGCACGCTGAAGCCAAGGGTGAAGCTCCCCACCGTCCCGCTGATCACCAGGTTGGTAAAGGTCGCGATGCCTTGGGCGTTGGTGGTGGCAGTGACTGTGCCGCCCAAGGTGCCGATGCCGCTCGCGATGGCTGCCGTGACCACCAGATTGGGGGTGGCAACGTTGTTCCCGCTGCCGTCCTGAAGCCGCACCACCGGCTGCACCCCAAGGACTACTCCGCTCTGCGCGTTAGGCGAAGGCTGCTGGGTGACTGCCAGTCGGTTGGCCGAGCCGGCGGTGACATCGAACGGAATGCTGGTGGCTGACACCAGCCCGGGTGAAATCACCTGAAAGGTGTAGGCCGTTCCAACTCGATCCAGGGTGAGGTTCCCAAACGTTGCAATCCCATTCACGCCGTCGACAGTGGTGGTGCCGCCCAGTACCCCACCGGCGGGATTGCCGGCAATTGCAATGGTCACCGAATTGGTGGCACCCAGGACCGTCGTTAACAGATCATCTTGCAGCGCGATCCGGATTGGCGGGTTGAGCGGTGCGCCCGCGGTAGACGCGGTCGGCTGCTGCGCAAAGACCAAGCGGGTGGCCGGGCGGGTCGATACCGAGGCCGTTCCACTTCCCGACTTGCCCTCGGCAGTGGCGGTGATCGTCACCGGCCCCCCCTGGCCGAGCCCGATCACCAGTCCCGTCGTAGTCACGGCGGCAATCAGCGGCTCGGTCGACTCCCAGAGAAAGCTCCGCCCTGAGAGTGGCGCCCCGAGGTCGTCAAACGCGCTGGCAGTGAATTGGGCGCTTCCGCCTACCAACAGGCCTGCCGAGGGCGGCGAAACGGTGACTCGGTCAACCGGCACCGGCTTGACCGTTACCAGCGCGTCGCCATTGACCCCATCCACCGTGGCCCGGATGCGGACCGGGCCGCCCAGCGCCGCCCCGGTAACCAGCCCCGCGGAGGACACCGACGCTGTCGCCCCATCGGTGGATGACCAGGTGGCATTGCGCCCGCTCACAACGATACCGCTGGCGGTCTTCGGCGCAGCCGTCAATTGCAGGGTGGTTCCGAGGATGACGTTGCTGATGCCCGGCGTCACGTCGACGCTCGCCACCACCAGTACCGTTCCGACTCCGCCGTCCCCCGGTGCACACGCCACGGCGCCGCCCAGGATTGCGGCGGCGACCAGAACGGCGCGGGCAGCGCGGGTATTCATCGAAAGCGGAAAGTGAGAGCGGTGTTGAGTTCTACAGACCGACGCCGAGCCCGGCCCGGATCAGCGCGTAGTTCGATGAAAAATTGCCATTCACGGCAAAGTATTGCGCGCCGAGGTCTGCCGAGAGCCGCCGGTTGATGCGAAACAGCAGCCCGCCACCGCCGCCGTAACTCAGGCTGGTCTTGCCGGAGGCGCAATTGCCGCTCTGGCTGCAGATCAGCTTGCCGACACCGAGGCGCCCCGCCACATAAGCAGCGACGCTCCCGCCCGAGGTCACCACGTAGCGCGGTTCGACGAAAGCCAGGGAAAGCGCCACCGTCAGCGGATTGCCGGTGAAGGAGAATACCGTGCTGCGTTGGTAACCCGCGCCCACCGAGAATCGACCAAAGGTGTAGCGGAATTGCCCCTCGAAGCCGAGCCGGGTCTTCGATTCGTAACCCGGATCCTTGCTGGTCGCAAACAGCGTGGCCCCCGAAGCCTGCAGGGAGAATTTTTGCAACGATTGGGCTGCGACCGGCCGCCCCGAAAGGACGCTCAGCGCGCTCAGCAGTATGGCAAGACGACCTGGGAATCGCATCGATCAAGTCCTGAAAAGGGTCGAACTACGGGACCGCATCCAGCAGCCGCGCTCCGTCGAACCGCCAGTCGTCGCCCTGCCGACGGGCGACACCGAAAAACCGGCCGCTCTTGCGCCGGTCCACACCGAAGTCACCCCGCCACGCAAATGCGATGCTGAAGGCCGCCTCGCCCCGGTCGTCATTGACCGCCACTTCGGTCACCGCCCCGAGGGTTGCCTTGGGGGAGAATTCCCGTACCAGCTTGAGGAACCGTTCCCTCCGTCCCAGGTTACCCGCCATCACCTCGGGCAGCAGGATGGCCAATTCTTCCATCTGCCTTCCGTTGATGGCGGCGACCAGTCGCGCTGCCGCGGCGCTGACGTTTTGGCCGGCACTGGCCCGATCGACTTCGGGATCTCGGGCCGGCTCCGTTGCTTCCGGAGGTGGCGCGGGAGCGGGAACCGGCGCCGCCGACGGGAGAGACACCGGCTCCGATCGGGGGGGGGCATCCACCAGCGGGGTATCGCGCACCAGCACAGCCTTCGTCGAGTCGGATTGCGAGGCGGCCACCTTCGGTCGGCCGGCCATCGGGTCGGGCTGGGCCTCTCGGGCGGGCGCCGGCATTGGGGGCGCGTCGAGAGCGAGCAGCAACGCCGAGTCGGGGGCCACAATTGCCTCCCGCCCATCCTGGGCCTGCCGTCCCCGCGCCGCTCGGGCAGCGGGATCGTTGGCGTCAATGAAAATAAACGCAGGCACCTGTCCCGACTCGGGCCGGGTGTCAATAACCCACGCGGCGCTTGATCCGGTGACCGCCAGCGATCCGAACAGCGCCTGCATCAAGCTCCGCTTCCGCCGCTTGAGCTGGGTCCGCTGCATCTGGTCGGCCGCTTCCAGCTCGGGCTGGTAGCGGAGCGCCACCGGCGCGGTGCCCGGGGCGGCGAGCGCCTTGCCGTAGGGCCCGGCGTCTGGCAGCAGCCAGAGTGGGGGAGAGACGAGATACTCCCGCTCCTGTCGCACCGCCTTCCGGAACAGTACCAGCAGGACCACGAGCGCCACGATCGACACCGTCACCAACACCATGGGCAAGATCGGAGGGCCGTCGGTGCGATGGCGCTCGACCTCATCCACCAGGAGCGCGCCGTCCACCATCTGGTAGACGGCAACCCGTACCACCAGTCGAAAATTCCCCCCATCCATCGGGAGGGATTCGGTTCGAACCAGCACGCCCCCCGGGTCACTGGCATCCGTCAACCGATAGAATCCGCGCCGCGCCGTGGGCGAGGTGGACCTCAGGTCGACAACTTCCCCCTCCAGGCGCACGTCCTCGCCCGCCAACAAAGCTCGGTTGGCCTTGATGTCGGCGATCCACGAGCGGCTTCCGCCAGTAGTGGAGTCGGCGACTAAAATGACCGCTGCGGCCAAGTGGGTGAGAGACATCCAGATCATCCGGTAAAAGTAATCACATTCTGTGCCGTTCTCCCAAGGGGCCCACCGAACTTGAAACGGCCCCGCCAAGCGGCTAAGTTCCTGAATTGTCGCTGCTTAGCTCACTTGGACGGACATGCCGACTTACGAGTATAAATGCCCTGAAGGGCATGAATTCGAGCTCTTTCAAAGGATGACCGATCGCCCCCGGGCCAAATGCCCGAATTGCGGCCGGCCCGCGGTGCGTCGGATATCCGGAGGCGCCGGCCTGATTTTCAAGGGTTCGGGCTTCTATATCACCGATTACGGCAAGGACGGAAAGGGCCCTCGGCAGGATAAAGGGCCGGATAAAGAGGCCGAGGCAAAACCCGAAGCGGTACCGGCCAAAGTGAAAGAGGCCACGCCCAAGCCTGCCAAGTCGGACGCCGCCGAAAAGTCTCCCAAGAAGGAAAAGCCTTCCTCGTGAGCGCGGAAATCCGTGCTGAACTCGCTCGCGTCGCGGCGGCGATGGGTGGCGCCGAGACGCCCTTTGTACTGGAGCGCCCCCGGGATACCGGGCACGGCGATCTCGCCACCAACCTCGCAATGCTGCTCGCCCGCAGCCGGAAAACCAACCCGCGCGCCGTGGCCGAGGAGGTGGTCGCCGCCCTCAACTTCCCCGACGGTGTGGTCAGCAAGACCGAAATCGCCGGGCCCGGGTTCATCAACTTCTGGCTCACCCAGGACCACCTTTCCGCGGCACTTGCGACCATCATCGAGGCGGGTGCTGACTATGGCCGCGATGTTTTTGGTCGGGGAATCCGGGTGAATGTGGAGTTCGTCTCCGCCAACCCCACCGGTCCACTCCACGTGGGACACGGCCGCGGCGCGGCGCAGGGCGATGGCATTGCCGCGCTCCTGGAGTGGACCGGCCATGAGGTGACCCGCGAGTTCTATGTCAACGACGCGGGAGTCCAGATTGATCGGTTGGTAGAAAGCCTGTGGGCGCGCATCCAGCAACTTCGTGGCGTCGACGCGGCAATTCCCGAGGGGGGATATCACGGAGCATACCTCATTGAAGCGGCGGAACAGGCGGTTCGGGAGTTCGAGCCGGAGTTGCTCGCTGGACCGCTTGCTGAAGCGACCCCCCGGCTCCGCAGCTTCGTGCTGGCCCTGCAGCGCGCTGAGCAGGACACCTTGCTGGGCGACTTCGGAGTGCAATTCGACGTCATCAGTTCGGAGCAGGCGATCTACGACGAGGGCCGAGTCGAAGCCACTCTTGCCGAGCTCGCCATCAAGCAGCTGAGCTACCCGAAAGACGGCGCCCTTTGGCTCAAGACCGAAGCGCATGGAGACGACAAAGACCGGGTGCTCCGAAAGAGCGATGGGTCGCTCACCTATCTGGTGCCGGATATCGCCTACCACCGAGACAAGCACGAGCGAGGCTTCCACCGGGTTATTGACGTCTGGGGCGCCGATCATCACGGCTACATCCCCCGGATGCGCGCCGCGCTGCGCGCCCTCGGCTATCCAGAGGATTTCTTCGAAGTGGCCCTCATTCAGCTTGTGAAAGTGGTGAAAGACGGCGAAGAGGTGCGAATGTCTAAACGGACCGGAGATTTCGTCACCCTGCGCGAACTGATCGAGTGGGTGGGCTCCGACGCCGCTCGCTACTTCTTCCTGATGCGCAAGGGTGAAACGCCCTTCGTGTTTGATGTGGACCTGGCCCGGAAGCAGACCGACGAGAACCCGGTGTTTTATGTCCAGATGGCGCACGCCCGGATGAGCGGCATATTCCGGGTGGCAGGGGTCACGCCGGAGGAGGCCGGTTCCCATGCCGAGCTGGCCGCCCTCCCTGCGCCGGAAGACAGCGAATTGCTCAAACAGCTCACTCGGTTTCCCGAGGTCGTTGCCGGAGCCGCCCGGGCCCGAGAACCGCATCGGATCACTTCGTATCTCGAGGATCTGGCCCGGAGCGCCCACCATTGGTACCACCACTGCCGGGTCTTGGGCGAAGCCAAGCCCACCGAGCGAGCCCGGCTGGTCCTGGCCCGCTCGGCACGCATCGTACTCTCCAACGGACTCCGCCTTCTCGGTCTCTCCGTCCCTGACCGGATGTGATCCAATGAGCCTGCTCGTCGTCGGCAGCGTCGCGCTCGACTCTATTTTCACCCCGTTCGGGGAAACTGCCGATACGCTGGGCGGGTCCGCGGTTCATTTCAGCGTCGCCGCGTCTCTGCTGCACCCGGTGCGCGTGGTCGGCGTCGTGGGCAGCGACTATCCGACCCAGGAACTCGACCGGCTTGCCCTGCGGGGGATCGACTGGGCTGGCGTCGAACGCGCCGAGGGCGAAAGCTTTCGCTGGAAAGGGAAGTACTCCTACGACCTGCAGAGCCGGGAGACCCTGGAAACCCGCCTTGGCGTGTTCGCCTCATTCGAGCCCAGGCTTCCCGCCGGTTGGCAGGACGCCCGCTACCTCTTCCTCGGCAATATCGATCCGGTGCTCCAGCTCAACGTCCTCGATCAGATGACCAAACCCGCCCTGGTTGTCTGCGACACCATGAACTACTGGATCAAAATCAAGAAGCCGGAATTGATGGACCTGCTCACGCGAGTGGATCTCCTGCTGGTCAACGACAGCGAGGCCCGGGAGCTCTCCGGCGACTGGAACATCCACCGCGCCGGCAAGTGGATCCTGGCGCGCGGCCCCAAGCGGGTGGTGATCAAGCAGGGCGAGCACGGCGCCCTGTTGATCGAGCCGGATCGCACCTTCTATGTGCCGGCATATCCCTTGGAGGATGTCTTCGATCCTACCGGCGCGGGTGACGCCTTTGCCGGCGGATTCATGGGGTACCTTGCCCGGGTCAACTCGACCGCGCCGGGACAACTTCGTCGGGCGATGGTGTACGGCGCGGCAATGGGCAGCTTCTCGGTGCAGGGCTTCGGGGTGAAAGGATTTGAAGGAGTCGACTATGACGCGGTGCAGCGGCGGGTGGAGGCGTTTGTGGATCTGACCGACGTGCGTCAGGCGGAGCCGCTTCCGTGAGTGGCTCCCGTTACGCCGCGGCCGGCGTCGACCTGCACAGCGCGGAGGCTGCCAAGGTCCGCATTGCCGAATCGGTGCGGAGCACCAGAACCGCGCTCTCGGTCGGGTCCATCGGCGCCTTCGGCGGCATGGTGCGGGTTCCGGCGGAATACCGGCAGCCGGTGTTGGTGATGAGCACCGATGGGGTCGGCACCAAGGTGATGGTGGCTCGAGATGCCGGCCGCTTCGACAGCGTGGGGGAGGACCTGGTCAATCACAGTGTCAATGACATTCTGGTGCACGGCGCTCGCCCGATAGCGTTTCTGGACTACGTGGCGGGAGCGGGGCTCACGGTGTCTCAGACTGCCGGGATCGTGGAGGGCGTGGCACGAGGCTGCCGAGCCCATGGGATGGCGCTTGCCGGAGGTGAGACGGCCCAAATGCCGGGTCTCTATGCCGATGGCGATTTCGACCTCGCCGGGACCATCGTCGGGGTGGTGGAGGAGGCCGATGCGCTGCACGGCGATGCCATCGTTCCCGGTGACGTACTCCTGGCCCTCGAATCGAACGGATTGCACACCAACGGATACACCCTGGCCCGACAGATTCTCTTCGACCGGCTCAAGCTGACGCTTGGGGCACTGCTTCCAGACACCGACACCTCGGTCGCCGACGCACTCCTGGCCATCCACCGGAGCTATTGGACCGCACTGGCACCGGTGCTGACCCGGATTCACGGGCTGGCGCACATCACTGGCGGCGGCGTTCCCGGCAATCTGATCCGGGTCCTCCCTGAGTCGTGCGAGGCAGTGATCGACGGGGAAAGCTGGCCGCTTCCGCCGCTTTATACCCTGCTGCAACGGGCCGGGGAGGTTTCCGATCTGGAAATGCGGGATGTTTTCAATCTTGGCGTCGGGATGGTGGTGGTGCTTCCGGCTGACCAGGTGGCTGCCGTGCAGTCGGCCGCGTCGAGCGCTGCGGTTCGCAGCTGGGTGCTGGGCACCGTCCGCCGGGGTACCCGCGCGGTGACGTGGAGCGCCGGTGCTTAGAATCGAAACCCGGGCCCGGGCTCGCGCGCTTCAACTTCTGTACGCCTGGGAAAGTGATGGCCGGCCGCCGCTCCCCGAATTGCTGGCGCGGGTAATGCGCCTGACCCGCCCGGCCCCTGCGGTGCAGGTTCAGGCCGCTGAACTGGCCACCCGGGTGGTCGAGCATTGCGCTGCCCTCGATGCGGAATTTTCCAAAGCGGCCGAGCACTGGCGGCTCGAACGCATTGCGGTGGTGGACCGCAATATCCTGCGGATCGGCACCGCCGAGTTGGTTGACCGGCGGGTGCCGCCCAAGGTTGCCATCGACGAGGCGCTCTGGCTGGCGCACCGGTTCGGCGGACCCCAATCAGCTGGCTTCGTGAATGGAGTGCTCGACGCGGTGGCGCGCTCGCTCGGCGTGTTATGAAGATTCTTCTGGTCAATTGGCAGGACATCGAAAACCCGCACGCTGGCGGGGCGGAACTCCACCTCTTCGAGCTGTTCCAACGGCTGGTTGGGCGCGGGCACCGGGTCCACCTGGTCTGCTCCGGGTGGCCCGGCGCGCCGCCCTCGGCAACGGTGCAGGGAATTTCGGTGGAGCGGCACGGCGGGCGGCACAGTTTTGCCGTGGTGGGCCGGAACGCCGTTGCGGCGGCGATTCGCCGGGAGTCCTGGGATATCGTGGTCGAAGATATCAACAAACTTCCCCTCTTTCTGGCACCCATTACCACCCTGCCGTTGTGCGTCATCATCCCGCACCTCTTTGGCACCACGGCGTTCCAGGAGGCCCCATGGCCGATGGCGGCGGCAGTGGCCGTCGCAGAGCGTCCCATCCCCAGGGTCTATCGCCGGGCCGGGTTCCACGCCATCAGTGAGAGCACCCGGGATGACCTGGTCGGGCGGGGGGTGGCCCGGGACCGGATCCGGGTCATCCACCCAGGGGTTGATTCGGTGTCCTACGCGCCGACCTCCGGGCTTGACCGGACCCACACGCCGACCTTCTTATACGTCGGGCGGCTGAAGCGGTACAAGGGAGTCGAGGTGGCGGTTCGAGCCCTCGCCCAGGTTCACCGGCAGCGGCCAGACGTGACGCTGGACATTGCCGGATCCGGGGACGACCGGCCCCGCCTCGAGCAACTGGTTGGCCGGCTCGGAATCGCCGGCGCGGTGCGCTTTCACGGGTTCGTTTCGGAGGCGCGGAAGCGGGAGTTGTATTGTACGACGTGGGCCAATCTGTTCCCCAGTCCGAAGGAAGGGTGGGGGCTCACCGTCATGGAAGCGGCAGCATGCGCCACGCCGTCGCTTGCCTCGGACAGCCCCGGACTCCGGGATTCAGTGAAGGACGGCAGCACCGGGTTCCTGGTGCCCCACGGCAACACCGAGGCACTGGCCCGCCGGATGCTGGAGTTTTCGGCAGATCCAGCGCTGGTGGCGCGGATGGGCGCGGCGGCGCGAGCCCAGGCCCGTTCCTGGAGCTGGGAGGATGCCGCCGGCGCCACCGAGACGCACCTTGGGGATCTCCTCGCTGGGTGATCGTCCTAGTCACTCCTGATCGGGAGGGTCGAATGCGCAGCACCATCAGTGTCAGGCACTCTGAAATCACTCCGCTGCTTCGGGAGCGCGCCGATGCGGTGGTCGAGAGGCTGGCTGAGCTTTCGCCCCACGCGCTGGAGGCCACTGTGGTCTTTGATGAAGGGCCCGGCGGTCCTGCGGTTGAAATCCGGCTGCACACCCGGGGCCGCAAGGTGCTGATTGGCACTGGCGAAGGCGCTGACCATCGCACCGCCCTGGACCGGGCCGAGGCCAAACTCCGTCCCCAGCTCATCAAGGCAAGCCAGGTGCGGACCCGGACCCGTCGTGTCCCGACGCGGGACGCGTGAGTCTCCGCCCCCGCGATCTTCTGTCCCGGCACGCCGAGCCGCTCCAGCTCGAGTCGCTGACGGGGGAGCAGGGGCTCGATCGTCCGTTGCCGGATCAGGATGTCGGCAGCCCCGGGCTGGTGCTGGCCGGGTACATCGGCCGCTTCGCGCCGGCACGGCTCCACGTACTCGGTGAAACCGAGGTCACCTACCTGCGGTCCCTCAATGACGCCGATCTCGCCGGCTCGCTGGAAACCTTCCTGAGCTACGATCTGCCGTGCATCTGCGTCACCAAGGGCCTGGATCCACCGGCAATGCTCCTGACCCTGGCCCAGCAACGCAGCATCCCGGTGCTTCGCACTCGGCTCAAAACCGCCGAATTTTACCGGCGGATCAAGCCGATTCTCGAAGATGCCTTCGCACCGCGGACAACGCTCCACGGATCGCTCGCCGACGTCTATGGCGTTGGCCTCTTGTTTACCGGCCGCTCCGGCATCGGCAAGAGCGAGTGCGTGCTCGATCTGGTGGAACGGGGGCATCGCCTGGTGGCCGATGATCTGGTCATGGTGGCTCGGAAGGGTGCCGACATCCTCATTGGCCAGGGACACGAGCTGGCGGCCCACCACATGGAAATTCGCGGGATCGGGCTGGTTGATGTGAAGTCGTTGTTTGGGGTCCGCTCGGTGCGGACCCAGAAGCGGGTGGAGGTCGTGGTGCAGCTGGAGGACTGGGAAAAGGCCAAGGATGCCGAACGCACCGGCCTGGTGCGCCAGGAAATTGAAATTCTCGAGGTCAAGGTGCCCAAGGTCATTGTCGGGCTGAACCCCGGCAAGAACCTTACGGTCATTTCCGAAGTGGTGGCGATGGCGCACCTGCTGCGCGTTACCGGGGTCGACGTTGCCGGCGCATTCAACGACCGCCTGATCAAGCGAATGAAAGAGCAGCGGGGGCTGCGCGAATATCTCCAGGAGGACTACGAGTGAGTGAATCGGTCCGCGGCGTGGTGGTTGGGCATGGCGGAATCGCCCCGGCCCTGGTTGCCGCCGCGGAACAGATCAGCGGGATTCACGGCGTCCTGGTTGCGGTTTCCAACGACGGCGCCGGGCGCGACCTCCTGGAAGAACGGGTGGTCGAGGCGGTCGGGGCCCACTCGACGGTGGTGTTCGTGGACATGCCCAGCGGGAGTTGTTTGTTCGCGGCCATGCGCCGACTCGCCGCCCGGCCCGATGTGCGGATCGTCACCGGCGTCAATCTGGTCATGCTTCTCGATTTCATCTTCCATCGTGATCAACCGGTTGAGGAGGCGGCGCGCCGCGCCGCTGAGTCCGGTACCAAGGCGATCGGCGCGCGCTGATGTCGATCGTGTTGTGCCGGGTGGATGACCGGTTGGTCCACGGCCAGGTCGTGTTAGGGTGGGGACGGCCGCTGAATTTGCATCGAATCGTACTGGTGGATGATGCGGTGAGCCAGAGCCCCTGGGAGCAGGAACTCTACCGGATGGCCGCCCCCCGGGAAATCGCGGTGGAATTTGCCGGCTCGGCCGAGGCGGCGCCGAAGCTTCGCGAGTGGGATGCAGGAAAGGAACGGGTGCTGGTGCTGGTCGGGTCGGTGGACACCGCGGTGTCGTTGGACCAGTTGGCCCCCGGCGTGGTCAAACAGCTCAACCTCGGCGGGATTCACGCCGGCCCCGGACGCCGAGAGCGGCTCCGCTACCTCTATCTTTCCGATGGGGAGCACGCCCAGCTCGAGCAACTGTCCCGCCGCGGCGTGGTGGTATCGGCCCAGGACGTCCCCACCTCGCGGGCGGTGCCGCTGGGTGAACTGGGATGATCGCGGCAAACCTGCTGCCCCTCCTGGTGTGGGGTACCGTCGTTGGCCTCGATTTGGCCAGCGTGCTGCAGGGACTGCTCAACCGGCCGCTGGTGGCCGGCGGCGTGGCGGGGGTCATCCTCGGTGACCCCGAAACCGGGCTTCGGATCGGGGCGGTGCTGGAACTCTTTGCACTCGACGTGCTGCCGATCGGCGCCTCCCGGTACCCCGATTACGGTGCCGCGACAGTAGCGGCGGTCGCGTTCGGTGCAGGGCAGGAGTGGGCGGTGGCGCTGGGTCCGTCGGTCATTCTCGGATTGCTCCTGGCTCAAGTCGGCGGAGCCGGAATCGTCCTGCAGCGCCGGGTGACAGCGCGGGCCCTCAGGGGCGCGGCGTTGGCCCTCGATCAGGGCGAACCGGGAGCGGCGACCCGGGTTCACGCCGCCGGGTTGGCCGCCGACGTGGTGCGAAGCGTCGGGCTCGCGGCACTCGGAATGGCGGTGGCGACGTTGGGGGAGCATGCTCCCCGGCTCGACCTGGCCACCGCCGAAACCCTGACGGTGGTCGCGGTGTCAGGTGGGTTCGTGGCACTGATCGGTGGGGCCATCCGACGGGCCGGAACCCGGCGGCGGATAGCCTGGCTGGCCGGTGGGGTGGCGCTTGGACTCCTCGGGGTCGGCCTCACGTGACCCGGCGGTTGCGGGTGCTGCTGCGGCTGCTCGGGCTCCAGGCTTCCTGGACGTACGAGCGAATGCAGGGCGTCGGCTTGGCGGTGGCAATGGAGCCGCTGCTGGAACCGCTTGCCGACTATCCCGAACGTTCCCGCGCGGCGCGAGCCCGCTCGGCTCAATATTCCAACGCGCACCCATTTCTTGCCGGAGCAGCGGCGGGTGCGCTGGCCCGGGCTGAACTCGATGGCGAGCCCGGTGACCGCATCCTCCGGCTTCGCACCGCGCTTTCGGGCCCGCTCGGGGCGCTCGGAGATCAGCTCTTCTGGGCAGGCATGGTGCCGGCCACCATGGCCGCGGCGCTCATCGGGGTGGCTTGGGGCGGGGCGCTTGCCGCAGTGTTGGCGCTGGTGGTCGGGTTCAATGTTCTCCGCATCGCGGTCACGCTCTGGGGGATCCGGATCGGAACCGAAAACGGTCTCGCTGTCGCCCACGCCATCAGCGGCTCCTGGCTCCCGGCAAGCGCACCCCGCGCCGGTGACTTGGCGGCGGTCATGGTGGGCGCCGCTGTACCTGTAGTTTCGGTTTGGCTGCTCCGGGGCGGCAGCCAAACGGTGGCGGCCACGTTCCTCGTTGTCATCGCCGCGACGGGCCTGGGCCTCGTAACCATGCGGAAACCGGTTTCGGCCCCGCTCCTGACGGTCGCCGCCGCCGCCGTCACCCTTCTCTGGCGCTGGAGTGCCGCGTGATCGAGCGAGAGGTCAAGGTCGTCAATCCGCTCGGGCTGCACGCCCGCCCCGCGGCTCAGCTCGTCAAGCTCACCAACAGTTTTGTGAGTGAAGTTGAGCTGGTGAAAGACGGTGTGCCGATCAACGGCAAGAGCATCATGGGCGTGATGATGCTTGCGGCAGAATGCGGCTGTACCCTCACCATTCGCGTGGATGGTCCCGATCAGGACGCCGCCCTGCTGGCCATCGTCGAGCTGATAGCCGGCGGCTTCGGAGAATCATGACCCCCGATCACTTTCTCCGCGGCGTTGGCGTTTCCCCGGGGCTGGCCTACGCACCGGCGGTGGTGCTGGAGTGGAAATTTCCCGATGTTCCCGATCGCGGGGTTTCGCCGGAGGAGGTCGCCGGAGAAATTGAGCGGTTGCACCAGGCGGTGGACGCCGTGGTCGGAACGCTCGACCGGCTCCGCGAGCGGGTCCTGGAACGGGCCGGTCTCGAGGAGAGCCGGATATTCGAAGCCCAGATCATGATGGTGCAGGACAAGTTTTTTCTGGAAGGCGTTCTCCACCTCATCCGGCAGAACAACCTCAGCGCCGAAACCGCCTACGAATTCAAGGCCCTCGAACAGCGCGCCGCCTGGGGTGGAACCGGCAATGTCCGGTTACGTGAGCGCCTCGCCGACCTGCTGGCCACCCAACTCAGAGTCCTGCGCCACCTCATGGGGCAGACCGACGACGAGCTCTTCGGGCTTCGCGATCATCGCAACGTCATCATTGTCGCGCACGAACTCTTCCCCGGACTCACCGTCCAGCTCGACCGCGACCAGCTGCTTGGCTTGATCAGTGAGGAGGGAACCCGCACCTCCCACGCCGCCATCCTGGCCCACTCGCTGGGGATCCCCTGTGTCATGGGCGCCTCCGGTGCGGTGGCACGGATCCGGTCCGGGACGATGCTGTTGCTCGATGGGGCCAGCGGCGTGATCACCCTGGATCCCACCCCGGCGGAGCTTGAGGTGGCCCAGATAACCGCCACCCGTCGCCACAAGCTCGAACTTGAATTCGAGGCCTCCGCCCAGGAACCAAGCGTCACGCCGGACGGCCATGCCGTGACCCTCATGGGCAATGTCGACCTCCCGGAAGAAATCGACATGGCGGTGCGGCACCGGGCCCAGGGTGTTGGCCTGCTTCGGACCGAATTCCTGGTGACCGGTCGCTCCCACTTGCCCTACGAGGATGAGCAATTCGAGTACTTCCGAAGGGTCTTGTCGGCCTTTGGGTCATATCCCGTGGTCATTCGCACCTACGATCTGGGTGGCGACAAATTCCCGGCGGCCTTTAACGCCCCGTCGGAAGCCAATCCGTTTCTCGGGTGGCGCTCCATCCGGGTGTGCCTCGACCAGCCGGAAATGTTCCGGCCCCAGCTGCGCGCCATCCTCCGCGCGGCCGTGGATCGGCGGGTCCAGGTCATGCTGCCGTTGATTACCCGGGTCGCTGAGGTGGAGCGGGCCCGAGAGATGCTCGCGGAGGAGGCCGCCGATCTCGAACGTGCCGGCGTGCGCGCCGCCCGAGACCTGCCGGTCGGAGTCATGGTGGAAACACCGGCTGCGGTGGTCATGGCCGATCGGCTTGCCATCGTGAGCGACTTCTTCAGCGTCGGTACCAATGACCTGACCCAGTACGCCCTGGCGGTGGACCGAGGCAACGCTCACCTCGCTTCTCGGTTCACCCCCCACGATCCCGCAATTCTCCGGATGTTGCGGGACGTGCTTGCCGCTGGCAACGCTGCCGGCATTCCAGTGAGTGTTTGCGGCGAGATGGCCTCGGAGCCGCTCTACGCTGTGCTCCTCCTTGGGCTTGGATACACCACCCTGTCGGTGGCGCCACCAGCCCTGCCGCTCCTCAAGTGGCTGGTTCGCACCGTCCCGATGGATATTTCCCGTTCCGCGGCCACCGCGGCGTTGGAAGCATCCGGCCCTGATGAAGTCACCACGATTCTGCGTGAGGCGGTGCGACCAGTGCTCGATCTCCGTCTGATCGACCCCGGCGGTCCGTTGCCGGGGCGGGGTTCCGGGGCTAGTTTGCGCCCATAACACCGACGCCGCTTTTCGTCTTCATCTCCTGAGCTCCAATGGCTGCCAAGCGCCACGTCTTTACTTCTGAATCAGTCACTGAAGGCCATCCCGACAAGGTGGCCGATCAAATTTCCGATGCGGTGCTCGACGCCATTCTGGCCCGCGACTCCGCCGCCCGGGTAGCCTGCGAAACGCTGGTCACTACCGGCATGGCGGTGGTCGCCGGTGAGATCACCACCGAGACCTATGTGCACATTCCCGACATCGTCCGAAAAACGGTTGCAAGGATCGGGTATACCGATGCGACCTACGGATTCGATGCCCGCACCTGTGCGGTGTTGACTGCGATCGACCGGCAATCGGCGGACATCAAGCTTGGGGTCGACTCCAGCCGATCGAAGGAGCAGGGTGCCGGCGACCAGGGGATGATGTTCGGCTATGCCACCCGGGAAACCCGGGAGCGGATGCCGCTCCCCATCATGCTCGCGCACCGCATGGCCGAACGGCTCGCCGCGGTCCGGAAGGGGACCGCCGGTTCGGCTCCGATCGAATGGCTCCGCCCCGACGGAAAGACCCAGGTGTCGGTGGAATACGAAGGCGATCGACCAGTGGTGGTGAAAACGGTGGTGCTTTCCACCCAACATGCGGAGCGGGCCGGCCGCCGGGTGTTGAGCCACGCCACCATCAAATCAACGATGCTCTCGGAGGTCATTCGACCGGTGCTCGACGCCATGGGCTTCGAGTCCCGGCGCACCAAGGTCCTGGTCAACCCAACCGGTCGATTCGTCATCGGTGGCCCCCACGGAGACGCCGGATTGACCGGCCGCAAGATCATCGTGGACACCTACGGCGGAATGGCCCGCCACGGCGGCGGTGCCTTCAGCGGGAAGGACCCTTCCAAGGTGGACCGCTCGGCCGCCTACGCGGTGCGCTGGGTGGCCAAGAATATCGTCGAGGCCCGGCTGGCCCGGCGCTGCGAGGTCCAGGTGGCGTATGCCATCGGTGTCGCACAGCCGGTGTCGATCCTGGTGGACACCTTCGGCACCGGAATTCTCAAGGACAGCAGGCTGGAGCAAATTGTGCGAGACGTCTTCGATCTGACCCCTCGCGGAATCATCGACGCGCTCAAGCTCAAGCGCCCGATCTACACGCCGACCGCCGCCTACGGGCACTTTGGTCGCAAATCGAAGGAGGTTCGGGTCGACGGTCGCACGGTTCGGCTCTTTCCGTGGGAGCAAACCTCACGGGTGCGGGCGCTGCTCTCCGCGGCCAAAGTGTGAGCCGGGGAAGTTCGGCGTCATGGTCCGGATGCGGGTGGCCCACCTGGGCCTCGATCGCACCACCAATTCACCGGTGGTGGTACTCCAGGAAGACTCCGGGGAACGCACCCTGCCGATCTGGATCGGCCCCCACGAAGCCAACGCCATTGCACTCGAACTTCAGGGCGTCAAGCCGGAACGACCCCTTACTCACGATTTGATGAAGCTGCTGGTTGCCGGGCTTGGTGGCGAGCTCCGCCGGGTCGTCATTGCCGGGCTTCGGGACAATACCTACCTGGCCACCCTGCTCATCGTACGATCGGGGGAGCTCTTCGAAGTCGACGCCCGGCCGTCCGACGGAATCGCCCTTGCCCTCCGGATGCACACTCCAATTTTCAGCAATGAAGACCTCCTCGACCGAAATTCCAAGGAGGGCCCACCACCACCAAGCGATGTGCCCGACGATCCCGATGCCCTCAAGCACTTCCTCGAAAAGCTCGATCCCCAGGATCTTGGCCGGTTCCAGCCGTAGCACGCGGATCGCTGGGGTTGCGCTGCTATTGGCTGCGGACATGCTCGCTGGGCAAAGCCGCGCCACCGGACATGTGGTTCGGGTGACCGCGGGCGACACGCTCCCGCTGCCGGGCATTGCGGTTGTGCTGCACCAAGTCGGCCAATCGGCGCAGGGGCCCGTCGACACCGTCCTCGCCGATCGGCAAGGCCGATTCGCCTTTCATTTTGCGGCCGACACCACTGCCGCCTATCTGCTCAGCGCGCGGTACGGTGGCATCGAGTATTTCTCCACCCCCATTGCCAGCAGCCCCGGGCGCCCCGACACGACGATTCTCGTGGTGGTGGCGGACACCTCGAGCGCGGCGCCGGTCGTCCTCCGGCAGCGCACCATCGTAATCAGCTATGCCGACGAATCCGGTACCCGTACGGTGCTCGATTGGTTCGTGCTGAGCAATGCCGGCGATCTCACTCGGGTTTCGCCCGACACCCTGCACCCCTCCTGGGGAGCACCGCTCCCGCCTGAGGCGCAGAGCGTTGAACTCGCCAACAGTCGCTTGAGCCAGTTCTCCCTCGAGGCTCTGACCTTCCGCCGGGACAGCGTCCTGATCCTTGCCCCACTCTCGCCCGGGGACAAGGAGTTGATGCTGCAGTACCGCATTCCCGGCAGCCTCCGGAGCTTCGTCGTTCCCTCCGCCGGGGTCACCGATTCGGTCTTTGTCCTCCTGGAGGGCGGGAAGGGTGCCGTCGTCAGCACCGGATTTGCTTCGCGCGATGTGCGGACTATCGAGGACCGGACCTTTCAGCGGTGGGCCGGCGTGCTTCGCGGCACCGACCCCATCCGGGTTTCCCTTTCGGCGCCGCTGTTCTCGACCGGGCAGCTCCTGGGCCTGCTTGCCACCCTGGCCGCACTGGGGTTTGTGACGCTGGGTATTCGGCTGGCGCGCCGCTTGGTGGCGGCCCCCCCTGCCTCGGCAGGGCCATCGCCCTACTGGCTGGCCGATGCCGCCGCGCGGCTCGACGTTCGGTACGCAGGGGCTGAGGCAACTACCTCGCCGGAGGAGTGGAGTCGGTATCTTGCGGAGCGGGCTCGGCTCAAGGCCGAACTCGAACGGGCCTTGGCAGTCAGCCGGCGCTCCTAACTTCGCCCCACGGTCAGGGTGTCCCGAGTACTTCTCGCTGCAATGCTCTCTGTCGTCCTCGGCTGCCGAGCGCCCCAACCGGCTTTCCCCGGGGGGCTGGTCGATGATGGCGGGACCCGCCTTCAACTCGCCCAGGCGCCCCATCGCGTGGTGTCGCTCATTCCGGCAACCACCGAGCTGATCTTTGCGCTCGGGGCCAGCAACATCCTGGTGGGTCGCACCGCCTGGTGCGATTTTCCCGCCGAGGCCGCTCGGGTGCCCAGTCTGGGCAACGGGATCGAGCCCAATGTCGAGGCTGTGGTGGCTACCCGGCCCGATCTGGTTCTCCTCTACAAATCCGCTTCCAATCGGGTTGCCGCCGATCGATTTCGCGGCCTGGGCATTGCGACCCTCGAACTGGCCACCGACCGGATGGTCGACTTCGATCGGATTGCCCGCCTGCTCGGTGCGGTGCTGGACCGCCGCGAGGCGGCCGAAGCCATCATAACCCGCATTGCCCGGGATCTGGCCTCGGCGAGTGTGCCCGCCTCGGATGCCGCACGCCCCAGCGTATTCATCCTGGCGTGGGACCGTCCTCCGATGACCTTGGGGCAGGGCAGCTTCCTCTCCGAAATTGTCGAACATGCCGGGGCCCGGAATGCCTTTGCTGATCTGGCGGCGTCCTCGGCGCCGATTTCCGTCGAGGCGGTGGCTGCGCGAAATCCGGGGTTTATCCTGACCACATCGGACGCTGTTCCGGCCATCGCGAACCGGCCGGAGTGGCGGGTGGTTCCCGCCGTGCGGGAAAAGCGATTCCTTCATGTAGAGGGCAGTGAATTCAACCGCCCCAGTCCTCGAATTGCCGACGCGGTTCGTCAACTTGCAGCCGCTCTTGCGGCTGCGTCGGTCCCGGCGCCTTGATGAAGCCGCTCCTGGGCCTGGCGCTCTTCGGCGTGATCGCGGTTCTGGCCGGTTTGGCGGTTGGGGCTGTTTCGATCCCGCCGGGAGAGGTGCTGGCAGCGTTGGGATCGCCCCACGCCCCCAACGCCGACATCGTGCGGGAACTCCGCCTCCCCCGCGTGCTCCTGGCATTTCTGATCGGCGGCGGGCTTGCGATGTCCGGCGCTGCGCTCCAGGCGCTGGTCCGTAATCCACTCGCCGATCCCTACCTGTTCGGAATCTCCGGTGGGGCAGGGCTCGCTGCGGTCGTAGTCATTGCGCTCGGCATCGCCGG
>JANNSC010000469.1:0-6713 GCA_031402135.1 Gemmatimonadales bacterium | reverse complement strand
TTGATCTTTACTTGACCCCCGATCCCGATCCTTCCACGCGTCCGCCGCACCTCGTGGCGGCACTTCGCTGGAGGATCAAATGTTCGTTGTTCTTCAGTGCGAAGTAGGAATTTGCCAGATTGTAGCGGGCATCTCGGCTGTAGGGGTTTCGCTTGACCGCGTGGCTAAATGCGTTTTCCGCCTCAGGATACCGTTTGGCGTTGAACGCCGCCACGCCCACCGCCATGAGGTCCTGCATGTCGAGCGAATCAAGGTTGGCTTTGGAGAATTCGGCCACCATCGCCCCATCCACTGCGTCGGCGCTGTCCGCGAATCCGGCCCCGCGGTATGACGCGGCGAGTGCCTTCCTGGCGTCCTTGTCATCGGGCCGCCAGACCAGATATTTCTGTAGCAGCTTGAGGGCGTCGAGGTGCCGGTTGATTCGTTGGTACATGACCGCGAGATTCATCGCCGCCGAGTTTCGATCCTCCACCAGCGATGTGTCGGACTCCGCGATGGCCAGTGACTTGGCAAAATAAACCGCAGCGCTGTCGTTCTCCGCGCGATTGGCAAAGAGCACGCCCATGTTGGAGTAAATGTGGGGCAGGCCGCGAAAGAGGGTGGCGGCGTCCCGGAATTGCGCCATGGCGGAGTCGATTTCGCCCTTCTGCTGGAACTCGATCCCCGCTTTGCCGAGCATCGCCCAGCTGTTTTGCCGGTATTGGGTGATGTCAATCTCGCAGGCGGGAACCATCGCCTCCACCTTGGTGAAGCCGGAATCCGCCTCTGCTGCGTCCCCCCGCATCAGGGCGATTCGGGCGAGGAAATACCACGCCGCCGGATTTCCGGTCTGGGCGTCCTCGGCAAAGGCGGAGGCGAGATTGCTCCGGGCCTCGGCGAGAGCGGTGGTCCGCTCCACCGGGGTCTTGGCATCGTACGCCTTCCGGAGCAGCTGGCTCGCCTTGTCCACTTTGCCATTCATTGGCTTCAGGGGACAGAGCGGCGGGGTGTACTTGGGCATCTGTCCCTGCGCCAGCCGGAGGCTGATTCCGCCCTCCTGGGCCGCGAGCGGGCCACCGGTCATCGCCAGCGCGAGCACGAGAATCGTGGTACGCGTCGTCATTCCGACTCCTTTAGTGCGTTAGTACCGCGGACTTGGTCAAGAATCGCAAGATTGTGACGGCCCAGCTTGGCAATATCGCCCCAAATTAACCGTGGGGCAATTCCCGCGGGTCGCGATACAACCACCCTGCGCCGGTGTTGAAAAGGACGACTCGGTGCTCCTTCGCAAGCACACCTTGGAGCCGCAGCGCCCGCGCCGCGGCAATGGCAGCGCCACCCTCAGGCGCAAAGTCGATCCCTTCGAGGCGGCTGCCTTCAAGCGCCTCGGAGGCCAGCACTGCATCGCCGACCGCCACCGCCCCGCCGCCACTCTCACGAAGGGCACGGAGCATGAGCCGGTCGCCCAGAGGGCTGGGAACCCGCAGTCCACTGGCGATGGTGGAGGGCTCCGGCCAAGGAATACAGTGGTCGGTGCCGCTCTCGAAGGCAGCAACCACGGGGGCGCACCCCTTGGCTTGGACGGTGTACATCCGGGGCATCGGACCGGAAACCCATCCGGCATCGCGCAGTTCCTGAAACACTTTCCACATACCGATCAGGCCCGTGCCTCCGCCGGTCGGGTAGAGGATCACATCCGGAAGGGCCCAGCCGAGCTGCTCGGCGAGTTCGAGCCCCAAGGTTTTCTTCCCCTCGATCCGATACGGCTCGCGGAGAGTGGAAAGATCAAACGCGCCGCTTTCCGCCGCCCAGGCCCGGCTCGCCTTCCCGCAATCGCCGATGTGGCCGTCCAGCAGCTGGAGATCTCCCCCGGTCGCGCTGATCTGGGCCAGAATCATTGCGGGCGTGCTGCGTGGGGCGTAGACCCGAACCGATACGCCGGCCCGCGCCCCGTACGCCGCTGCAGCCACGCCGGCGTTACCCGCGGTTGGCAGGGTGAAGGCGCGAGCTCCACCCGCCACCGCCCGGGTGATGGCCGCGGAAAGCCCCCGGCACTTGAATGATCCGGTGGGGTTCGAGCCCTCATCCTTGATCAGGAGATTTGGTACTCCGATTCGGGCACCAATCCGCGGGGTGGCCAGGAGCGGGGTATCGCCTTCGCCCAGGGAAACCGGTGCTTCGCCGGCGCGGAGCGGCAAAAAACTTCGGAACCGCCACATTCCCCGGGCGGCGGCGTACTCCGCCCGAACACCCCGATCGTGGCGCCGGGTGGGGTAGCGAACCAGCCACGGCTGGCCGCAGACACAGACGGTGGGAAGGCCATCGGCCGGGGCGGTTGCTGCGCAGCCGGAACATTCCAGGTTCCAATCCATCAACCCTCGCTTTTTCCCCTCAGCTGTTCCGCAACCCTGGTCGCCATTGCGGTGGAAAAGCCCTTGACCTCGGCGATTTCCGCGACCGAGGCGCTGCGCACTCCTGCCAGGCTGCCAAAGGCTTCGAGCAGCCTGCTCCTCCGCTCCGGCCCTACCCCGGGAATATCCAGGAGAGCCGACGTGATGGTCCGGGCGGAGCGCCTGGTCCGATTGTAGGCGAGCCCGAAGCGGTGGGCCTCGTCGCGGGCTCGCTGCAGCAGCCGAAGGGATGGGCTCCGCCGTTGCAGCCGGAGTGAATCGCTGCGGCCTGGAAAGAAGATCTCCTCCTCCTTCTTGGCCAGCCCGATCATGGGGATCTCCGGGCAGCCAACGGATTCGGCAGCGGAAACGGCCGCGGAGAGCTGGCCCTTGCCGCCATCGATTACCATGAGATCGGGCAGCGGCTCACCAGAATCGCGCCGCCGGGTGAGGTAGCGCGTGACCACCTCGGCGATCGCCGCAAAGTCGTCCTGCTGTCCCACACCCTTGATCTTGAATTTCCGGTATTCGCTTTTGTGGGGCCGGCCGCCCTCGAAGCAGACCAGTGAGCCGACGGTATCCTTGCCCTGGTTGGTCGAGATGTCGATACACACCAGCGTGCGGGGGACGGTGAGCAGTCCAAGGTCCCGCCCCAGCGCGTAGACCGGGTCTTCGGCCCGTTCGTCGGTCTCGAACGATTCGAGACGGAGGCTCTCCAGGAGATGTCGGGCGTTCCGCTCCGCCAAGTCGAGCCAGCGCCGGGCCATGCCGCGCTGCGGCACCGCCCACCGGGTTTCCGGCAGGAGTGCTTCGATCGGGGAGAACTCGGCCGGGGGAAACGGGAGCACCACCCGGCGGGCCCGGCCCTCGGCCGGGAGGTAATAGCGAACCAGAAACGCCTCCAGGATGGTGTCGTCGGCCTCGTCGGCAACATTGTCGAGAAAACGGTGTTCCCGGCTGATCACCCTGCCCTCCCGCACCCGGAAGAGCACGCCAACCGCGTCATCAGCATCCCGGGCGTAGCCAATCACATCGGCATCGCCGGTGCCGACCGATTCGACCGTGGCGGGCGCCTCCACCTGGTCGAGCCAGCGGAGCGAGTCGCGCAGATCCTTGGCCCGCTCGAAATCCTCGGCCCCGCTCGCTTCCCGCATCATGTCGCGCAGCCGAGCCCGAACGTCGACCGTCTTTCCCTCCAGGAACGCAATCACTTCGTCAATCATGGCCCGGTAGGTTGGTTGGTCTTGCCGCCCGACGCAGGGGGCGCGACAGCGCCCGATGTGAAAGTCCAGGCAGGGCCGCTCGCGGCGCTCCCGTGGAATGTCGTCGGAGCAACTGCGCACCGTGAAGATGCGACGGACCAGCCCCAGGGTCCGGCGCATTTCCCCGACGTCGGTGTAGGGCCCGAAATAGCGGGCCCCCGGAAGATCGAGTCGGCGGGTTACCAGCACCCTCGGAAACGGTTCCGTCATCGTCACGGCAATGGAGGGGTAGCTCTTGTCGTCCTTGAGCCGGACATTGTAGCGGGGCTGGTATTCCTTGATCAGGTTGTTTTCGAGGATGAGTGACTGGGTGTCGCTCTCGACCACAATCGTTTCAACATCGGCCACCACCCGCATCAACAGCTGGTTTTTGGGGCTGCTGGCGTGGTCACTCTGAACGTAGCTGCGCACTCTGCTGCGAAGGCTTTTCGCCTTGCCGACGTAGAGCACCACGCCGTTACGGTCTTTCCAGAGATACACGCCGGGGCCGTCGGGAAGCGAATCGAGTGTGCGCTGCAGCGTTTCGGGAATCCCGGTGAGCATCATGCCCGTCGCAGATACCGGGTGGCCAGCCCCCGTGCGAACGGCACTCCGAGGAGGTAGGTCCCGCTGAAATACACCACCCCGTAGGGGAGCAGCACCGCCGCCGCGGTGAGCACCGGCCCGGGACGATCCTGCAGCAGGAGCAACACGCCCCAGCCCACACCGGCAGCGACAAGTGCAGATGCCCAGAGCCGTCCCGCCATTCGAGCATCGAGCCGGGTCAATCCGATCTGCCGTTCCAGGCTTCGCCGAAGCAGAAAATATTCTACCCAGCCCGCAATGCCGGCCGAGGCGGTCAGGCCCGCCGTTCCCCAGGACGGCGGGACGCCCAGCAGGCTGGGGAGCTGGAGGGCCGCAAACCATCCCAGGATGGTGGTCAGCAGCACCCGGACGATGGCAAATCGGAGCGGCGTTCGGGTGTCGCGCAGGGCATACCACGCCGAGGAATACAGCCGGCCCAAGGTGGTCGCCAGGAGGCCAATGGCGGACCCGGCAAGGATCATCCAGACGAACCGGACATCCTCCCGGCGGAACGCCCCAGTCTGGTACACCGCGCCAGCGAGAACATTGCCCAGGCTGGCGAGGGCCACCGCCGACGGAACAATGAAATAGGCCACCGTGCTCAGGGCCTGTTCCAGCCGGCTCCGCAGTGCCTTATACCCTGTGTCCTCTCCGCCGGCGGCCACCGCGAGTTCGGGAAGCTCGGCCGCCGCCACCGACATGCCGAACAGACTGATGGGGAGCGAATACAGCATCTGGGCATTGCCCAGCGCCGCCACCGCGCCGGCGCCCAGAAAACTCGCCAGAATGGAGTCGACGAAGGCGCTGATCTGGACGACGCCGCGGCTGACAAAAGCGGGAAAGAAACTCCCCAGGACCACCCGCACGCCGGGGTCGCCGGTATCGAGCGAGGGCGAAATGCCACCGGCCAGCCGCCGGACCGACGGTAGCTGAATGGCAAACTGCAGAAAGCTCCCGGCCACCGCTCCCCAAGCCGCCCAGACCACAATGGCGTCGGCGCTCTTCCCGGCGGGTGCCAGAAGCGCTGCTGAAATGATGGCAATATTCCAGATGACCGGTGCGGCGTAGGAAAGAAAGAAGTGGCGGTGACTGTTGAGGACACCGAGGCACCATGCCGACAGCACCAGCAGCCCGGTGCCCGGAAAGAGGATCCGGGAGAGCAGGACAGCGAGATCTCGTTTGGCACCGGTGAAGCCCGGGAACAAGAGCTGAAGCAGCCAAGGTGCCGCGGTGACGCCCACGGCCACCAGAATGGCCACCACCAGGCCCAGCAGCCCCGCCACCGCCCCCGCCACCCGTCGGGCCTCCTGGTGCCGCCCTTCGGAATTCAGCCGCGCGTACACCGGGATGAACGAGGCGCTGAGCACGCCCTCGCCGAAAAGATTCTGGAGGAAGTTGGGGATGCGGAGCGCCGCAGTGAAGGCGTCGGCGGCGTCGGAGAGGCCGAGAAAATGCGCCAGAACCCGCTGCCGGACCAGTCCGGCCAGCCGGCTGAAAAGGATTCCTGCGGCGACCAGGACCGCCGCGCCGCGCTTCGGGCCGGTCAGGGGAGCGGGCGCGGAAGCTGGGGTGGTTTTTCGCCGCCCTCCTCGAGCAGTCGCTGAAAGAACTGATTCTCCTCCCGCAGCGTTTCCACCGCCCGGGAGAGGTCGTCGACCTCGCCGGCGAGCATCTCCACCCGCTGCACCAGCTCGGTGAGCTCCGGTGCCGGGGCGTTGCGGCCTTCAAGCCGGCGGGCCAACGCCCGGCCCATCGGCGAGTCGGTAAGAATCGCGAAGATCGGGATGATCAGGACAATCAGCAGGACAAAACCGAGGAAGGCCATGGGTCGAGTCTAGGTGGTCGGCGAGGCGGCTTCAAGAGCGCTGGCGTACCACGCCTCGATGTGGGCCCCGGTGGCGCTGAGCACTCCCATGCCGTAGCGGGCCAGGAAGCCGGCCATGGAAATCACCCGCTCCTGCGGCTTGCCCTCCGGTCGCAGGGACAGCCGGGCCCGGGTTACCTGGGCCAGTTCAACACTCTCCCGTTTCAGGGCGTGGCGGAGCAGCTTTTTTTCGATTTTGTCCACCGCCACAAGCGCCTGCCCCTTCGCCGACATGGCGGGTCGCTCCAGGGTGGGATCGACCGAGGTGGCGGCCCCGATGATCGGCGCGTAGGCGCTGGCGATGGCGTTCCGGAGGGCGCCAAAGGCTGCGTCGGTCCCCTCCGGAAGGGCCGCCCGGGCCAGCCGGGTTTCCAGCGCCGTCCCCTCGGCTCGAAGCTCCTCCAGCGAGGTCCCGAACTTGGCGAAAAGCCGGGTGACCCTCGGCTCGACCAGCAGCCCCGACCAGCGGGGCACCGGCAGCTGGCGGTGGATTCCCAGCAGCTGGTAGACCGGTTCCGCCAGCGCGAGATAGCGGAGTTCGCCCGGCCCGGCAGTGTACGCCACCGTGGGAAGAATGGCGCTCTCGATGGCGGGCCGGAGCAGCACGTTGCCGGAGAGTCGCTCCGGTTCCGCTTCGGCGATGTGCCGCAGCTG
>JANNSC010000468.1:0-10751 GCA_031402135.1 Gemmatimonadales bacterium | reverse complement strand
CTGCTGACGTCGGTTTTGATCTGGACCGCGCAGCGCCTGACCCGGGAACGCCCGCTCCGGCCCACGCCGGGATGAATCGAAGAGCGTGATGTCGCCATCTCGCCGCGAGTTTCTCGAGCGCGCCGCCGCCCTTGCCGCCGGCGTTCCTGCGGTCGCCGCGCTGGCCGGCGCCTGTGGACGTGGCGCCGGGAACGCCCCCGGAGCCGGCAGCGCCGAGCTGGGGCCGATCGAACCGAAGCTCAACATCTACAACTGGTCCGATTACATCGCGCCGAATGTGGTGCCGGCCTTCGAAAAGGAATTCGGGGTACGGGTGACCTACGACACCTTCGAGAGCGGCGAAGAAATGGTGGCCAAGCTCCAGGCCGGCGCGACCGGGTATGACCTGATCGTGTGCACCAATTACCTGCTGCCGGTGCTCACCGACAGCAATCTCCTTGCCCCTCTTTCCCGTCGCTACCTCCCTAACCTCGGCAATATTGGACCGCTGTTCCGGAAGCTGGCATTCGACCCCGAGGATGCCTACACCGTGCCGTGGGCGTGGGGAATGTCAGGGGTGGCGTGGCGGACCGATCTGGTGAACGCCGCCCCGGAGGGGTGGGGCGTCTTCCTCGATCCGCGCTACCGCGGCAAGATGACCATGCTCGATGATCAGCGGGACGTAATCGGAGCATTCCTGCGCTACCGGGGCCACTCCCTCAACTCGATCGACCCGGCCGAACTGGAGCAGGCCCGCCTCGATGCCGTCGCCGCAAAAGCCAACCTCAAGGCCTACATCTCCGCCCCGGTCAAGTCCCAGCTGATTGCAGGAGATGTGTGGATCGCCCAGCTCTGGGACGGAGACGCCGCCCAAGCGAAGAAGGAGCAGCCGGAGATTTCCTGGATGCTCCCCAAGGAAGGCGCGGCAATGTACGTCGACTCCCTCATAGTACCCCGGCCAGCGCCGCACCCCCGCGCCGCCCACGAGTTCATCAATTTCATCCTTCGGCCCGAGGTCGCCGCGTCCATCGCAACCGCCATCGGCTACGGCACGCCCAATCAGGCGGCGATGCCGCTCATCCCCGATCCGGTTCCCTATCCCTCCGAAAACGAACTCGCCCGGATCGAGCTCCAGAAGGATCTCGGCCGGGCGAGCGGATTGTGGGACGAACTCTGGACCAGAATCAAGAGCGCCTGAGCGCGCACCGGCGTGCTACATCTTGTGCACGGCGAAATCGGTGATGTGGACGTCGAGGTTGTGGTTGATCCTGAGCCCCACCACTCCCTCCAGATTCACTCCCGCGGCCGGCATGTCATGCACCACCTTGCCGTTGGCCTTGAAGCTGATCTTGCTCGGATCGATCTTGCCGTCGATTTCCAGCTTGTTGGCCGCGGTGCCGCTGGTCGGGTCCTGCTTGACCAGGGCTGCGTTCTCGGTCCACGGCACAATGACGGTGCGGGTGCTGCCTTCCATCTTGTTGATCATGAACTTCCCGTCACCCCGGACAATGAAATACATATAGCTCCGGCCAGCGCCGTTCAAGTCCTTGCCGGCCACGATGAGTCCATACGCCTCTGGGTGGGTTGGGGCCTTGGTCTGATGAAATGTCGCCAAGGTATGGAACGAACCGGTGACAGCGTCCTCGGCGCGATAGAGGATCACCGCAGGGCCGGTCGTGGCGTGGAAGCCGGGCGCCATCGTCACGAATTTGACGTCGGCCAAATTCGCAGTGGCCCGGTCAAGTGCAGCCGACCAGCCTGCCGGAAGCATGCCTCCCCCGGCCGCCTTTTTGTCGGGGTCGGCAGGATAGCCCTGGGCCTGAAGGGGCGCGGCGGCGATGGCCGCAAAGGTGAACAACTGAAGGGTCCGCATCGTTCCTGCCTCAAGACTTTGAAGGTGGAGGAGAACCAGCCCTCCGGGTGTTGCGACCCGGCTGGGTAACGGAGTAACATACTGCCCAATTGTGGGGGGGGCTATGAAGCTTTTGGGAGTCGTTTTCGCTGGTTTAGGCGCCGGGATGATCCTCTTTGCGCTGACCTACGTGACCCTGCTGGTTGGGGCCATTGTGAACGCCATGGTGGTGTTGATGTCGGGGCCGCTCATTGATCGCCTTGTCGCCCGGAAACGCTAGGCGCCGTTCGGGGGGTTCCCGGCGATCGGAGGGAGCGGCATCTTGGCCGACCGGAAGGCGCCTTCATAGTTGACTTTGAGGCTTCCCAGTCCCTCGCGCAGTCCCCTGATCTTCATCTGCATCCCCGCGTTTCGCCGAGCAATGGTCCCCATGACCCCCATGGTGTCCGAGAGGGCGGTCAGTCCGACAGTATTGGTGGCGGCTTTGGCCTCATCGAGGATCCGGCAGAGCCGGCGGACGACCGATTCGTCCGCCCTGAGGCCGGCAATTTCCTCGATCAGTCGGTGAATCTGCTGGAACCGGGCCGGAAGCGGTTCCAGGACCGCCAATTGGGCCAGTTGCCGCGAACTCAGCTTCTCAGCCATGGCTCCCCCGGATAGAGTTCAACGAGGTGGTTCACAGGGACGTACGATAGGCACACAGTTTCCCAATGGCCTCGACGTGGTGCCCGCATGAACCTGTCCGACATCGCCATACAGCGGCCGGTCTTCGCCACCATGATCAGCGCCGCGCTGGTGCTCTTCGGCGTCCTCGGATTTTCTCAGCTGGCGGTTCGGGAATTTCCCGACGTTGACCCGCCGATCGTCTCGGTGTCGGTAACCCTCCGGGGGGCCAATCCGGCGGTGATGGAGTCTGCGGTCACCGATGTGCTCGAGGAGCAGCTGGCCTCGCTCGAGGGCCTCCGGACCATGACCAGCAGCAGCTCGGAGCAATCCTCCAACATCAACCTCGAATTTAACCTCAGTCGCCCCATCGAAGATGCCGCACAGGACGTCCGGGATATCGTGTCCCGGGTCCGCGGGCGGCTGCCCCAGGAAATCGAAGATCCGGTGGTGAACAAGCAGGACGCCGATGCTCGCCCGATCATGTTTATCGGCCTCGAGTCGACCCAGCACGACCTGTTGCAGCTCTCCGAAATTGCCGATCGCATCCTCAAGCCGAGGCTGCAAACCGTACCGGGCGTGGCCCGGGCCGATATTCGGGGCGAGCGACGCTTTGCCATGCGGATTTGGCTCTCACCCAGCGCCCTGACCGCGCACGATCTGACGGTGCAGGAAGTGGTACGCGCCATTCAGGCGCGCAACGTCGAAATTCCAGCCGGACGCATCGAATCGGAGCAGCGCGAGTTCTCGGTGCGCTCGCTTGGTGAACTTCGGACCGCCGAGGAGTTTGCCGCAATGGTCGTGTCCAGCGGCACTGCTCAGGTCGTCAAGCTGGGCGACATTGCGAAGGTGGAACTGGGGGCCGAAGACGAGCGCAGCTTCTTTCGATTCAACGGTCGGCCGGCGGTCGGGCTTTCGATTGTGCGCCAATCGAAGTCGAACCTGGTTGAGGTGGCCGATGCTATCAAGGAGGCAATGCCCAGCCTGCAGGCGGCCCTGCCACCCGGTGTCACGGCCACCTCGGGCTACGACCAGTCAACCTACGTCAAGCGCTCGATCAAGGAAGCCGAGGAAACCCTCGTCCTGGCGGCTGGCCTCGTGGTGTTGATCATCTTCGTCTTCCTCCGAAACGTCCGGGCGACCGTCATTCCCGGACTGGCCATCCCGGCATCGATCATCGCCACCTTCGCGGTGATGAATGCGTTCAATTTTTCAATCAACAACCTGACCTTGCTGGCACTCACCCTGGCCATTGGCATCGTGGTAGACGATGCCATCATCGTTCTCGAGAATGCCTTCCGGCACCAGGAGGAACTTGGCGAGCCTCCGGAACAGGCCGCCAGAGACGGGACCAGGGAAATCGCCTTCGCGGTGATTGCCACCACCATCTCACTGGTGGCGGTGTTTACCCCACTCGCCTTCCTCAAGGGCAGTACCGGGCGTCTCTTCAACGAATTCGGCATCGCGGTTGCCGCGTCGGTGGCCATTTCCGGCTTCGTCGCGCTCACGTTGACCCCGATGCTCTGCGCCAAGCTCCTCCGGGTCCAGCCCCGGCACGGCGCCATTTATCAGACCCTCGAACAGAGCTTCCAATTCACTGCCACCGCCTATGAGCGCGCCCTGGCCGGAGCACTCCGCCACCGAGGCCTCGTGCTGGGGGGCAGCGCCGCGATGGTCGGTCTGGCGATCGTGGCGTTCTTCAACCTCAAGCGCGAGTTTGTTCCTCCCGAGGATCGCGGTCAGATCCAGATCCAGATCACCGCGCCCGAGGGCTCCACCCTCGCGTTCACCGACCAGTATCAACGCCAGGTCGAGCAGCTCCTCTCCGGAATTCCCGAAATCGATAATTACACCAGCACCGTCGGTGGCGGCTTCGGTGGCGGCAGCGGCGGGCGGGTGAGTGGCGGGCAGATCTTCGTGCGATTCGTGGATTGGTCGCAGCGCAAACGGTCCGCCCAGGACATTATCGAAATCCTCCGGCCGCAGCTCTCCCGGATTTCCGGAGTTCAGGCCTTTGCCAACAATCCTCCGGCGTTCGGGGGCTTTGGATCGGCGGTCCAGTTCATTCTCCGCAATCCGGATTTCGACTCCCTCTCCGTCGGTATGGACGCCCTGATTCGCCGGGCCCGTCAGGTGCCTGGCCTTACCAACGTCGACACCGACCTTCGGGTCAACAAGCCGGAACTCGCGGTCTCCTATCAGCGCGACCGCGCCGAAGATCTCGGCGTACCGATCCGTGACGTGGCCAACACCCTGCAGGCGATGCTCGGAGGACAGCGCGCCAGCACCTTCAGTCGGAACAACAAGTTGTATTACGTGATGGTGCAGATGAGCCCGGAGGAGCGGGCTACCCCGACCGATATGAGCTCGCTGTCGGTGCGGGGCCGAAACGGCGAACTCATCACCTTGCAACAACTGGCCTCCGTCAAGGAAGGCGTCGGTCCCCGGCAGCTCAACCATTACATGCGGGTTCGCTCGGCCACGCTCTCGGCAGGCCTTGCCCCGGGCTTCACGTTGGGTGAGGCCCTCGACTCCCTGGAAACAATCGCCGCTGAGGTGCTCCCCTCCGGCTCCACCTCCGCGCTCGGTGGCGAGTCCCGGGAACTCCGGGAGAGCGGCTCCTCCCTCTACTTTGCCTTCCTGCTTGCACTGGTGTTTGTGTTCATGGTGCTGGCTTCGCAGTTTGAGTCGATCGTGCACCCCTTCACGGTGCTGATGGCGGTGCCGCTTGCGGTGACTGGTGCGCTGTTTACCCTGTTTATCGCCAAGTCGAGCATCAACCTCTACAGCCAGATCGGGATGATCCTCCTCATCGGACTGGTCACCAAGAATTCGATTCTGCTGGTTGAGTATACCAACCAGCTTCGCGAACGCGGGATGGACATCGTGGCGGCGCTCCTCGAGGCCGGTCGAATTCGGCTCCGCCCCATCCTGATGACCTCGGTCGCCACCATCATGGGGGCGCTCCCCATTGCACTGGGCTTGGGCGCCGGCTCGTCAAGCCGCCGTCCGCTCGGCTACGCCATCGTCGGCGGGGTGCTATTCTCGACGGCACTCACGCTATTCCTGGTGCCGGTGGTGTACTCGTTGATGGAAGGATTTCGGGTGCGGGTTAAGCGTGTCCGGCACCGCGCCGCCGCGGCATCGCCCCGCCCGGTCGGCGCCGAATGACCGGATTGCTCCTTGCCGTTGCCGCGCTCGCTTCGGGAACCACCGCCGATTCGGTCCCCCGGATCAGCCTCGCCGAGGCGTTGAGCCGTGCCGCGCGGCTCGACCCCAGCTACGTGCGCTCCCTCGGGACAGTCGACAATGCAGCATGGGCTCGCCGGGCTGCCATGAGCGCCATGGTACTCCCGTCGATCTCGGTCAGTTCCGACTACACCTCGTTCTCCACCAGCCAGTTCAATGTCGGTACCGGGGCCCCGGCCCGGACCAGCGCCACCGCCCGGATCGATGCCCGATTCGAGCTCTTCGCCGGTGGTCGCAAGTTTGCTACGCTGAGCCAGGCCGGTGCCGATCTCGAGAGTGCCCGAGCCGGTGAGCAGCAGCAGCGGTTCCTGACGGCGCTGACCACCGAAGCCGATTACTACTCGGTACTCAGCAACCGGGAGTTGGTGGACGTCTCTCGCGATCGGGTGCGCCGGGCTCAGGAACAATTGGTCGTCGCCCGGGCCCGGGTCCTGAGCGGCGCAGCGGTGCAAACCGATTCGCTCCAGCTCCTGCTCGAGCTCAACCGGGCCCAGGTTGGGCTGCTCCAGGACGAAGCTCGGCTCCGCGTCGCCCGGCTGGTGCTGGGCCAGCGAGTCGGGGCCCAAGGCGGGGTGGATGCCATGCCGCTCGACACCGCTCGCGCCCCCGATTTGCCGCTCAGCCTCATCGACGCGATGAACCAGGCGGTGGAGCAGGGGCCCGAATACCGGGTTGCCCGCGCCAACCAGCGCTCCGCCGAGGCGGCGGTCCGCGCCCGCAGGGGGAGCTACCTCCCCCAACTGTTCCTGAGCGCCAATGAAACCACCTTCGGTGACAATTTCTATCCCGTCGGCCTCACCCGTCGCACCTTCACCATCAGCTTGAGCTTTCCGCTCTGGGATAACGGTCAGCGCGAATTGGCCTACTCCCGGGCCAAGAACGCCCGGGACCTGGCGCGGGCCACCCGGGCCGACCTGGAGCGGGCCGCCGAAGCGGACGTGACCTCGGCGTGGGAGGCGTACCAGACCGCTCGAGCCACCACCGACTATTCCTCGCAGGGAGTGGTCGTGGCGCGGGAGACTTTCCGGGTGCAGGAGGCTCGCTACCGGGCCGGTGCCAGCACGATTCTCGACCTCCTCGACGCCCAGTCGCGCCTGACCGAAGCGCAATCCGACCTGGTGCAAGCGCGGTACGCCGCCCGCCTTGCCCTCGCCGGGCTCGAAGCCATCCTTGGCCGTCGGCTCTTCAGCGATAAGGATCCCTCGTGAAACGGCTGACGCTTATGTTGCTGGCTGCCGTCGCTGGAGCGTGTGGCGGTTCCACCGCTGCGCCGCCTGCTGGTGGCGCCGGAGGTGGCGCACGAGGGGGCGGCCGGGGTGGACCGGTCCCGGTGGAAGTTGTGCAGGTGCAGGCCGATACCGTGGTAGACGCAATCACCGCGACCGGCCAGATCGAGCCACTCCAGTCAATCCAGCTCCGCCCTGAGGTGGACGGCCGATTGGTCGAGATCCTGGTTCGCGAAGGGGCGGAGGTTGCCAAGGGGCGCCCGCTCTTCCGGGTGGACGACGGCGAACTCAAGGCGCAGGTTGCCCGGGCCCAGGCCGACCGGGACCTCGCTCAGCAGGCCCTCACCCGCACCAGAGCGCTCCTTGCCGACAAGGCAGCCGCGCCCGCCGATGTGGAGCGGGCCGAAGCCCAGATGCGGAGCACCCAGGCTGGGCTCGACCTCCTCGAGCTCCGGCTCGACCGCACCGTGGTGCGGGCTCCATTCTCCGGCGTGACCGGCCAGCGGCTTGCCAGTCTGGGCGACTATTTGAACAACAGCACCCGCCTCATCACGCTGCAGACCTTCAACCCCCAGCGGGCGGTCTTCCAGGTGCCGGAGCGGTATGCCGAGCGTCTGAAGCTGGGCCAGAAAGTTCTGTTTCGGGTGGCGGCACTCTCGGGGCGCGATTTCGAAGGGACCGTCGACTTCGTGGATCCTCTGGTCCAACTCCCCAGCCGCACCATCACCATCAAGGCATTGGTCTCCAACTCGACCAGGGAACTCCAGGCCGGGATGTTCATCGAGGCCCGGCTGGAGACCGCCACCCGGCCGACTGCGCTGGTAATCCCCGAGGAGGCCGTCAGCCCATTTGCCGGCGCGATGTTTGTCTGGGTGATCAAGGGCACCAAGGCGGAACGCCGGGAAGTCTCGCTCGGCGTGCGGACCCCGGGATCGGTCGAAATTACCAGCGGCCTGTTGCTGGGTGAACTGGTGGTGATCGGGGGGACCGATCGGCTCCAGCCCGGGGCGGAGGTCCGGCCAACAGAGGGAGGCCGGGTACCCTCAGGTGGCCCAGCGACCCAGCCCGGAAGTCCGGCCTCAACCTCCAGAGCCTCCCCACCGGACACATCAAAGACTAAATAGCCTGTGGTTTATGGTAATTTTACCGTGAATAATCGTAGTCCGTTGATTTTTTAGCCTATCCGCACTAGGTTACGGGGATACCATTACCCCCTGGCCTGCGCGGAGCCCGCCCCATGAGCAGCGATCTCAGAGACTTTCTCGAAATTCCCTACGACCGACTCGAGGAGATGAACCTCGAGGCGAAGGCCGAACGCCTGTCCCGCACTTCTCCCGACAAACTCCGCGACAAACGGATGAAGTACCTCGCCGAGGAGAAGCGGATCAAGGCGGTCACCGTGTGCTTTGCCGACCTTGAAGGCCGGCTCCACATGCTCGACTATGACAAGAAATTTCTGCTCAAATCGGCCGACAATCTCACCTTTGACGGCTCCTCCATCCGGGGCTTCTCCCAGCAGGCGGAGTCGGATCTTCGCCTGGCCATCGATTGGCCGGCATTCTACATGCTCCCCTCGGACATCTTCGGGCCGGGCAAGGTGCTGGTCTTTGCCGATGTACTGGAAAAGGACGGCACCCCGTACGTCGCCGACATGCGGGCCAAGCTCAAGAGCTACCTCGAGCGGATGTATCAGAAGGAAGGCTACCTCTGCAATGCCGCCAATGAAATCGAGGGTTTCCTCTTCAAGGGGAGGGACGCGGAGCGCCATTACCACGAAACCGGAAAGTTCGAGTTCATCAGCACCGGCGGGTATTACCACTCGCTCCCCGGTGATGCCCTCCGCAGCTTCATCGATACCGCGGCGGAAGTGCAACGCGCCATGGGGTTCGCCAATGAGAAGGACCACCCCGAGGTGGCGCCGTCACAATTCGAGATGAATTACTCCTACACCGAGGCGAGTATCGCGGCGGATCAGGTGTTGTTGTACAAGCTAATCTGCCGCCAGGTGGCGGCCCGGCTCGACATGACCGCATGTTTCCTTCCCAAACCGGTGACCGGGGTCAACGGCAGCGGGATGCACACCAACCTCTCGGTCAGTCAGAAGGGAAAAAACCTCTTCCATGACCCGAAGGGACCCGACAAGCTCTCCAAGCTGGGCTGGAAGTTTATCGACCGGATTCTGACTAGCGGACAGGACAGCTGTCTGCTCTTCAATCCCAGCGTGAATGCCTACCGCCGGCTCGATCCCCATTTCGAGGCACCCAACCAGATCAAGGCTTCGGCGGTGGACCGCGGATCCATGATTCGGATTCCGCTGGGGAATGAAAAATCGGCCCGGATCGAGGTGCGTTCGATCGCGCCCGATGCCAATCCCTACCTCGCCATCTACACGATGTTCAAGATCGGCTTCGAAGGGCCAATCGAGAAGGACGACGGCGAGAAGCGTCGGGATCGCACCCGCTTTCTCCCCGACAACATCTACGATGCCATCCGGCTCTTCAAAGGCAGCAAGGTCGCGGCAGACGTGTTGGGGGAGGCGGTCCACAAGCGCTACGCCGATTTGAAGCTGGCCTCGGCCGAGCGCTGTCCCAAGGCGCTGGGCACCCAGATCAAGATTCCCGAAATCCAGTTCCACCATGAAGTGACCAATCAGTACCTCTGGAGCATGTTCTAGAACGGGGGCATGACCGGCGGGTGGGTGGGTGAACAATCGACCACCTGCCCACCCACCCACCCGCCGTTACATTTCAACCATGCGTGCAGCTCTGCTGTTCCCCCTGCTTCTCGTTACACCGCTTGCGGCCCAATTGACCCGGGCCGAGCGGACCGACTACGCTGAAACATCCAGCCACGCCGACGTCCTTGGCTTTGTCGATTCGCTGCAGCGCCTCGGCGCCGGTATTCGGGTTGGCCGGCTCGGGTTGAGCCCACAGGGGCGCCCGCTACCCTACGTCCTCGCCTCCCGACCGCTGTTGGACAGCCCCGCTGACGCGCATCGCTCCGGAAAGCCGGTGATCTACATCCAGGGTAACATCCACGCCGGAGAGGTCGAGGGGAAAGAGGCGGTGCAGATGCTGCTTCGCGACCTGACTCTGGGCGTGCTCCGTACTCTGCTGGACAGCATCGTGCTGGTGGTGGTGCCGATCTATAACGCCGACGGCAACGAGGCCTTCGGACCCCAACAGCGGAATCGGGGCAGCCAAAACGGACCCCCGAGTGTCGGCCTCCGGTCCAATGGCCAGGGTCTCGACCTGAATCGGGATTATGTCAAGCAGGACGCGCCGGAAACCCGCGCCAGCGCGGCACTCTTGTTGGCCTGGGACCCCGACCTGTTCATCGATCTGCACACCACCGATGGCAGCTACCACGGCTATGTGCTGACCTACGCCACCGGCCTCAACCCGAACTCCTCCCCGGCAAACGACTACATGCGCGACAAGTTCCTTCCCGAGGTGCGGGCCCGGATGCGGACTCGGCACCAACAGGAAGTCTTTTCCTACGGAAACTTCCGCAACGCCGATCCCGATTCGCTCGCGCAGGGCTGGGAAACCTACGACGCGCGCCCCCGGTTCGGAACCAATTGGACCGGGTTGCGCGGTCGGATGTCGATTCTCAGCGAGGCCTATTCCCATGCAGATTTCCGAACCCGGGTCTCGGCGACCTACAACTTCGTCCTCGAAGTGCTCCGCCTCGCCTCCGCTGAAGCCGCCACGATCAAGTCGCTGATCGCCGCCTCGAGCCGCCAGCGCCCCGATTCGGTCGGGTTGCGTTCAACGTTGGGG
>JANNSC010000467.1:0-1884 GCA_031402135.1 Gemmatimonadales bacterium | reverse complement strand
GGCGATCCGGGGATTGCGGGCGCTTTCCAGGAGTGATGGCAGCCAGCCGATTTCGAGCTCGGCCCCGCCCTCGATCAACACATCGGCGCGATTCAGGGTGACAATGTGGCTCGGCTTGGCGTCCACGAAGTGGGGGTCCTCGGTGGGCTTCGCGAGCGCAACGACTTCGACCGCATTGCCACCGATGGCCCTGGAAATGGCTGCGAGATCCGGGGTGGTTGCCACGACCTTGAGCAGGCCGCCGAATGCGGGGCTGGGACCCGGGGCGGCAACCAGCGTCGCGGAGATGGTGTATACCAGTGCGAACGTCTTCATAGACCTCAGAAACCCCTTTAGAATTTATGGGAGGCGTGCGCGCCCAGGATGAATTCGAATTGCATCCATAGGGAATGGTCGGTGCCTACCCCATTACGATCGTCATAGTTGTACTGCAGCCGCAGTTTGGAAAACTCACTTGGGTACCAGGTCAAATTGGGAGAGATCCTGGTCCGCTGGGCGCGGAGGGGCACCTCGAAGGCCGCCGCGTCTCCATCGGCCCAGTCGCCGCGCAGCCCGAGCACCCAGCGCGGTTTGACCCCCCAGAGCACTTGAGCGTAACCGCCCCGGTCGCGGAGCGTTTCTCCCGGAAGGGTCACTCCAGGATCTTCCACGGCGGGGCGGCTCGCCGCGTCGTAGCGCCGGGAGAGGAGCTCGGCCTGCAATGACAGGAAGGGAAATCCCTGGGCCGCGGTGGCGGACTTCCATTTCCAGTACAGATCGGCACCGTAGATCCGGGTCTTGGCACTGGGTCCGGAGTTGTTGGGGCCGAACGCCGCCGAGGCTCCCAACACCAGAGTTTGGGTTGAGGTCAACTCGAACGATGTGGCGAGTCGGGGAACCACCAGCATGTCTCCCAATCGAAGCACCTGCCGATCGAGCGGAGCGCCGCCGTGGATCTCCGATGATTCATCGGAGCGGAAACTCCAGGTCGTCCCGCCGGCGCTGTTCATGACGCTTACCATCGCCTCGGTATACCACGGGGTGGGGGCCAGCCAGGAGATTCGCACGCCCTGACTGCGGAGCCCATCGGGGCCAAACATGCGGTTGAGCACCAGCGGTTGGTCCACAAACGACCAGGAGTGCGGATGCTGGGGGTTTTGTCGGCCGAATTCGGTGAAGAACTGGCCGCCCTTGATCTGCAGATTATGGGGCAGGGAGGTGGTCAAAACATAGACCTCCTCCAGTTCGACACCGGTTTCACCGGCGGCGTCGAGCTTGTACACGATGTTGGCGAATCCCTTGAAGTAGGGATCCACCGCCCCGTCCAAGGTGAGTTCGACGTTGGGGATGGTGAAGCCACGGACAGCGGGATCGTGATCGCCCAGCTGAAGTGAACCGACATTCGGATCGGAAGACCAGCCAAAATCGGCCAGCCCATCAAAGCCGATGTTCATATAGGCCCCGGCGGCCCGGGCCTGGGGCGTCTGGCGCGGAAGGAGCGTGGGGATCCTGGCTGCGCCTCGACCCGAGGGAAACATTGCGCCGACGCAGTGGGCCTGGGTCAGCAGCAGGCACCCGGAGGCCAGGGGCGAGTTCGGTGATTGGGCGTGGCCGGTGCCCGCTGAGCCCAGGATGGCCACGGCCGCGAGTGCGATTGGAAATCGGTTCATGACACCCCACCCATTGCACGTTGATCGGGAGGACGAGCCTTCCATCCTTTCCCATTGGCTCGATCCATCCGACTGGTGGACGGACCGGGAACCAGCGCAGCCCTACCGGGTGAAGACGGGTGGTGAGCGGGGGAGGGGTGAGAAGTGCCCGGCCGGAGGAAGCACTTGGCCCGGATCAAGCAGGGTTTCTGGCGAACGGTCAACAGGGCGCACCGAAAGTGTCCGGGTGGCAGCG
>JANNSC010000466.1:0-6623 GCA_031402135.1 Gemmatimonadales bacterium | reverse complement strand
GGCGCCGCGGTCGCTTCCCAGTAACCAGGCCGCGGGTTCCCCCCGGGTCGGCCGTTGGCGGCCCGGGGGGCCGATCAGGCGTTACAAGCGGCCGACCAGGGACGTGCCGGTGTCATGCTGCGCGATAGCGTGTGAGAGGCTTCGTTGCCGTCGATTCACCGCCCAAACCCAATCTGGTAACGCACGCCCGCCTCGGTCACGAACCCGATTCGATCCGCTCCCACCCGCTCGAACCGAACCCGGCGGCCGGCGGAGGTCACAGCCGCGGCACCCTTGGCCACCAGCACCACTCGGCGGCGCTGGTTCGCCTGCAACTCCACCTCGCTGAGCCGGCCATCGGCCCACGCCAGGTCCACCGTAAGGCCCCCCCGGGCCCGAAGTCCCCTCACTGATCCGCTGGCCCACTCTGCCGGCACCGCCGGCAGCAGATGGATCTCGTCCCGATGCGATTGCAGCAGCATTTCGGCGATTGCCGCCGTCGCGCCGAGGTTGCCGTCCACCTGCAGCGCCCTGCCGCAGAGCGAAAACATGTTTGGCAGCGAGGACTTGGTGAGCAATGCCCGCAATTGCTCCAGCGCCGCCGCCCCGTCGTACAGCCGAGCCCGCAAGCCCGCCTTCCAGCCGTAAGACCAGCCGCACCCCCCGGTGCCCCGCCGGGTTAGCGTTACCGCCGCTGCCGCGGAAAATGCCGGTGACGATTCCGGGGTGATTTCCCGCCCCGGATACAGTCCCCACAGATGGGACAGATGCCGATGCTCCGGCTCGATCTCGTCCCAATCGTCCAGCCATTCCTGCAGCTGGCCATGCTTGCCGATCTGATTGGGTGCCAACCTCGGCCGGGCCGCCCTCGCTTCCGCCAGCAAGGCGGAATCGCGGGTTAGCAGGGTGGCCGCCTCGTCGAATTCCGCCAAGACCTCCCGGACAATCTGCATGTCCATCGTCGGCCCGGCGGTCATGGTGCGGGCACTGAGCTTGGAACCGCTCACTTCGTCGAAGAACAGCCCATTGCCCGGCCACTTGGGGAAATTCTCCGGTGAATTCGAAGGCGCTGTCACCAGCCAGCCGCGCTTCGGGTCCTCCACCAGAATATCCAGCAGGAACCGGGTCTGATCCCGCAGCAATGGATAGATTCGCTCAAGATCAGCTCGGTTTCCCGAATACCGATAGCGCTCGTACAGGTTGGTCATCAGCCACGCCCCGCCCACCGGCCAGGCGCCCCAGGACGGCCCGTCCATCGGCGTGGTCGAGCGCCACAGATCGGTGTTCTGATGCAGCACCCAGCCCCGCGCACCCCAATGCTCCCGGGCTGTTGCGGTGCCCGCCTCGGCCACCTCCCCCACCAGCTTCTCCAGCGGTCCAACCAGCTCGGCCAGATTGCCCGACTCGGCCGGCCAATAATTCATCGGCAAGTTGATGTTGACGGTGTACTTGGAGTCCCACCACGGGTTGGAGTTGTCGTTCCAGATGCCCTGCAGGTTGGCCGCTTCGGTGCCCGGCCGAGAACTCGCAATCAGCAGATAGCGCCCAAATTGATAGTACAGCGCCAGCAGACCCGGGTCCGCCGAGGCGGCAAACCGCTTGATCCGAAGGTCGGTGGGCAAGCTGTCGGCCTCGGGCACGCCGGAACCGAGTTGCAGGTTCACTCGACGGAACCAGCCTTGATGTTCCGTCTGGTGGGCCTGCATCAATTCCGGGTAGCTTCGGGCGCTCACCCGCTCCAGCGCCCGGGCCACCCGCGCCGCCGGGTTACCGCTTACGTCGCGATAGTTGACGAAATTGGTGGCGGCGGCAAGGACCAGCGTTACCGCATCGGCGTGACTCACCGTGAGGGTCCGCCGGCCCACCGTCATGCTGCCGCCCTCCACCCGGGCCACCAGATCAGCCTGATAGCGGAGCCGCCCCTCGATCCCCAGGTAGTCCGAACTCTTGCCGGTGAGCCGGAGCGTGTTAGTTGTTATGCCGTCCATCGTAAAATAATCGGTGCCGTAGTTCGAGTGGGTCTGGTTGCGAGCCCCTTCCAGCGCGGCAGTGAATGACACTGCTCCGGGACGATTGGCCGAAATCCGGATGACAATCACCTGGGCGGGCGCGCTGGAAAAGATCTCCCGGACAAATCGAGTGCCGGCCACCGTGTACTCCACCCGTGCCACCGCGGCGTCGAGGTCCAGCTCTCGACGATAGTCGGTAACGCTTTCGTGTCCGGGAAAGGTCAGCTGGAGATTGCCCAGCGGTTGGTACTTCATCTGTTCGTAGGGGCGGCCCATCATGCTGCGGCCGAAGAGGTCGTGCGCCGCGGGAATGTCCCCGCCGAACAGCAGCCGGCGGATCTCGGGAAGCGCTCGGTACGCTCCCGGCACCACCGGATCGTAGGGCCCGCCGGACCAGAGGGTTTCTTCGTTGAGCTGGATCGTTTCGTCGCCAGTTCGGCCAAACACCATCGCCCCCAGCCGGCCGTTTCCCACCGGCAGCGCCTGGTTCCAATTCTCGGCGGGTTGTCGGTACCAGAGCCGGAGGTCGGGGGCGGAGCCGGCGGGGCGGGGCGGGCCCAGCAAGAGCAGGGCGAGGAGGGGGAGGGTCATGTCCTATAATGTATGTAGGTGCTGCGCTGGCACACACCCGATCCGGCGGCAGGTGCAGGCGACGGAGTCCGCACCTGCCCCACGAAGCGGTATTGGTTCCCTGAAGCTGGCGTGAATTGCCCATGAAGTTTGTGTCTTGACTCGCGTGAGTCTTGCCAAATCCCACCCCGGGACCGAAATTGAACCCCGTGGTCCAAGGACGAGCCACACCGCCCAATCACCTAGGGAAGCCCATATGAAACCGCACTTCAGGACGATCGCATCGCTGGCTGTTGTGCTGGCCTCCATGACGTCGCTGGCGGCCGCACAGAATGAGCACCGTATCGGATTTCAGGGGGGTATCACGTTGGCCAAGCTCTCTGGCAAGGGGGCTGCCGATCTGAACCCGACGAATCGCGCCGGTTTTCTGGCCGGCGTCTTCGCCGAGCTTCAGCTCAGCCCCAACTTCGCCATCTCTCCCGAAGTGAATTACGTCGTGAAGGGGACCAAAATCTCCGATGGAAGCGCGGATGGAAACATCAAGATTTCCTACCTCCAGGTGCCCCTGTTGTTCAAGGTCCTGGTCCCGGTGAAGAGCTCCGGCAAGACCCAGATCCGGCCCCAGTTTTATGCCGGGCCGGCCATCGGGTTCAAGAGCGGGTGTGATTTCAAGATCAGCGACGGAACCACCAGCCTCAGCGGGAAATGCTCGGACCCGGGTCTCGACGCCACCCTCAAGTCGACCGATTTTTCCGTCATTGTCGGAGCCGGTCTCGGTGTCGGCCCGGTGTTCTTCGGCGCTCGCTACGACCTCGGGCTCATCGACATCAACAACGACGCTGCCGCCACCGCGGATGATGCCGCCAAGAACCGCGCCTTGTCGTTTATGGTCGGCGTTTCCTTCCCGCTGCACAAGAAATAGGGAGCACGAGCAGGGAGGGAGTTCGGAAAAGACTGAGAGGCCGGCGCCATGCCGGCCTCTCGCGTTTCCAGGAGTGCCATCCCAGGCCTGTGATCTGACTCACCGCCCAATCCAGTACGACGCCTTGACCAGGAAAACATTGGTGGCCGGGGCATGAAAGAGCGCACTCACGTCCCGGCTGAACTCGAAGTCTCCGAACGGCTCGGCATCACTGCGCTGCTGCTGCCATACGAAGAAGAGCGTTGACCCCGGCCGGTACTCCCACCGAACCACCGCGTTGCCCCGGAGGCTCCGGAAATTGAAGTCGGGGTTATCCACCGAAAACCCCGGCGCCGCACCGGAGCCGTCGGGATCGATGCTGTAGGCTCGGCTGGTGGCATCTCGGGCGATCGTCCCCCGGTCGACCCCATACACCGCAAAATCGTAGCTTCCCGGTCGAGCAAATTCCTTGATCCGTGAGTAACGCCCTGAGGAGAGGAACGGCTGGGCGTAGAGCTGGAAGCTCAGTGTCGGTGTGAAAGTCCACTCGATCCGGGTGGTCATGGACACGGTGGTCTGCTTCAGATCGGCAAAGACGTAGCGGCGGCCGTACGTCGCCGTCGCCAGCGGGTCATCCATCGTACGAATGTACTGGCCGGTACTCTTGGAGCTGGCGTAGCTCGGGCTGACGCTCAGGCGGAGGAACGAGGTGGGGCGTGCCTCAAAGCCGAGGAAGATGCTGCGAGCCGCCGCCGCCGAAGCGTCATGAGAATAGCTGCCACCGAGCGTGAGGATGACCGGCTTTCGGGAATCGGTGGAAATCCTGCCGTTCGCGCTCCACGACGCTGGGACATCGGCCACCGGCCCCCCCCGGGTAAAGCGGTCGCTTTGATACCCCGGTGACACCGACAGGTTGAGATTGCCGCTCCAGAGGTTTGCAAGGGTGCCGTTGAAGAAAGCCAGCGCCGACTGGAAGATCGATAACCCGCCGAAATTCCAGGCCGAATTGGTTCCCACGCCGAGGTAGTACTGCCGGAACAGCCTTCCGGCTCGGTAATTCTGGTAACCCGCAATGGTGGAAAACGCCCGGTAGTCGGCCCGGCCCATGAAGCCCAAATCGTTGAGCTCCAGCCCCGGGCTGACCTGCTTGTACGCCGCCGAGCCGAACCAGGTCCCGTTCCGGATCAGCGCGATTTCGCCGATGTGTCCGCCCAATCTGGTGCGGGTCGCGTCGTAGCTGAGGTGGGAAGCGTCGGGCCGCTGGAAGTAATGGGTGCTGTTCTGCTGGGTGGCCGCCATGACCGGGGCGCTCCCGGTTACCCGGGTGCCGGCCAGGAATCCCATGACCACCCAGGTGCGTTGCCGCCAGCTGTGCTCGAAATCCACCCCGGCAAAGTAGGCGTTGTTGCGCAGCAGGTTGGTGAATACCGGACTTCCCACCGCCCGCGCGGTCCAGGTGCCCATGAAGCCGATCGAGGAGGCGCCTTGATTGAAATCACGCTTGGCTCGCCCCGCGAAGTAGTTGGTGGCCGGCTCGACCGCCGTGCTTCCCCTCGTCCCATTGGCAAAGGCGAGCTCCGCCCGCTCCTCCGGGGTCACCGCGTCGAGCAGCCCGATGGTCCACTGACCGGCCCGCCCGGTGATTTTGCCGGCCCCGGCGATGGTCGTTTCACCCGGGGCATCGGCATACACCACACCGGGCCCGTAGGGGCTCCGCTGAGGCGCCCGCCCGATCCGCCGGGAATAGAAGAACTGCTGTCCGCTGTAGTCGTTGTGGACCTGGATTCGCCCGAAGGAAAAGGCATCGCCCCCCTCCAGGAAGAACGGCCGCTGCTCCGGAAAGAAGGTCTCGAAGGCGGTGAGATTCACCACCGCAGGATCGGCTTCCACCTGACCGAAGTCAGGATTCACCGTACCGGTGAAGGTGAGTCCCTGGGGCAAACCGTAGCGGATGTCGAGCCCGCCCGATGGCTTGGTGTCGGTGCTCTTGAAGAATGGATTGGCAGGATCACCCGGCCCGTGGGTGGCCCGGAAGCTGGTGTAGGGGAGGACTTCCAACCGCTGCGGCGCCCGCACCCCAATCAATCCGGTCAGGTCGCCAAAGGACGAGACCAGTCCGGGAGACTGGGGCGTCCAGGGCGACCAGGCGTCCCGCTCGTTCCGCCGGGCGATTTCCCGCATTACCTGAATTCCCCAAGTGCGCTCGGCGCCCGCCGGCGCTGAGCCGAAGCGAAGCTGCGACAGGGGAATCCGGTACTCCGCCACCCATCCGGTCGAATCCACTCGGGTGGCCACCTCCCATACCGCGTCCCAGTTCAGGTCTTCGGAACTGTTGTTCGAGGTGTAAACATCCTTCTTGACCCCGCGGGGATTGACTGAAAAGCGAAAGGCGGTGCGCCGGTCGTGATAGGAATCGATCGAAACATGGGCCCAGTCGGAGTAGATCATGATCGCATCCCGCCGCGCCAGCTGGGCCGCAATCGAATCGGGGTGGGAATCGAACATCGTGATGCCGACGTAAATGGCCTTCTCGTCATACAGCACCCGCACCTCGGTCGGATCGATCGGCGGAGCGCCCTGGGTGGGATAGCTCTGGGTGAAGTCGCGCTCCACCGGGGCCGCCTGCCACGCTGCTTCATCGAGCCGGCCATCGAGGTGAATCGCACCAAGGAGGCGCGCCGCGCGCATCGTCCGCAGCGCAGGTGCGGATGATGTCGTGGGCGGAGCGACCTGGGGCGCCGGGACGTACTGGCCCGCAACCGATCCGGGAGACAAGAGGAGCAGGACGAGCGCAACGACCGCGATCCGCATGCAGACTCCATTCTGAAAGACACCGGCCTTGCCCCCTGGTATACCGGGAGGATACGCTACGGTCCAACTCACCACAGGATTGCGTCCCGTGTGCATCCCGTCCGTCCGCGCGGCAGCCGCAGCGGCACTTTCGCTTCTCTTTGCCGGCAGCCTAGCCGCCCAAACCACGCCCACTGAACGCAGCGCCGCCGGCGCCATTCTCACCACCATCGATTCGTTGCAGACCGCGCTGGCTCCTACCCGAAATGCCCTGCGCCTGGCCAACGCCAAATCGGCCGACCGGGATGGGGTGCTGGCCCGGGCCGGGGCGCTCTGGGACGCCGAGATGCGAGACTTGAGCGACTGGATCGGCC
>JANNSC010000465.1:0-7314 GCA_031402135.1 Gemmatimonadales bacterium | reverse complement strand
TGGGCGACGACGTCTACGGCGATGACCCCACGGTCAACGCCCTCGAAGCCGAGGTCGCGGCACTCCTGGGAACCGAGGCAGCGGTCTATATGCCCTCGGGAACCATGACCAACCAGGTGGCCATCCGCGCCCACACCGAAGCCGGCGACGCCGTTTTCATGGACCAGGCGGCCCACGTCTACCTGAGTGAAGGCGGCGCCCCCGCGGCCTACGCCGGCGTGCTCCCCCGCCTCCTCCCCGGTGTCCGCGGCATCTTTACCGCCGAACAGCTCCGGGCGGCGGTCGGTGAGCCCCACCCCTTCAACCCCACCACGCTGCGGGCTCCGGCAAAGCTCCTCTGCCTCGAGAACACCCATAACGCCGGCGGCGGCAGCGTCTGGCCGCTCGATCAAATCCAGGAAGTCACCGCCGCCGCGCGGGAGCTGGGCCTCCAGCTCCACCTCGACGGGGCCCGACTCTGGAATGCCAGCGCTGCCACCGGGATTCCGGAGCGCGAATACGCCCGGCACTTCGACAGTGTCAGCGTCTGTTTTTCCAAGGGACTCGGCGCCCCGGTCGGCTCAGCACTCTGCGGCCGCGCCGATTTCGTGCTGCGGGCCCGGCGCTTCAAGCAGCAGATCGGTGGCGGATTCCGGCAGGGAGGGATTATCGCCGCGGGGGCGCTCTATGCGCTGCGGCAGCACCGCGGTCGTCTTACCGCGGACCACGCGATGGCCAAGGCGCTGGCCGAGGGCATCTGTCGCTTCGCTGGTATCGAACTCGACCCCAAAACAGTCGAAACCAACATCGTGCGGTTCCGGGTAACCACCATGCCGGCAGGAGAGTTCGTGGATCGGGCCCACGCGCGGGGGCTGCACCTGCTGCCATCGGGCAAAGACGGCGTGCGGGCGATTTGCTACCTCGATATCAACCAGGAACAGATCGTGGAGGCGATTGGGATTGTTCGAGGAGCGATGGACGTAGATGAGTAATTGGTGCCCTATTCCACCGCCAGCGCGATTCGCAAGGCATCACCGAGGGCGGCCATCTTCTTGGACGAGAGTGCGCCGACATAGTTCGTCAGCACACTCTTGGGAACCAAAATGAGCTGGTCGCAGTTGATGACGGAATCGTGCTTCAATCCATCGTCCACCCCCACGGCTACTTCGGTCGATCGGCCATCGGCGTTGCTGTTTATCGGCGCGCAGATGACCTTATCTGCCTTGGAGTCGCACAGGGTCTGCCGGCTAACCACGATCACCGCCCGCGCCCGCTTGGGATCGTTGCCTGGCGGCGGCGACACCAAGTAGATGTCGCCACGCGACAGGCTCATTCGGGCCACAGCTGGAGCGCCAGCACCTGGTCCGATTCGCGATTGGTCAGCGCCGCGCCCGCTGCGATCAGCGCCACATCACGTTGATGGCGAGCTCGCCGGAGGATGAACTTGAGGTAGCGGCGCAGCGCGCGCTCGACCAGCGCGGAGCGCTGGGCCTTGCCGGCAACCACATCGGTTGCGCGCAGCAACTCCCCCGACAAGCTGACGGAGGTCTTGGCCTTCTTCCCGTGCTGATTCAGGAGGCGCTGCAACTCGGCGGCGCGCTTGGCGGAGAGGTGCTCGAGGTCTTTATTCATACTACCAATGGTGGTACGATTGTTCCTACCTGTCAAGGCCCGGCTGGCGACGGTGGGGTTGCAGCAGCGGCGTCAGGCCCGATATACCTCGCGTCGATGCCCGATCCTCACCACGATGATCCGCAACACCTCGTCCTCGATTTCGTAGAGAATTCGGTAGTCCCCCTGGCGGACGCGATACCTCTCCAGGCCCGAGAGCTTCTCTGCCCCGACCGGCCGGGGATCCTCGGCGAGCATTTCGATACGCGCGATGACGCGCCCCCGGTCCTTCAGGGGGAGTTGGGCCAGCTCTTTGGCGGCGGACCGCTTGATCTCCAGACTATAGCTTGCCACGCCGCTTCAAGTCCTTGAGGACATCCTCGAAGGCCAGCGACGGTTCCTTGGCCCGGGCCGCAAAGGCCGCCAAGTCCTCGGCATCCTCCGCCAGACTTGCGCGGATGGCAGCATTGACCAGATCGGACACGCTCCGCTCCGTCGAGGCGGCCTTGATCCGTAGGGCCCGGTGGAGGGTGGGGTCGAAATAGACGGTGGCGCGCTTGAGGGTAGGCATGGAGGGATTTTAGCGTTACAGCGTCTTGACGTCAAGACGTCAGACTGCGGTGGGGCCCTGCGGTTACTTCGTCACCAACACGAAGATCAACGCCAAAATCGCAACCACCGCCACCCCCGCCACGGCGTAGAGCAGCTTCCGATCGTTGCTGGGAGCCACCGGCGCCGGCACCGATGCGGCTGCCGCAACCGAACCCGGGGTTCCCCGGCTTGCCCCGGGCGGCAGCGCCCGCTCCAGCGTTTCCGCCGCCCCCACCAGACGGAGCGCCGCCAGCATTTCATCGGCCGTCTGATAGCGGGCCGCTCGATCCTTGGCCAGGGCCCGGAGCAGAATTCCTTCCAGCGCCTCGGGAGCGTCAGCCCGGAATTCCCGGATCTTGGGCACCGGTGCGGTCAGGTGCTGCATGATGACCTTGCCCACCGACACCCCGACGAATGGCGGCCGACCCGCCACCATCTCGAACAACATGCAGCCCACCGCGTAGATGTCGCTCCGGTGATCGATGTTTTCCAGGCCCTGCGCCTGTTCCGGGCTCATGTACGGCGGCGTGCCCAGCGGAATCCCCACCGCGGTAATGTTGCGCTGCCCCTCACTCACCGCCCGGGCAATCCCGAAATCGGCCACGATGGCGTGGCCGGCTGAAAACAGGATGTTCTCCGGCTTGATGTCCCGGTGCACCACGCCGCGGGAATGGGCGTAGGCCAACGCGCTGACCACCTCGATGGCCAGCTGCACCGCGCCATCCACCTGCAAGTTTTTTTCCCAGAGCAACCGGTCCCGAAGGCTCTCCCCCTCGACGTGGGGCATCACGTAATAGCAGAGCCCGTTTTCGGCTCCGGAATCGAACAGGGTGAGGATGTTGGGGTGCTGCAACTTGGCGGTGATCTGGATTTCCCGAAGGAATCGTTCGGCGGTGAGCGAGGTGGTGATTTCCGGCTGGAGCAGCTTGATGGCCACATCGCGATCGTGCCGCAAATCCTTGGCGAGATAGACGGTGGCCATGGCCCCCCGCCCGAGTTCCCGCTCGATGGTGTAGCGACCTTCGAGCAGCACCTGGAATCGCGCGAGGAGTGGATCGCTCAAGAGATCAGCCGGTCGTGAAGGTGAGGGTGTTCGGCTCCGGGCCGGCTGCCGCGGGTGTACACCCCATCGGGCCCGAGGTTCCAGGCCGACGGTTCGGACATCAGCGCGGTGAGCAAGCTGTCGAGCCGGGCGGTGAGAGCGGGCCCACGCACCGGGGTCACCACTTCGACCCGGCGCCGGAGATTCCGCGGCCGCCAGTCTGCCGACCCAATAAGATACTCATCCTGGCCGCCGTTGCCGAAATGGTAGATCCGCTCGTGCTCCAGGAACCGCCCCAGGATGCTCCGAACCCGAATCCGTTCCGATACCCCGGGAAGCCCGGGCCGGAGGACGCTGAGGCTGCGGACCAGCAAGTCCACCTCCACCCCCGCCTCCGAAGCCCGGTACAGCGCCGCCACGATGTCGGGATCCTCCAGGCCGTTCAGTTGGGCCCGAATGCGTCCTCCCCGCCCTGCCTTGGCGTGTTCGGTTTCCCGGTCGATCCGCATCAGGAAGTCGCTGAGCATCGTGGCCGGCGCCACCAGCAGGCGGCGGTAGCTCGAACCGGGTGCCTGAGATGAGCCGGTGAGCTGGTTGAACAAATCGGTCAGGTCTGCGGTGATCTCGGGATCGGCGGTAAAGAGGCCGAGGTCGGTGTAATACCTTGAGGTGGCGGGGTTGTAGTTGCCGGTGCCGATGTGGGCGTAGCGGTGCAGACCGTCAGGACCCCGGCGGATCACCAGGGCCACCTTGGCGTGGATCTTGTGCCCCACCAGCCCGTAAATCACCTGGGCACCGGCCTCTTCCAGCCGCCGCACCCATTTGACATTGCGGGATTCGTCGAAGCGGGCCTTGAGTTCCACAAATACCGCCACATCCTTGCCGTTTTCCGCCGCCGTGATTAGCGCCTCCACGATGGGGGAGCGGTCGCCCACCCGGTAGAGGGTCTGCTTGAGCGCCACGACGTCGGGATCGGCCGCTGCTTCCTCCAGAAACCGGACCACGGTGGCCCCGAAATCCTCGGCGGGGTGGTGTACCAGGATGTCGCCGTGGTCGATCTGCTCCAGGACAGTCCGGTCGGCGGCGAGCGGCCGGCGGGGAACGAATGGCGCGAAGGAATCCTGGGCCGGCAACCGGGCCGCCAGATCCCGGAGCACCGTCAGATCAAAGGGTGGGTCAATTTCGTAGAAGTCCTCCGCGCCGAGCGAAGCGGTGACTCCACGCCGCTCGAAGCGGAGCTCCCGAAGAATCATCTCCCGGGCCGTCTTCGGCATGCTGCGTTCGATTTCCACCCGCACCGGCGCGTTGCCGGGTCGGCGCTGCACCTCTTCCTCGATGGCCTGCAGCAGGTCACCCGCCTCCTGCTCATTCACATCGAGATCGGCCCCGCGGGTGATCCGAAACAACCACGCCCCTTCCACCTGCCGGTCGGGGTAGAACGCCTGGATGTTGGCCCGCACCACCTCCTCGACCAGCACCAGATCTCCGCTGCCCGGCACCTCGAGTATCCGGTCGATCCGGGTCTTGATCGGCAGGGTGGCAAAGTGGATCGGGCCGGTTCGGACGTCCTGCACAATCACGCCGAAGGTGAGGGTAAACTGGGGAATCAGCGGGAAGGGATGCCCCGGAGACATCGTCACCGCGCGGGGCGTCAGCACCGGCAGCAGCTGGGACTCGAAATGCGCGGTGAGGGCGGCCCGGGCAGCCTCCTCGAGATCGTCCCAGCGGCGCAGCCGGACGCCTTTCTCCGCCGCCCGGGCAATGCACTCCTCGGCGCAGCGCAAGAGCCTCTGCAGCAGCGGCGGCACCCGTGCCGTAATCGCTTCCAACTGGGCCCTGGCGGTGAGGCCGTCAAAGCTCCGCGCGGTGGAGCCCTCCAGCAGCGCCGCCTTGAGTGCCCCAACCCGGACCGCAAAGAACTCGTCGAAGTTGGCGCTCACGATGGCCAGGAAGCGGAGTCGCTCGGCCAGGGGTACTCCAGGGTCCTCCGCCATTTCGAGCACCCGCTGCTGAAACTCCAGCTGGGCCAGCTCGGCGTTGAGGAATCGTTCGGGGGGAAGATCAGTGGCGGCGCGAGTCGGTGCCACCCGGTGGGGCGGGGCGGCGGTCATCCGGGGCGTAACCCGGGTGGGCGGCGGAACCACCCGCTCCCCCGGGGAGCCGGCCGGCGCATCGAGCAGATTGGCCCGGGTCGCGACCGCCAGTGCCGCCAGGGTTTCCGGGGTGCGAATTCTGGGGGTCCCGATCTGGGCGACTGCCTCCGAGGCCGGTACCCATTCGAGCTGGGTGGCGAGATTCCCATCGCCCCGGATCCGGCGTGCCACCCAGACCTCCAGGGCGTCGCGATCCTCGGTGGCAGGGAGCGAACCGAGCAGCGAAAGATTGCCGACGCTGCTTCCGGTGACTCGGCGAAGCAGGTGGCGCACCGCCTCCTCCCCACTCCCCCGCGCCACCGGGAGGGCGTGGCCCCCTTCATGCGCCAGGAAGCCGACCCGCCCCTCCTCCAGCGCCAACAGCACTACCGCCGTTTCGGCCGAGAACATCCGCGCGGCGGACTCCGCCGCCATGACTTCCACCAGCTGGGCAGCCCGCTGGTGGCGCGGTTCCACCAGGGGGCGAAGGCCGTGGTGCTGCTCCAGCGCCTGGGACACCGCTTCCAGCCGGGGCGTCCCCGGGGCAAGGCGGCGGACCTGAAGTTCCTCGAAGGCGCGGGTCATTCCGCCATGGCGAATGGTGCAGGCGTCGTAGAGAAAGGCAAAGCGGGGCCGCTTGACCAGCAAGCCGCTCGCGCCAATCCGGGCCCAGCGTTCAATTTCGAGTTCGAGGCGGGGCCGGACCACCGACGGGTCAATCAATCCCCGAAGCCGGCGAGCCGGCTCGGATTTTCCTTCCAGCGCCTGCCGGGCGTCGAGTTCGGGCACTTCCTCTTCGTAACGCTCCACCAGCGACGACAAGCCGCCGCCGATGAAAAGGGTCAGCACCCGGCGATCGTCGGCGCGGATCCGGACCCGGCAGGACACCCCGCGCTTCCGCAAAGTTCCGTCGGTGGTATCGAGATAGATGTCGCGGTGGAAACTTCGGGTGGGTGGCGAGCCGCGCAGCCCGGGGGGCAGCGCGGCCTCGCGCAGGAGGGCAAGGGCCTCCAGCCCTGCTACATCACAACGGAATTGTGATTCTGCGGCCATCAGGCATCCCGGACGTCGATCGTCACCACCCGGGGAAGAACGCTGCGGCGCATGGCCTCGATGACCAGGGTACTGGGAATGCTGCGCTTGAATTTGACTTTGTATTGGGCGCTGGCGCGGCCGCCGTCCCCCGACCCGACTTTTTCGAATTCCCACCGCTTGGTCTGGCCGGCCAGCACCTGCTCGATGGCGGCGCGGACCGCGGCGGCGTCTTCCGCCTGCATCGATACTCGGAGCAGCGAGTCGAATTGCTTCTTCTCTTCCGCCGGCTCGTCGCTGCTCTCTTCGGTCGCCTTGCGGCTCCGATGCGCCGCGCGCTCCGACAGCGCCTGGAGCTGATCCGAGGTCATCGATTTGAGCAGTTGCTGATCGACGACCTTGAGGAAGTCCTCCTTGCCGCCGGCCTTGGCCCGCTCCAGCCGCTTGGACGCGATACCCGCCTCGAGCTGGGCCGGCATCCGGCCGAAGTCGAAGCGCCAGGCGAAGAGCACCACCACGTTGTAGAAGAGGGAGATGGTGAGCGCCACCGCCATCACCTGGACGCCGGAGGCGAGCCCCACAGCGATGGAAAGGAAAATGTAGATGGCGTCTTTGGGATCCTCGAGCCGGTTCCGGAAACTGACCGCGCCGACCACGCCACCGAGTCCGAAGGCAAGGGCCACGCTGGCCCGCACCAGCATGATCAGCCCCGCCACCACGATGGGCAGGAAGATCAGGGTTTGCACGGTGGACTGGCTGAATCCCTTCTTGGCCCGGGTCAGGATGTAGACCCACGCCACCGGAACCATGAGCAGGACCGCCCCGAGCATGGCAAAGAGGGACTCCCCCGCCATGGTCGCGACCGAGACGTTGACCTCGCTGGGCGCTTCCCCGAGGAGGGCGCTCTTGCCGGCGGCGACCGCCTCG
>JANNSC010000464.1:0-4418 GCA_031402135.1 Gemmatimonadales bacterium | reverse complement strand
GTGAACACCGCGGTGAATTCGCTCTCGTAATTCGGCACCACATACGGGCCCAGCAGGGTGCATTGGCTGTTGATTGGCACCGTGAGCCCGTAGGGATCATAGGCGCCGGTGTCATGAAGGAAGTGATCCCGGACGCCGAGGATTTTCCCATCTTTCGAAACCGCCAGCTCCGCGTCGTGGATCTGGGCTCGTTCTTGGGTTGTAGCGTAGAAATTCTCCCGACGGTCCTCAATCCATTTGACCGGACGACCCAGCTGTATCGCCGCCCACGGCACCAACACTTCCTCGGGGTAAAACATCATGATCTTGGGGCCGAACCCACCCCCGATGAACGGCGCAATGACGCGAACTTGAGACTCCCGCAACCCCAGCATCATCGCCAGCCCATTCCGGATCGGAATCGGCGCCTGGGTGGTGTCCCAGATCGTCATTTCTTCGGCCCGCCCATCCCACTGGGCCACCACCCCGCGGTTTTCGATCGCCGCGGAAGCACCCCGGTCATAGTGAAAGCGCCGCGCCACCAGCAGCGCCGCCCCGCTTCGTGCCGTGGCGTAGTCTCCTTTCGATTGGCGAACCTGCGCCGCCAGGTTGCTGCCGAACTGATCGTGGAGAACCGCTGAGTCGGGGGCAAGCGCTGCTTCGAGGTCGGCCACCGCCGGCAGCGGGTCGATTTCGACCCCGATATGCTCCAACGCGTCCTCGGCGAGGTAGCGACTTTCGGCCACCACCATCGCGAGCGCCTCCCCGCAGTGTCGCACTTTTTCACGGGCCAGGGGAACTTGGGTGGCTGCGTTGAACTTGAGGCCGGCAATCGGGGGTGGTGGCACCAGGAGGGGGCCCGGTTTCCAGTATGCCCCGAGGTCCGCTGCAACGTAAACCGCGATCACGCCAGGACGAACTTTCGCGGCAGCGGTGTCGATGTTTCGAATCGTGCCGTGGGCATGATCGCTCCGAAGAAACGCAACGTGCAGCATCCCCGGAAGGGTGACGTCGTCCACGAAAAGCGCCCGTCCGGTGAGCAGTCGCGCATCCTCGAGGCGGAGGGCGCTCTGACCGACGTATCGAGCCCCGGGCTTCATCGCGAGGCGCGCTGCGCCGCCAGGGCCACCGCGCGGACAATGTTCGCGTAGCCGGTGCAGCGGCAAAGGTGTCCGGAAAGCGCTTCGCGAATGTCGTGCTCCGAGGGCGAGGGATTTTCCTGGAGGAACGGCACCAGAGTCATCAAGATTCCGGGAGTGCAGAAGCCGCACTGCAGAGCGTGAGTTTCGTGAAACGCCTGCTGAATCGGATGCAACGCTCCCTCGGTACCGAGCCCTTCGACGGTTTCAACGCTGTGGCCGTCTGCCTGGACCGCAAACACCAGGCAGGAGCGGACCGCCGCCCCGTCGAGCAGGACGGTGCACGCCCCGCAGACCCCGTGCTCACAACCGACGTGGGTCCCTGTCAGCCCCAGGTCGTGGCGGAGGAAGTCGCTGAGGAGGAGGCGCGGCTCCACGGTGCACTCGCGGCGGGTGCCGTTGACCGAGACGCCGATGGCATGCTGGTCATTCACGCGCGGGCTCCGGGGGGGCCATGTGTCAAGGCGGTGGATGCTGGTTGGGGAGTTTAGCCCGCGCCCGGAGAGGCGACAAGCGCTACCCTGGGGGCGGAAGGTGCGGAGGACGACGCGGAATGGCTAGGGAGGGAATTGAACCCCCGACACGCGGATTTTCAGTCCGCTGCTCTACCAACTGAGCTACCTAGCCGAAGGGCCGAGAATATAACCGGGTTCCGATGCCCCACGCTAGCACCAGGACCTCCCTCCTAACTCCAAGCACATCATATGGTTCTGGACCGCACCGCTGCAGAAATAGGAGGGGTGAAGGAGGCTGGCCGTTGCCCCTGTCGCACCATTCAGAGTTGAGCATCTTCCCAACTTCTTCTCCTGCTTTCGACAAGTTGCCCACGCTCTATATTTGGCGGATGCCCCACCTTGCCTACCCCAATCTGACCGTCCTCGAGCATCCGCTGATCCAGCACAAGCTTTCCTTGCTGCGGGACAAGTCCACCCCAGTCAAGGACTTCAAACAGCTGGTCAATGAAATCGCTATGCTCATGACCTACGAGGTCACCCGAGACTTGCCCACCGAGCCGGTCCGGATCGACACTCCCCTCGAGGAAATGACGGCCCGACGAGTGGCCGGAAAAAAGCTCACCCTGGTGCCGATTCTTCGCGCCGGCCTCGGCATGGTGGAAGGCATCACCCAGTTGATTCCCTCGGCCCGAGTGGGGCACATCGGCCTCTATCGGGACCACGAAACGCTGCTACCGGTCAGCTATTACTTCAAGGTGCCTTCGGCCGAAATCGACCGCCACTTCTTCCTCCTCGATCCAATGCTCGCAACCGGCGGCTCCGCCGTCGCCGCCGTCGGCAAGTTGCTGGCCGCAGGGGCCACCCGGATTCGGTTCCTCTGTTTGGTGGCGGCTCCCGAGGGAGTTGCTGCGATGCTGGCGGCGCATCCCTCGGTGCCGGTCTTTGCCGCCGCACTGGATCGCGAGCTCAACCAGAAGGGCTATATCCTCCCAGGCTTGGGGGACGCGGGCGATAGAATATTTGGAACCCGGTAGGCCAACGGCTGACAAGGAAATGCTTTGATGAGCGGAGCCAAACTGACATTTTGGGGGGCCGCCGGGCAGGTCACCGGCTCGATGCACCTCCTGGAGGCAGCCGGCGCGCGGATCTTGCTGGACGCCGGTCTCTTTCAGGGCCATCGGGCGGAAGCCGCGGCGCTCAACGCCAACTTGCCCTTCGACCCCCGCCGCATAGACGCGATCGTGGTGAGCCACGCTCACATGGATCACATCGGGCGACTCCCGCTGCTGGTTCGCCATGGATATCATGGGCCGATCTACGCCACGCCTGCCACCCGGGATCTTTGCGCCGTCATGCTTCCCGATGCCGCACAAATCCAGGAGAGCGATGCCCGATTCCTCGCCAAGCGGGGCAAGAAGGGGCCGGAAGCCGAGCCGCTCTATAATCTCGCCGATGCAATCGCGGTCCAGGATCTGATTGTCGGGCTGCCCTATCGTCGAATCCACTACCTCCGGAAGAATCTCGCTTTCGAGTACACCGACGCCGGCCATATCCTTGGCTCGGCCTCGGTGGATTTGCGGCTCACCGAAGCCGGCAATCAGCGAATTGTCTTTTCCGGAGACATCGGCCGCTGGGGCATGCCCATCATTCGGGACCCTGACCCGCCCACCGGTCCGGTGGACACCTTGATCGTCGAATCCACCTACGGAAACCGAGACCACGAATCGGTCTCCGGTGCGGAACAACACCTCGGAGAAGTGGTTCGCCGGGTGGCCGCCCGCGGCGGCAAGGTGCTGATTCCCGGCTTCGCGCTGGGCCGGATCCAGGAAATCGTCTACGCGCTGCACCAACTCTATCTGGCAAAACAGATTCCCCAGGTTCCGGTGTACGTGGACAGCCCGCTCGCCGTTGACACCACCACGGTGTTCCGGATGCACCCGGAGGTCTTTGACCGGGGCGAACAGATGTTGGTCAATTTCGACGCCATTTTTGATTTTCCGTTGCTCCGCTACGTCAAAGCAGTCGAAGATTCCCGGCGCCTCAACACCCTCGTCGGCCCGGCGGTAATCGTGGCCGCGTCAGGAATGGTGGAATCGGGGCGGATCCTCCACCACCTTGCCAACCACATTGGTAATCCGAAGAACTGCGTACTGTTCGTGGGGTTTCAAGGGGAGCATACCCTCGGTCGCCGGATTCAGGAGGGCGCCAAACAGGTCAAGATCTATGGTGAGAGCTACGAGGCCCGGGCTGAAGTGGAAACGATAAATGGGTATTCCGCGCACGCCGACCGCGGTGAGCTCCGCAAATGGGTCAAGACCCTCGGCGGCCCGGTCCGGCGCGCTTTCGTAGTCCACGGAGAGCCTGAGGCTGCGCTCGCCATGGCCGAAATTCTGAAACAGGAGGGGGTCGGCGAGGTGGTCGTCCCGAGGATGGGAGAGTCTTTCGAACTGTGACCGGGACGTTTCGCTGGGCCGCTCGGCTGCTTGTCACGGCCCTCTCCATCTACGTCGTGCTCTTCCTCTGGGTCTGGCGAGTGAGTCGGCTCGACCAGCGCCGCCGCGCCGACGCGATCGTCGTGCTTGGAGCGGCACAGTACAACGGCAAACCTTCTCCGGTGCTCAAGGCCCGTCTTGATCATGCCCTCGAGTTGTACCGCCAGGGGCTCGCGCCGGCGCTGGTCGTCACCGGCGGGATCGGTGCCGGCGATCGAATGAGCGAAGCCACCGTGAGCCGCAACTACCTTCGCGGTCAGGCGGTGCCTGATTCCGCCTTGGTCGTTCGCCCCGACGGCCGAACCACCGAGGAATCGATGCGGTCAGTCGGTGAATGGATGCGCGAACATGAA
>JANNSC010000463.1:0-2543 GCA_031402135.1 Gemmatimonadales bacterium | reverse complement strand
CAAGGAGCCAGCGCGGGAGTTCGACGCCCGACTCAATACGCTGGGCCGCAACGTTACCAACGAGATCCGCTTTCGAGTCATTGGGAAGGGCGATCCCACCGGTTCGGTCACCGGCGCCTTGGTGGTGCGCGCCGAAATACTGGGAGCCCGGCTGCTCGATCGAGCCGGCGCGGTGTTGTTCACTCCGAAGGTGTTGCCCTACGCCGATGCCGTGGCCGGCAGCTCCGACAAACCCACCGCAGAGGCGGCCCCCAGCTTTGATCCCGCCACGTCCGATGTCGCGGGCTTCCGGGTCGGGGTCAAGCTCAAAGACCTCGACGCCACCTTGCAACGCCTTTACGGGAAGACCGGGCGGTCATCGAGTAACAGCGGGTTCGCCGGATACGCCGGCGTCCTCTCTGCCAACCAGATGGGCTGCATGTCGATCATCGGTCGGCCCAGCCCCCCCATGGGAACCGTCTGCGTCGTCGCCTACTTCGACAAGGACGAGGTGGTCCGCGCCATCAAGGTCGAACGGCTCTTCCCGGCCGTGGCCGACGAACCCTATCGCAGAGCCCTGGTCGCCAAGTACGGCCCAGTCGAGGATGCCAAGGGCGGAGCGGTGTTCCTGCTCGGCTGGGGTCAGAAAGTGGACATTGGCGGCGGCCCCCAGCATGCCCTGACCGCCAACTTCCATTACGACAACGACTTCATGGGCCGCTCTGGCAACTCGATCGGCTGGGTTTCCATCACGCTTCACCTGGTGGATGCCGCCTGGGCGTCCACGTTCTCGAAATAATCGGAGTCGCCGCCATGACCACCGCCAAGTCCCTCCTTGCCGCCGCGGCTGCCTTGGTCGTCAACAGCCTCCCCGCGTCGGCCGTAGCGCAGACGACTCAAAACCCCTGCGCCGGGTATACCGCCTGCAGCGAAGTCACCACCTTCTCAGCTACCGTCACCGACTTCCGCACCAGCGCGGTGAGCTATTACAAGGTCGTCTCGGCCACTGTACGGTTCAAGAACAAGACCAACCGCCCCCTGATCCTCGGTTATGTCGGTGGATCGGGGATTTCCACCGACGACCAGGGTCACCGCTACGAGGTCACCAGCGCCAATGGCGTCCGCGGCATCGGGTGGATCACCGGCAACACCTTTGACTCGAAGTTTACCATCCCGCCCGGCGAGTTTGCCGATGCCCGGATCGAGATGTCGTGGCGTCCCGCCTCTCGAGCCGACATCTTCGGCACCAGTTGGGTCATGGAGTTTGCCATCCGGGAAATCGACCCGGTCGCCGCAACTCAGTACCGGCTCGGCCGGGAACACGCCCTCCAATTCCGTGGCTTCAGGGATGGCTGGGCGCCGACCATGGCCACCGTCGCCGCCGTTCCGGCTCCGTCACCAGCCACCCCCGGGGTCCCGGTTGCCACCCCCACACCGGCCCCCACCCCGGCCCCGGCCCCGGCCCCCCACCGGTCGAGCTGCCTGATCCCTGCGGCGTGAGCCCCCGCTGCTACAACAGTGGGCCGTTTCTCGTCGAGGTGCGTTCGCTGACCCCCGGCGCGCCCGGTGGCCGGCACCACGGACTCGACGTTGTGCTTCGGATCAGCAACATCTCGCCCCAGCCGATCATTCTAGGGTACAAAGCCGGCAGTAGCATGGCTACCGATAATTTGGGTAATCGCTACGTCCGTGGCCGGCCCAGCGCCCCCGATGTCAGCGCCAAGGGGATCGGCCTCGTCACTGCCAGGTCAGCTGACCCCCAGTTCGTCCTGCGACCGGGCCAGAGCCGAGAGGCGGGGTTCAGCCTCATCCGATTCGAATCAATGCGGAAGCAGCTGGGCACCGAGTGGAGCTACGAGTTGGTGCTGACCCAGCTGGAAATTCTGCCCAGCCAGCAGATCCGGGAAGCCCGGGACTTTGCAGTGAATTTTCGTGACCTGACCCCCAAGGCGAGTGCCGTCGCAACGCTCAAGTCGGCCAAGGACCTTCTGGATGCCGCTGCGGCCTGGCTTCTAAGGAAACCGAACTGAGCCACCGCAGCCTTCAACTTGGTCGCGTCGTACACGCTGCCGCCCATCACTCGACTCTGGCACAGCAGATAGTGCGCCTCGGCGCGCCGGCTTATTATTCAGTGCAGCCGCCGGACTCCGGTACTTCCTTTCCACCAGTTCATTCCCGGAACCCCGATGAAGATCACCCGGATCGCAGTGTTCCAGGTCGAGCTGCCGCTCCTCGAGACCGATTATCGGTGGTCCGAAGGCAAGAGCGTGGCGGCATTCGACAGCACCGTGGTCGAAATCAGCACCGACGCCGGCATCACCGGGTACGGTGAGGTTTGCCCGCTAGGGCCGGTGTACCTCCCCGCCTACGCCCGCGGGGCCCGCGGAGGCATTGCGGAAATTGCGCCCCAGTTGATTGGCCACGACCCCACCCAGTTGCTCGCCCTCAACCGCACCATGGATTACCTGCTGAAGGGCCACCCCTACGTCAAATCGGCCATCGATATTGCCTGCTGGGACATCACCGGACAGGCAGCCGGGATGCCGGTGTGCCACTTGCTGGGC
>JANNSC010000462.1:0-3424 GCA_031402135.1 Gemmatimonadales bacterium | reverse complement strand
TTCCGCCGCTACCTCGCCGGCAACGTCATCGGCACCATCGGATTCCAGATGCAGGGCGTGGCGGTCGGCTGGGAACTGTACGAGCGGACCCATTCGGCGCTGGCGCTCGGCCTGGTCGGGCTGGTGCAGGTGATTCCGATCATTCTGTTCTTCCTGCCGGTCGGGCACCTGGTGGATCGCCACGATCGCCGGACGGTCCTGATTGTTTCGCTGGTCGGCGTGGCGGCTGCTGCCCTCGGTCTGGCGCTGGTGTCGCTGCTCCACGGTCCGGTGCCGCTGATCTTCGGGTTCCTGTTCCTGAGTGGTGCGTGCCGCGGGTTGCTCGGGCCAGCCAAGAGCGCCTTGCTTCCAGAAATAGTGCCACTCGCGTCGTTTCAGAGCGCGGTCGCATGGAACAGCGGAGGGTGGCAGCTCGCCGCGGTAATAGGGCCGGCGCTGGGAGGTGCGGTCCTGGCGCTGACCCGTCTGCCCCACCTGGTGTATGTGATCCACGCGGTCCTCGCGCTGGCCTTCGTTGTCTTGCTCCTTGGCGTGCGATCCGCTCCGCAGCAGCGGCCCCCGGTGGTGGCGTCGCTCGATTCACTGCTGGAAGGCGCCCGCTACGTCTGGCGGAGCCGGATTCTGCTCGCGGCCATCACCCTCGACCTCTTTGCGGTGCTCTTCGGCGGCGCGGTGGCCCTGTTGCCGATCTACGCCAAAGACATTCTTCAGGTGGGGCCTGCGGGGCTCGGCTGGCTGCTGGCGGCGCAGTCGATCGGCGCGGTGGCTATGACCATTGCCCTGGCGCATCGACCGCCACTCCAGCGAGCCGGCCCGGCGTTGCTTCTCGCGGTGGCGGTCTTCGGCGTTGCCATGATTGGATTCGGACTCTCCCGGTCGTTTCTGCTCTCGGTGGGAATGTTGGTTGTTGCCGGCGCCGCCGACAGCGTCAGTGTCGTCATCCGGATGACGCTGGCACAGCTCGGCACGCCCGATCACCTGCGCGGCCGAGTGTCGGCGGTCAATTCGCTTTTCATCGGCACCTCGAATCAGCTGGGGGAGTTCGAGTCCGGTGCAGTGGCGGCGGTGGCCGGTCCGGTGGCGTCGGTGGTGCTGGGGGGAATTGGGACCCTGGTGGTTGTGGGGATCGTGGCTGGGAAATGGCCGGAGGTGCGCAAGTTGAAAAGATTGGAGGAGGTGAGCACGTAGCTACCAGCTACCCGAAGAGCCCTCCGAGGTCTCTGGCTGACAGTAACCCTGGCTTCGGCAGCAATCCCGTCAGAAATGCAGCCTCACCCAAAACCGCTTCCGGGAGCTTCCCCGCCGCACGCATCTCCCGAACCCCGGTGGACCCATCTCGCTTGCTGAGTTTGATACCCGACGAATCCCGGATCAGCGGGTGATGCAAAAATGCCGGTGGTACCACCCGCCCGAGCCGATGCGCCAACAGAATCTGTCGCCCGGTCGAGGCCAATAAATCTTCCCCCCGAATCACCACGTTCACCGCCTGCCGCATGTCGTCTACCGCTACGCAAAGCTGATAGGTCCAGTTGCCGGTCGCGTCGCGGAGCAGCAGGTCACCACATTGCTCTGCGGGGGTTTGGCGTTGGGGCCCCAACCGGAGGTCATTGAAGGCAACTGTCTCGGGGCCGAGGCAGGTCCTGATCCCGATCCCCTCGCCGGCGGGAAGCAGCAGGTCCCGGCAGGTGCCCGGGTAACGGAGTTCATCCCACTCATCCAGGCCGTCCGCCTTCAGCTGGCGAGCAATTTCGGCGCGGGAGCAACGGCAACCGTAGACCAGAGACTGCCGGGTCAGGTGCAAGGTGGCGCGTCGGTAGGCTTGGTCGTTGTCGCTCTGGCGGAGCATCCGGCCCGCACCATCGGCTTTGAGGCCAAGCCAAGCCAGATCTTCCAGAATTGCCCGTTCGTACTCCGGGCGACAGCGGCCCCGGTCGTGGTCTTCGATCCGCAGCAGCACCCGGCCCTTGGCCGCCCGGGCAATTCCCCAAGTCCACACCGCGTTGGCCACATGGCCCAAGTGGAGGTATCCTGTCGGGCTCGGCGCAAAGCGGGTGACCGGCGACGGGGGGAGCAGGGAGAGGTCCAGGGCGGGCATCGGGCCCAAGATAGTGGCGCTCGCGACCCTCCCGCCCTTCCAGGCATCATTGGATCGGCGTTCCCATAACCCAGATGAGGGAGTTTCTCGTGCGACAGATCAGGATTTCCCTGCTCCTCGGTGCGACCGCGGCGGTGGCGTCCACCGCCACCCCCGCAGAGGCCCAGCAAAAGGCCTCCCTGGCCAAGCCAAACGCCGAAACGACGGAGTCGTTCACCCGAATCGGCTCGATTCGGGAGCTGCCTTCCGGCAAGGTCTTGGTGGTAGACCCACAGGATAAGGTCGTGCAGTTGGTGGATTTGGTGGCGGGGACGATGACCAAGGTGGGGCGGGAAGGAAGTGGCCCCGGCGAATACGCGCTCCCGTTCGGCCTGGTAGGCCTTCCCGACGGATCAACCCTCCTCCACGACATGATGAATCGACGCTTTTTGACGATTGCGCCCGACGGCAAGCCGGGCGGGATCGTCGAGATGCCGCGACCGGTGGCGGGAAGCGGTCCCGGCACCGGCGGTCCGATCATAAACGGAGGGGGAATCACTCAGATTCGCGGCTACGACGATCGCGGTCGGGTGTACTTCGAGGGGCCTCCATTCTCACCCGAGGGAGGCAGCGCAGACTCGGTTCCCCTGCTTCGCTGGGACCGAGTCAAGCCGGCATTCGACACCGTCGGCTTCCGGAAGCAGCCACCCAATTCTGCCTCCTCGACTCGGAGCGGCGGCAATTTCACGATGCGGATCGGGTCCGGCAAGCGATTCACGCCAACCGAGGCATGGGGCGTCGCGGGTGATGGAAGCATCGCGAGGGTGTTCCCCAGCCCGTACCGAGTGGCGTGGCTGACCGGGCGTGGGCAGGCGACTCTGGGACAAGTGATTCCCTACACGCCGACAAAGGTCACCGAGGCGGACAAGCAGGAGGTGATCGAGGCCCAGCGACGGGCTCCGCCGATGATGATAAGGATCGGTGGACCTGGCGGGGGCGGAGGCGGGGGCGCTGGAGCCCAGAACATTCAGGCCCCGCCGCCGGAGTTCGAGGACACCAAGCCGCCCTACGATGGCACGGGGGCGGTCCAGGTTGCTCCCGATGGCGAGGTCTGGGTGCTTCGCACTCGCACCGCAGGGGACAAGATTCCGACGTACGACGTCTTCAGCCGGTCCGGGGCGCTGGTGAAATCGGTGAGCCTCAACCCGCGGAGCCGAGTGGCTGGCTTCGGCAAGGGCACCGTCTACGTCGTCCGTACCGATGAAGACGACCTGCAGTACCTGCAGCGGTACCCGCGGCCCTGACTGACGGTGGGCGGTGCGCGATAGGCGGTGGGTGGTGAGTAGCTTA
>JANNSC010000461.1:0-3738 GCA_031402135.1 Gemmatimonadales bacterium | reverse complement strand
GTTCCCCACCGAATGCGCGACGGGTACGACTTCGGTCCAGCCGGTCTGGCGCACGCCAAGGCCATTGGGGCGGGGCTGATCGTGACCTGCGATTGCGGGATCACCGCGGTCGATTCGGTCGCGGGGGCTCGGGCGGCGGGGATCTCGGTGGTGGTCACCGATCACCACTTGCTCGGGCCGACCTGGCCTGACGCCAACGCGATCGTCAATCCCCAGCGACCCGACGACACCTCGGGACTCGGAGTGCTCTGCGGTACCGGGATCGCCTTCAAGCTGGTCCAGGCGCTGGTCCCGGCCTTGAGCCTGCCCGAATCGTTGCCCTATCATCTGCTCGACTACGTGGCCCTCGCCACCGTCGCGGATGTGGTGCCGCTGTCAGGAGAGAATCGCATCCTGGTGCGCCACGGACTCCGCCTCCTCCAGCAAACCCGCTGGCCCGGACTCCGCGCCCTGCTTGACATCAGCGGTCTTTCCGGAGAGCTCCGCGCCGGTCAAGTCGGCTTCATCCTGGCACCCCGGCTCAACGCCGTCGGGCGGATTGGTGAGGCCGCCGATGGACTCCGTCTCCTCCTGACCGACGATCCCACCGAGGCCATGACCCTTGCCCGCCACCTCGAGCAGCTCAACACCGAGCGCCAGGCCCTCGATCAGCGAATGCTCGACGAAGCCATCGCCCAGGTGGAAGCCGCCGGCGGGCTCGACCGCCGAGCCGGGATCGTCCTCGGCGCCGAAGGCTGGCACCCCGGCGTGGTGGGCATCGTCGCATCGCGGGTGGTCGAGCGCTACGGTCGCCCCACTTTTCTGATTGGATTCGAAGGCAACACCGGCAAGGGCTCCGGCCGGAGTATTTCCCGGTTTGATTTGCACGGCGCGCTGAATCGCTGCGGCGACCTGCTCGAACGCTTCGGCGGTCACCGGATGGCCGCCGGCCTCACCGTCTCCCGAAACCACTTCGACGCCTTCCGGGAACGCTTCGAGTCGGTCGCCGCCGAACAACTCTCCCCCGAAGACCTCGGCCCCGAACAGCGGGTCGATCTCGAAATTCCCCTCGCCCAGGCCACCGACACCCTGGAGCGACTGGTCCGCTACCTCGAACCCTGCGGCATGGGCAATCCGGCGCCGGTGTTCGGGGTGCGCGGCGTGGCACTCGCCCAGCGGCAGAAGGTCGGCAGCAACCACCTCCGGGGCACCCTCCGGGGCAATGGTTCCGCGCTCGGCGCCATCGGGTTTCGCCTTGCCGACCGGCTCTCCATCCAGGACGATGGCCCGGTCGACGCCGCCTTTCGGCTGGAGCAAAACGAGTTTCGCGGCCAGACCTCGCTGCAGGCCCGATTGCTCTCGGTGACACCCCACCATGCCGGATGACCCGGATCATTGCTGGCCGGTACGGCGGTCGGCGGCTCGTCATTCCCAAGGACGATCGGGTGCGGCCCACCGCCGATCGGGTCCGCGAGGCGTGGATGAGCATTCTGGGTGACCGGCTGCTCGATGCCACCGTGCTCGACCTCTTTGCCGGGTCCGGCGCCCTGGGGCTGGAGGCGATCTCCCGCGGTGCCAGCCACGCCACCCTTGTCGACATCGGCCGCGCCTCGATCGTGGCTATCGACGCCAACGTCGCCGCCCTCGGCGTGGCCAGTCAGGTGACGGTGCACCACACCGACGCGCTGCGCTTCGTCGAGCGCCTCGGACCGGCGGAGTTTGACCTCGCGCTCGCCGACCCGCCCTACAGCGTGCCATACGCCCAACGCCTGGTGGCGGCGTTCAACACCCAGCCTTTTGCCCGGCTCCTGGCGGTGGAGCATCCCGCCTCCGTTTCCCTCGGTGGGAATGACACCCGGCGCTATGGCGACACCGCACTTACCTTCCTGCACGCCCCATGACGCGCATTGCCCTCTACCCCGGCTCCTTCGATCCCCCCACCCGGGGCCACGAAGATCTGGTTCGCCGCAGCCTTCTGCTGGCGGACCGGGTGATCGTTGCGGTTGCCATCAACGCCGCCAAGCAGCCGATCTTCCCCGCTGCCGAGCGGGTTGCCCTGCTGCAGCAGGCCATCGGGGACGATCCCCGCATCAGCTTTGCCTCCTTCGAGGGGCTGGTCGCCAACTATGCCAAGCAGGTGGGCGCCTCGCTGCTCATTCGGGGGCTCCGCGCCGCCGGAGATTTTGAGTACGAATTCCAGATGGCCCTGATGAACCGGCAACTCCACGGCGCCCTCGAAACCGTCTTCCTGGTGCCGGCCCAGGGCCTGTCCTACATCAGTTCCAGTCTGGTGCGCGAAGTGGCCCGCTACGGCGGCAATGTCGGCGCTCTGGTGCACCCCGCCGTAGCGGATGCGCTCCGTCGCCACTTCCCCGCGTGAGCCGCCAGCCGCTCCTCCAGCGGGCCGGGGGCGCCACTCTCCGCCAAGCCGGGCTCGACGCCCAGGCCCGGCGGGCCTTCGCTGGGGCGCTGCTGCTGGGGCCGCTGATTCTCGGGCCCCGCGGGGTTATTGCCACCGTCGTCGAAGACGCAACCGAACAGGAATTGGTGGGCACGGCCGCCCTGGCCGCGCTCCTCGCAGGCCGGCCGGAGCACTGAAGGAGACTCGGTATGGGATTCACCAAGACGACCAATCCGGCAGGGGTGGCGATCCTTCACGTCGAAGGCCAGCTCATCGTCGGCAATCGCCAGGAGCTCAAGACCATGGTTCAGGATGGCCTCGACCGTGGTGAGCGAAAATTCCTGATCGATTGCAGCCAGACCGCCTACATCGACTCCTCCGGGCTCGGCGCACTGGTCACCCTCTCCAAGAAAGTCCGGGAGGTGCAGGGCGAACTCCGCATGGCCGGGCTCAACGAGGATCTCCGCGCCCTCTTCGAGCTCACCAAGCTCGATTCGCTCTTCCCGATTTCACCCACCGTCGAGGACGCGCTGGCGTCATTCTAGCGTGCAGCCCCACGCCGCGCCGCTCCGCCTGACCGTTCGCCGCAGCCGGTCATCCGTGGGCAGTGCCGTCGCAGTAAGTCTCACCGTGCCCGCTGACGTCCGCTTCGTCGAGGAGGCGGTCGAGTTGATGGCTCGGCACTGCCTTTCCGGCCTGGCTCCCGGTCAGCGCATCGGTTTCAGGGTGCGGGTGCTCCTTGCCGAAGCGCTGACTAACAGCATCCTCTTCGGCGCCGACGGAAACCCGGCCCGCACCGTTCGCCTTGCCGCCGAGCTCACCGACCACGCCATCCGCCTCCAGGTCACCGACGACGGCCCCGGGTTCGATCCCGAGGTTATTCCCGATCCAACGGCACCCGGCGGCGTGTCAAAGTCCATCGGTCGCGGACTCTTCCTGATCCGGAGTCTCGCCGACCAGGTCGAATTCAATGAACAGGGGAACACCATCTGGATGACGCTGCAGCGCTCCTGAAGCGGCTCGGCCCCGTGCTGCGGGCCCTCGAGGCCGCGGTAGGATTCGAACTGCGGATCTGGGACGCTGCCGGGCAGCCGCCCCTGCTCCTGGCCGGGAAGGACCCCGGCTACCTCCCGGTAATTCCTCCCGCCGCTGGCACCGCGAGCCCGGCCGATGTGCCCCGCTGGTTCGGCCCGGTCGGCGCCGGCACCGATCTCTGGCTCGACTTGCCGCCCGGGCCCCATGCCGAGGCCACCCTCGCGCTTTTTTCCCTCTGCGTCCGTGCCGATCGCGATGCCAGTCACCTCTCCGCCGAGCTGGCCTCGCGCTTCGAGGAAATCGATCTGCTCTACACCATCAGC
>JANNSC010000460.1:0-3444 GCA_031402135.1 Gemmatimonadales bacterium | reverse complement strand
CGCGAGTTCCGCCTGCTCGAATACTTCATGTTGCATCCGGACGAAGTGGTCACCCGGGTGCAGCTGCTCGAAAAAGTATGGGACATGTCGTTTGACCCCGAGACGAACGTCGTGGACGCTCACATCTCGAACCTGCGGAAGAAGCTCGAGCAGGCGGGCCCACGGGTGATCCGGACGGTGCGCGGCGCCGGCTACGCGCTGCGGTCCGGCGGCGAGTGAGATGAAGTCGTTCCGGACCTCGCTGTCGCTCCGCATGGCGATAGGCGGGCTGGCGCTGTTCGCGTCAGTCGGCATCGCGAGCCTGCTGGCCCTGCGGACGATTCTCAACCGGCAGCTGGACGGAACTCTCCTGCACCTTGCCGAAGTGGAGGCGCAAGCCGGCGCCGCGGCAGCGGGATCGGACTTCCAATTTCACGAGGGGGTTCTGCTTGCCGCCCGGGAGGGGCCCACGAGCGAGCTGACGAGGTACGCGCAACTCTGGACCAGTGATGGCGCCCCGGTGGTACGCAGCCGAAATCTCACCTCTGATCTGGATCTTCCCGCGGGAGTGTTGGAAGAGGCCAAGGCGGGCCGAGTCGGCTGGGACACACACACCTGGCATGGAAAGCGGATTCGCAGTGTGGTGTATCCGCTCGAATTGGTCGGCATGGCGCACCAAGTCCACCTGCTTCAGGTAGCCGCCCCAACGGAGCCGGTGCGTCAGACGTTGGCACAATTTTCCGTCCTCCTCTCGCTGCTGACCCTGCTCGCCACCGTGGGGGTGTATGCTCTCGGCCGGAGAATCGCGGGCCTGGCCTTGCAGCCCACCGTCGAAATCACCGCGCAAGCCGAATCGATCTCGGCCGGAACGCTGTCCGAGCGGATCACGGCGCATGCCGACGTCGAGGAATTCACCCGCCTGGTGATGGTCCTCAACCGAATGCTGGACCGGCTCGACGGGGCGTTCCAGATCCAGCGCCGGTTCACCGCGGACGCCAGCCATGAACTGCGGGCACCGCTCACGGTGCTCAAGGGGGACATTGATGTCACTCTGAAACGGGAGCGGAGCCCGGCCGAGTATCGCGAGACGCTGACCCGGTGCCGGGAGGAGGTCGAGCGCCTGGCGCGGCTTGCGAGCGACCTGCTGGTGCTGGCACGATCCGACTCCGCTGTCCCGCTGGAGCATCGGGCCGAGGTGGACTTTCGGACCTTGGTCCAGCGTGTGGCGGCGCGATTCGAGTCCACGGCGGCGGCGCGGGGTGTTCATCTCGCGGTCCAGGTTCAGGCGGTGGAGATCTCGGGTGACGAGCGGATGCTGGACCGGGTTGTGAGCAACCTGGTGGACAACGGGGTGAAGTACTGTCGCACTGGGGGCGAGGTCCGGCTCCACCTCACGAATCAGGGTGGCGCGGTCCTCACCGTGGCGGACGACGGGCCCGGGGTTCCCCCGGAGCATGAGCCGCACCTATTCGTCCGGTTTTTCCGGGGCGATCCGGCCCGGGGGCGGAATGAAGGCACCGGGTTGGGGCTGGCCATCGCGAGGGCAGGCGCGGAGGTGCACGGTGGACACCTCGAATTCGTCGGCAACGCGCCAGGGGCCATGTTCCGGCTTTCCCTGCCGGCTGATGGCCGTGCCGCGCCCGCCTCCGCTTAGAGAATCGGTCGGACCTCCCGCTCCTTCCAGAGCGAGTAAATCGCCGGAATCACAATCAGCGTCAGCACGGTGCTGCTGATCATCCCCCCGACCATGGGAGCCGCGATACGTTTCATGACGCTGGCACCGGCACCCGATCCCCAGAGGATCGGGAGCAATCCCGCCATGATGGCGGTGACCGTCATCATCTTGGGCCGCACCCGTTCGACCGCGCCCTCCATGACTGCCTCGTAGAGCTCTCGAAGCGTGGGGCGGCCGCCCGCCGCCCGCCGCGCCCTCCAGGCATGATCGAGGTAGATGAGCATGACCACCCCGGTCTCCGCTGCCACACCGGCGAGCGCGATGAAGCCGATCGCAACCGCCACCGACCAGTTGTAGCCGAGGGCCCAGATGAACCAGATGCCCCCCACCAGCGCGAACGGCAGTGAGAGCATCACAATGAGGGATTCGCCGACGCTCTTGAAGTTGAAATAGAGCAAGAGAAAAATAATGGCGAGCGTGGCGGGGATTACCAGCTTCATGCGCTCCTTGGCGCGCTGCATGTATTCATACTGACCGCTCCAAATCAGCGTGTAGCCGGCGGGAAGGGTCACGGCGCTCTCCACCTGCCGCTTGGCGTCGGCCACATAGCCCTCAATATCCCGTCCGACGACGTCCACGTACACCCAGGCGGTGGGCTGGGCTCCCTCGGTGCGCACCACCATCGGGCCGGCCACCTGCTTGATGGTGGCGATCTGCCCCAGCGGGACGAAGGCCTCCCCTCCACTCGCGAGGGCAGGCGGGCCCATGGGGGCTCCCGCCATTCCAGCTGCGGCGCGTCCGCTGCCGATCCCGTGGACGACGGGAATCAGGACCGAGGCAAGCCGCTCCGGGCTGTCGCGCAGCTCCAGCGGATAGCGGATCCGGACGCCGTAGCGCTCGCGGCCTTCCACCGTCTGGGTGATGGTCATCCCGCCGACCGCGGTGGCGATAACTGTCTGAACGTCTCCCACGTTCAGTCCGTGGCGCGCCGCGGCGGCACGGTCGATGTCGATGTCGAGGTAATAGCCGGAGACCGCCCGCTCGGCGAACGCGCTCCGGGTACCCCGGACCATCTGCACTGCCCGTTCGACCTCCCGGCCCAGCCGCTCGAGCTCGGCGAGGTCAGGCCCGAAGATCTTGATCCCCACGGGGGTGCGGATTCCCGTCGCGAGCATGTCGATCCGGGCCTTGATCGGCATCGTCCAGGCGTTGGTGATACCGGGGAGCCGGACCGCCGAGTCCATCGCCGCCACCAGCCCGTCATAGGTCATCCCCTTCCGCCATTCCGACTCCGGCTTCAGGGTGATGGTGGTTTCGAACATGTCGAGTCCGGCCGGATCGGTCGCGGTATTGGCTCGGCCGGCCTTGCCCCAGACGTGATCCACCTCCGGGAAACTCTTGAGGATGCCGTCCTGGATGCGCAGAATCTCCCGCGCCCGCGCCACGCTGACGCCCGGCAACGTCGTGGGCATGAACAGAATGGTTCCCTCGCCCAGCGGCGGCATGAATTCTCCGCCGATGCGTGACCATGGGATGAGGGTGAGGACGAGGGCAACTACCGCTGCCCCCACCACCGGCCACCGGCGCTGCAGCACAAATGTGATGACGGGGCGGTACAAGGCAACCAACCAGCGATTGATCGGGTTGGCTTGCTCCCGATAGATCTTTCCCCGAATGAAGAGTCCCATGGTAACCGGTACCAAGGTCACCGAGAGGAGGCTCGCCGCCGCCATGGCGAAGGTCTTGGTGAACGCGAGCGGCTTGAACAGCCGTCCCTCCTGCCCTTCCAG
>JANNSC010000459.1:0-8363 GCA_031402135.1 Gemmatimonadales bacterium | reverse complement strand
AGCCGGCGGCTTGGTCGGAATCGGCTGAGTGGGGGCGTACCACTCGCCCGGCACGTCGCCCGGGGCCACTGGCGTTTCAATGCGGGGCCAGACTGGCTCACCGGTGACCCGATCGAAGACGTAGAGGATTCCCTGCTTGGTGGGCAACGCCACGCTCTTGATGGCGCGACCGTTTACGGTGATGTCGGCCAGGATCGGCGCCGCTGAGAGATCGAAGTCCCAGATCGGATGATGCACAAGTTGAAAGTGCCACTTCCGGACGCCGGTGCGCAGGTCAACTCAGACCAGACTTTCGCCGTAGAGATTGTTGCCCGGACGGGGACCACCGTAATTGTCGCCGGTGGGGGACTCGACCGGCAGGTACACCAGCCCGAGTTCTTCGTCGACCGTGATCTGGGTCCACACCCCGGTGTTGCCGGTGCGCTCCGCCGAGCCCTCCAGCCAGCTGTCGTAGCCGAACTCGCCCTGTTGCGGGATGGTGTGAAAGATCCAGAGGCGCTTGCCGCTGCGGACATTGAAGCCGCGGATATACCCCTTGTTGTTACGCGCGCTCCGGGGCACCCCGCCTTCGCGGAACGCGGCGCCGATGATCACCACGTCCCGGGCCACGACAGGGGCGCCCTGGAATCCGATCTCTCCCGTCGTGAGATCGGGAGCGATGGTCTGGTCGATATCGCGCTTGAGGTCCACCGCGCCGCTGTCACCGAAGCTGACGATGCGCGCCCCGGTGCGGGCGTCGAGCGCCACCAGCCGATACCCCGGCGTGACATAAAGAATGCGGGCGTCTCTGCCGTCGGCCCAATAGGACAGCCCCCGGCCGGAGAGCGGCCTCGGGGCGGCGGCGCCTCGTTCGCCCTCGTTCTCGCTGTGCACCCACAGCAGTTCGCCGGTGGCGGCATCCAGCGCCACGACAGCGCGCCGGGTTCCCGCCGTGGCGTACAACACCCCCCCCACCATGAGGGGTGTCCCCTCGAGCTTGAATTCGGGGCGCGGCCCCAGCGCGTCGGTCTTGAAGCGCCAGGCAACCTCGAGGCTGCTGAAGTTGGCAGCGGTGATCTGGTCGAGCGGCGAGTAGCGCGAACCTCGCACGTCGCCGGTGTAGCTGGGCCACTCGCCCTTGGCGGTCGTGAAGGGCCGAGTGGATCCAGCGAACTGCTGACCACTCGCTGCAGTCGGCAGGCCCATCATGGCGCCGGCGAAAAACCCGCCCACCACCAGCAGCGCCGTACGAGCCACTCTGCGCATCAGACTACGGAAGCACCGGGCGCGCGGCCTTTGCCTTGCGCTCGGCCACCAGCTTGTCGAATTCGTCCGGTTCGAGGTACGTGACGTCGACCCAGTTGTGGGCCATTTCATCAACGGTTCGGTCGCCCCATCCAACCCATTGCATTGGATCGGGGTTGTTGGGATTTGCCGCCGAGTTGTCGTGCCATGCGGTGAAGACCAGCATCGTTCCCTTGGGCAGCAGTGGCGCGACATCGGTGGCGTAGACGTAGTTGATGTGCCAATTCCACTGGAAATTACTGACGGCGCTGATGATCTCCTTGCGCCCATCGGGATACACCGCCTCGAGCGACATCGCCTTCCCCCGCATGTGCATGTGCGGTTGGAAGTTCTCCAGACGGGCCGGCGCCATCAGCGTGTAGAAATTCTGGCTGAGGGTCTTTTCCCCTGGCGGGATGTCGAGATCGAAACCGCGCGACATATCGAACATTCGGAGGACGGTGCGGTGCTTCGGCACATAGCCCTTGGGATAGAAATACACCGCCATCTCGACCTGGCTGTCCTTGTACTCCTTCCCGATCGCATGCATGTGCACTTCCCAGCGAATCCGGGAGCCGGGGAGCATGAGCTTGCCGGCATCCTCGGGAAAGAGTTGTCCCGTCTTGCCAACCGCCCACTCCATGAAGAGGCCGGCGTTGGCCTGGTGGTCATGCGCGGAGCTGGCAAGTCCGGTAACCCCCACCTCTTCCTGCATCAGGTACGCCAGCACGTGATGCACGATTTTGCGGTCGTCCGCGCGCATTGGCTTGACTTCGATGGCGCGCACCCAGCGCGCCTCGGTGAGTCCGGTTTCGACCACCGGACGGAACCACTTGTCCTGGGTGCGGGCTGCCAAGGTGTAGGGTTTGGAACGGACCACCAGTTCGGGTTGCCCCAGCTTTTCCGCCAGCTGCCAGCGATTGGGGTCGGGAAAGTTGATCGCGGGCGGAAGGTCGTTGACATCGCCCAGCGGGGTTCCTCCGTCCACCCAGTCGACAATGGTGGCGATCTGCGCATCACTCAGGCTTCGGTCGTTCTGGAACGACTGAATGCCCACGGTCCGATCGATGTGCCACGGCGGCATCAATCGCCCTGCCACCTTGGTCCTGATGCGCCGCGCGTATTTCTTGGCGTCCTCATAGGTGAGCAGCGACATCGGCGCAATCGAGCCGGGCTGGTGACACTCCTGGCACTTCTGCTGGAGTATCGGGGCGACGTCCCTGGCGTAGGTGACCGGACGTCCTCCCGCCGATGCCGCACCATTGGGGCTCTGGGCCGGAAGCGCACTTGCCCACGCTGTGGCCGCGAACACCGCCAGCACTCCTGCCGTGATTCGTTCTCTGTTCGTCCCTGTCATCCGGCACCTCGTCCCGTGAGAGGTCATCGGGTCACCGTCACCCTGACGAATCCATTGGTCCAGCAGCACTGGGAGTGCCCGGCGCTGGCAACCGGTGAATCGTTGGCGCGCACCCGAACGATGTAGTCACCGGCCGCACCGAAGGTGGCGGTCGTGGTGGCGCTGCCGCCGGTGGGTGTGAGTCGCGCCGTGGGGGCGCTGAAGGCGACGTCTCCGGGTCCCTGATGCTTGAACCAGACGATGTCGACCGGCACGCCGGCCCGCACCAGGGACCCGCTCTTCCCGTCATCCCGCACCGTGACTGTCAAGGTGAGCGGTTGTCCCGTCGCGACGCTCCACGGCCCAACCGTCACGCCGCGCGGCCCTTGGCCCTCCGGCCCGCCCGCTTGGAAGCTGAGGGCAGGGGGTGTGTTGTCGCTGCTAGCCTCGCCTTCGAGGGCGTCGATCTGCCAGTCCCGATGGAGGCTGCCGGCAATCGAAAAAGCCTGCCCACGATTCTTCAGGGTCCACACGACTTTCTGCTCCCCGAAATCCGCCGGCACCGTGACGGCGAACACCCCCCAATGCCGGCGGGAGTGAAAGTGGGAGGGTTGTCCCTGGTTCGCCCCACCCGGTGCGATCGAATTGTCGGCTCCGACGGGGACGTCGATGATCTCGACTCCGTTGCGATTGTAGTATCCAAAGGAGAGACTGAACGTGCTGTCCGGGTTGCGGTACCAGCCTTCGAACACCGGCGTCACCGTCTGGCCTCGGGGGCTGACCGGAGATAACGAGAGCGGTGCCTGACTCACGGCTGGATCAGCGGTGCTGGCGAGGAGAAACAGAAAACCCACGAGGAAGTTCTGGTGTCGCACCCACCCTCCTTCTGGTGGTGAATTGGGAATTCCGTCTGTCCCCCTCCAAAGTACGGGACGGGACACGGGGTGTCTACCCGGCTCCAGCGCCGAGGAGGCAAGTTGACGACCTTCGAACCACCCGGTACGTTCTGGGTAGCAGGAAGGGTCTGGCCTTGTTCCCTGCCCATCACCACGGGTATCGTCGCCGTATCCTCCGAACCGAGCGCCCAATGAACATCCGTCCCCTCAACCGGGCCGCAATCTCCACCATCGCAGTTGCTGCGGTGCTGGCGCTGACGGCGGGGACGCTGGAGGCCCAGAGTATTGGCCTGCCTCGAACCGGCAGTGGAAAGCCGGACCTGAGCGGCATCTGGCAGGCGATGACGAGCGCCAATTACGACATCGAACCACACAACGCCAAGGCAGCGATGGCCATGCGCCCTGGACCGGTGGTGCCGGTGCCTGCAAAGGAAGTGGTGGCACTTGGCGCGGTGGGAGCGGTGCCCTCGGGAACCGGCATCGTGGTAGGTGGCACAATTCCCTATTTGCCCGCGGCGCTGGAAAAGAAAAAGGACAACCAGGAGCACTGGCTTACCCGGGACCCGGAAGTGAAGTGCTACCTCCCTGGCGTTCCCCGCGCGACCTATCTGCCGTTCCCGTTCCAGATACTCCAAAGCGAAAAGGCGTTTTTCATCGCCTATGAGTACGCCGGCGCGGTTCGGCAGGTGTACCTCAAGGATCCCGGGCCGCCGCAAACGGACAGCTGGATGGGGCAGTCGGTCGGCCGCTGGGAGGGTGACACCTTCGTGGTCACCGTGTCGGGATTCAACGACGGCACCTGGTTCGATCGGGCCGGCAATCACCATAGTGAGGCGCTCACGGTGGTGGAGCGATTCACCATGACCAGCCCCAATCACATCCGCTACGAAGCGACGATGACCGATCCGCAAACATTCACCCGCCCCTGGACGATTCGGGTGGAGTTGTATCGCCACTTGGAGCCCAATGCGCAGCTCGGTCAGTTCAAGTGTGTGGAGTTCGTGGAGGAACTGTTGTACGGACACCTGCGCAAGACACCACTCAAGCCGTAGGCGCATCATGATGCAATGCCGGACCCCGGATCCCTTCCCGCTCGCAGTCGCATTGGCCCTCGCGTCCGCAATCACCCCGTTGCACCCGGCGCCAGTGTATGCCCAAGGCGCACCGAAGTGGGTGGTACCACGCACGTCGGACGGCCGCCCCGATCTGCAGGGCAACTGGTCCAATGGCACCCTCACGCCGCTGGAGCGACCGCCCGGCTTGGCACGGGCGCTCACTCCGGAGCAGGTGGTGCGAATCGAAAAGGTCCGCTCCGACACGGTGGAGAATCTCTCCAAAAAGAGTGACCCCAATCGCCCCGCACCCCCCAAAGGCGGCGACGGTTCCACCGGTGCGGCCGGCAATGTGGGCGGCTACAACTATTTCTGGATCGATGCCGGCGACCACATGGCCACAGTGAACGGCGAACGCCGCAGCTCGCTGATCGTGGATCCGCCCGATGGCCGGGTGCCGCCGCTCACCGTCGAGGCCCGCCAGCGCCAGGCCGAGCTCTTTCGCCGAATGGGGCAGTACGGCGAGTACGACAACCCGGAGAACCGCCCCCTCGCCGAGCGCTGCATTACATCCTTCGGCTCCAACGCCGGGCCGCCCATGCTCCCCAACTACTTCTACAATAACAACTACACCATTGTCCAAACCAAGGATCACGTAATGGTCCTGACTGAAATGGTGCACGATGCCCGCATCATCCGGCTGGGCAAGGCCGAGCCGCCTCCCCCGCAGTTGCGTCCCTGGATGGGTGTCTCGTTCGGGCACTGGGAAGGCGACACCCTGGTGGTGGAAACCACCAACCTGAGCCCCCGACAGTCGTCGCTGGGAACCTCGGCAAACCGGCGGATCGGCTGGTCGGAAAACATGAAGGTCATCGAGCGGTTTCATCGGGCCGACGAACACACAATTCTCTACCGCTTCACGGTGACCGACCCCTCGACGTTCACACTCCCGTGGAGTGGAGAAGTGCCGTTCGTGAAGATGGACGAACAGATTTATGAATATGCCTGCCACGAAGCCAACTACGCGCTCTCCAACATCCTGAGTGGCGAGCGGGCCCGCGAGCGCGAAGCGGCCAACCCGCCCAAACCCTGACGCCGGATACTCTCATGCGCACCACGCGCTTAGTGCTCATCGCCGGGGCCTTGGTCCTCGCGGCCGCCGGACGGTTGCTCGCGCACCATGCGTTTGGCGCCGAATTCGATCCCAACGCGCCGATCAAGTTGCGAGGCAAGGTCGTCAAACTCGAGTGGGTGAATCCCCATGCGTGGATCCACATCGAGATCGAGAACAAGGATGGCACCAAAGAAGTCTGGATGGTCGAGGGGGGCACGCCCAACACCCTGCTCCGCCGCGGCCTCACCCGCGAGTCGATCAAGTACGGCACCGAACTCGTGGTAGACGGCTACCAGGCCAAGGACCACTCGCTCAAGCGGGCCAACGGTCGCGATGTGACGTTTACGGACGGGCGGAAGTTGTTCCTTGGCTCCTCGGGGACCGGGGCACCGCGGGATGGCAAGGATCCCACCGAGCCGCCGAAAAATCCGCCGCTGCGGTAGGGCTCTTTGCACTTCGGGGGCGGGGCCCACCTCCCCGCTCCCGCGGCCATTCCATGGCTGCGGTCTAAGAGGAGAACCCGATCCACCGCCCCGCCGCCGCCACCGTGAACCAGAGCGCCAACGATACGGTGGCCAGTAACCGGCTTCCCCACGAAGTGACCAAGCCGTCCCGCATCACCACCCGCCGGCGCACCCCAAAGGTGAAAAGCAATGCAAACGGCAACGTCGTAATCATCACCCAGAACGACGAGTTGTAGTAACACTTCACCGCTTCAGAGAGGAACAAGAGAATACCCGTCGCCATCGTGAGCAACACGCCTCGGACCAGCCACCGGTCCGCCCCACTCGCGATCTCAGCGATGCTCTGATTCCGAAGCCCAAACCCGAGCAGGCGCAGGTCGACGATCAGCAACGCACCGCCCAAGAGGCAGAACCCGAGCAGGTGCACCGCCTCGATGACCGGAAAGAGCCAGAGCGAGTCCCGCACATACTGCCCCAGCCAGGTGGCCTCACACCATTCGAAGAATGGAAGCAGCATGAAATTGGTGCCGCGCTACGGGGTTCCGGCCCCGCAGCCGGAAACCCAGTTGACAAAGGCAGACTGTGGCTGGATGTCGCAGGAAAACCAGTTGTAGGCAATCAGCCGCCCGGCCACGACGACGCCGGTCCACGCGGTAAGGGAAATAATCGCGGCCACCCGCGCGGCGCTGGGGGGCCGGTCGTCGCCGCCCCACGCCGACACCGTGCGATGGGTGCGAGCATGGAAGACCAGCACGTTGATCCCCGCCGCCAGCAGCAGGACCACCTTGATCCGAAAAAAAAGGCTCTGGTAGTAGGTGACAGGCGTGGCGTAAAAAAGCAGCAGTCCGGTGGTCACCATGATGGTGAAGCCGGCTCGGGTCCACGGCAACAGTCGGCTGGTGAGCTCGGACACCGGTACGCCGGTGAAGGCAACGCCGAGCAGCCGGAGGTCGAGCATGGCGGTCGAGCCCACGAAAAGCCCAAGGGTCAGCACGTGTGCCGACTCGGTGAGCGGCCACATGTACTGCGACTCGTGCAGCGCGATGCTCCACGGCGTCCTGGCGAGCCAGTCGAGCGCGGACGGGATCAACATGCTGTCGACGGCGGGTTACGCGGTCACTTGAAAGGGTATGCCACGCCCGGCATGTATTTCGTGTGGCAGTTGACGCACGCCTGGTACAGCTCGGCACCGGTATCGAACACCGCCGTCCGATTTTTCGACTCCGCCGCTGCCCGGGCCCGTTGTCCCGCCTCGATCAGCCCGCGGGAAAGCGCCATCCACTGATCGCGGTCCGCGGCGCGCTGCTCGATCATCAGGAGGTTTCCCGATTCGGCAACCACCGTGGCGGCGTTCCGCACCGTGGTCCACTCAGCGTCGGTCGTTGGGGCCATTTCCACCGTGCCGCGTCGATCGCTGACGCTCCCCACCGCTTCCCAGAAGACATTGGCTGCGGGTTCGATGATTTCGTTCATGAGCTGCTTGGTCGTCGCCGCGGGCTGGAACGGCGGGGCCGCTTCCGGCGGAGCGGGCTGCGCCTGTTGGCACGCGCCGATGAGCACCGCGAGCGCGATCGAGCCAGAACGCGGCATGCCGGGACCTCCGTGGGGAGCGATGGAATAGGCGATACGTGAGGCGCCGCTGCCTGGCAGGATAATACCGCGTTGCGCGCCGGACGCTACTCCTCCAACTTCCCAACCGCAGCGCCAATATTTTCCCAGTCGGAGCGGCCCATGACACCGTTGAATGGCTCGCGTTGGGTTCGTCTTTCGGGACCGCCAGCACTCGTGCTCTCCCTCGCGCTCCTCCCCGCCGCGATCGCCGATGCCCAGGGCTTGCCACGGGCCGTAGCGGAAGCGGTCGGGCTTTCCAGCGAGGCGCTCGGGCGGATTGCGCCGGCACTCCGGGCCCACACCGATTCCGGCCGGCTCCCGGGAATCGTGATCGCGGTGGCCCGGCACGGCAAGCTGGTGCACCTCGAGGCCATTGGCGCCATGGACATCCAGCGCGGCGTACCGATGCGAACCGACGCGGTTTTCCGGATATACTCGATGACCAAGGCGGTAACCGGCGCCGCCATCGCGCAGCTCATCGAACGGGGCAAGCTGCGGTTGGACGACCCGGTGTCGAAGTACATCCCGGCATTCGCGGAGGTGAAGGTCTTCTCCAGCGGCTCGGCCGCGAACCCGGTGCTGCGCGCCCCGGCGCGGCCCATCACCATCGCGCACCTGATGACCCAC
>JANNSC010000458.1:0-4929 GCA_031402135.1 Gemmatimonadales bacterium | reverse complement strand
AAGGCGCCATCCTCCATGGCCCGGCGGACCACCGCCCGCATGGTGTCCAGCTCAGCTGGCGTGGCAGGGCCCCGGGCCTCTCCTTTGGCATACACCCGCACAGTGGCCGCTCCCAGAAAGGAGCCTACGTTTTCGGAAACGCCGTGTCGCTCCATGGCGCGGAGCCAGGCATCGAACCCCCGGGGTCCGCTGAAATCGAGATCGGGGCGCCAGGGACCCTTCGGATTGGTCTTGAGGTTGGTCGGTGCAGGAGAGCTGCCCTCTCCCATGATCTCGGTGGTGATGCCCTGAGTGACTTTGCTGATGACCCGGCCGTCTCCGACGGTGAAATCTCCATCGGACTGACCTTGAATATCGATAAATCCGGGTGCGACGACGAGGCCGCTCGCCTCGATGAATTGGGGTGCGGCGCTGCGGGGCAGGGAACCCCGAGGCGCCACCCGGACGATCCGGTCTCCCCGGAGGGCAATATCGCCGTAGAACCAGGCGGCGCCGGTGCCATCGACGATCCGGCCGTTGGCAATGATGAGATCATATTGCCCCGTGTCGGGCGCCGGCGCCGGGGCGCCGGTGGGCCGACCAGGCGCGCAAGCGGTCAGGGCCGCCAGGAGGGGGCAGAGAAATTTTGTCATGGAGTGGATACTGCCTCTCCTGACGCCGCTTGACAACCTCAGCGTCGGGCGTGAAGGTTTCGGTTCCCTCTGCCGGATACTCAATGCTGCTACCCCGCCTGCGGCTCCTGGCCGCCGCGGTCGTGCTCCTGCTGTTGGCCTACCTTGGCGCCAGGGGCGCGGGCACTGCCCCGCCGCTGGGCAGTTTCCTGGAGCCGGCCAACGGCGTGTGGGCGTTGGCCCGCTCGGCTGAACTCCCGGCGCTCCACCAGGCAACGATCCCGGGGCTCACGGCACCCGTCGAGGTGCTGTACGACGATCGGGGCGTTCCTCATGTGTTTGCGAAGACCGAGGAGGACGCCTGGCGAGCGCAGGGGTATTTGATCGCGCGAGACCGGCTCTTCCAAATGGAATTGCAGACCCGTGCAAGCGCAGGTACCCTCTCCGAGCTGATCGGAGACGATGCGCTCGAGGCAGACCGCACCGCCCGGCGACGGGGATTGCCATGGGCGGCCGAGCGAATCGCCGCCGCCGCAGATTCGAGCAGCCTCATTTCTCGGGCGACCACGGCCTACGCGGAGGGTGTCAACGCGTGGATTGACGGAATGCGCGGGGCCGAGCTTCCACTGGAATATCGTCTGCTCGGCGCGCGCCCGTCCCACTGGGAACCGCGGCATACCACCTACTTCTTTTTTCAAATGGCGCTTACCCTGGCCTATCAGGACGAGACACTCTCCCGACTCAGGGTTCGCGCACTCGTGGGTGAGGCTGCCACCGAAGCGCTCTTCCCCCTGCACAGCCCGATTGTCGAACCGATTCAACCCAACGGTGCCGGGGCGCCGAGGTATGACTTCATCCGCCCGATGCCTGGCCCGGGCGCGCCGGATTCCTCTGCCGCAGTTGCAGCGGAGGAGCGGGAATCGGTGAACCTCGCGCTGGGCTGGTCGATTCGGCGTGGCGGCGACGGTGATGTCATCGGAAGCAACAACTGGACGGTTGCGCCTTCGCGGACCGCTGCCGGCTATCCGCTCCTCTCCGGCGATCCGCACCTCGGGCTTACAGTGCCGTCCATCTGGTACGAAATTCACCTGCATGCCGAGGATGGCCTTGACGCGGCCGGCGTGACGTTTGCCGGAACGCCGGGCGTGATCATTGGATTCAATCGCAACCTCGCGTGGTCGTTTACCAACACCGGCGCCGATGTCCGGGATCATTACGCCGAAATGGTGGACGACGACCGCAACCCCACCAAGTACCGGCTGGACGGAGAATGGAAGCCGCTCGAAATAAAGGTCGAGGAGTTCCGGGGGCAGCAGGGACGGCTCCTGGCTGCCGATACCCTGCGGTTTACCCACCGCGGCCCGATGGTCAAGACCGGAAGCCGTTGGCTCTCGACCCGGTGGACGGCGTTCGAGTCCCGCGGGGGGGAGGAATTTCTCCGGATCGACCGTGCTGCTTCGGTCGGAGAGTGGCTGGAAGCATGGAAAGGGTACGCCGCCGCGGCCCAGAACGGGGTCGTGGCGGATCGCAGCGGGAGCATCGCGATCCGGTCCACCGGGTGGTACCCGGTGCGGCCAGGCAGTGGACGTGGCGATGAGATTCGCGACGGGAGCACCACATCGAGTGACTGGTCCGGCTACGTCGCTCCGGAGCATTATCCGTTTTCGCTCAATCCCGCACAGGGGTTTCTCGCATCGGCCAACCAGGAACCGGTGGATCCCCGCCAGAACGGCCGCTACTTCGGATCGAACTGGCCATCGCCGTGGCGCGCGATGCAGATCAACCGGCTGCTCCGGGCCGATTCGAGCGTCACCCCAGACGCGATGCGGCAATTCCAGACCAGCCCCGGCAGCCCCCGCGCCGACGTCTTCGTGCCGGCGTTGCTCGCCGCCGCCCGGGGCCGCGCCGATCTGTCCCCCGCCGCGTCGCTTCTGGCGGAATGGGACCGGCGCTACACCAAGGACAACCACCACGCGGTGCTCTTCGAGGCGGCCATGAGCGAACTCGGGCGGCTGATCTGGGATGAGTTGATCCCGCCGGCGGACCGGGCCGATAGCGCTGCGAGACCTGTGGCATCTCCCTCCGAAGCAATCGTGATGCAGTTATTGTCTGATTCCGGAAGCGCTTGGTGGGACAACCGGCGGACCGCGGATCGTGAAACGCGGGATGACATTCTCGCGGAAGCGCTCCGGCGCGGCATGACTCGGGCGATTGCCGAACATGGACCGCAGGATGGCGAGGGCTGGATCTGGTCCAAGGTGCAACACGCCAACATCTACCACCCCTTGCGGATGCCGGCGCTTTCCGCGCTCGACCTTCCGGTGCAGGGCGGGCCTTCGACCCTGAGTCCATCCTCGGGGCGCGGGCTCGCCGGGGCCAGCTGGCGAATGGTGGTGGAACTCGGTCCCGAAGTTCGGGCGTGGGGCACCTACCCGGGTGGGCAGTCGGGAAATCCGGCGAGTACTCGCTACCTCGATCGGATTCCCAAGTGGGTTGGTGGAGAGCTCGATACGCTGCGTTTTCCCAAGTCTGCCGCCGAGCTTTCTGCCGATCTGGTCCGCTCCCGGCTTACCCTGACGGCCGGGAGCCCTCGATGAAAAAGGCCACCGGATTCCTGGCCCTCGTCCTGGCGTTCTTCCTTGCGACCTGGCTCGTTTGGTGGGCCGTCCCGGCAGTGGCACTGCTCTGGGGCGGCCTGCGGCCTGCCGTGAAGCGGCCGGCGTTCGCGGCGGCGGTGGCGGCCGGTGCGGCATGGGCGATGTGGCTGGTGGTCGATGGGTTCGCCGGCGGCAGCGCCCTCACCACACTCGCCACTCGCTTAGGCGGCGTACTAAGCCTGCCGGCGTACGGTTTGTTTGCCCTGACCGTGATTTTCCCGGCGCTGCTCGCCTGGAGCGCTACCGCGCTCGCCGGCGGAATTGCCGACGTGTTTTCCCCTCGATCCGGAGATACTCGATGAAGCCGCTACTCTTCCTCGCGCTGCTGGCCATGCCGCTCGCCGCGCAGGCGAATATGGACAGCGTTCGCATTCAAACGATTCCTGCCGGCCCCGGCGTGTACATGTTGCTGGGATCGGGCGGGAACATCGCGCTCGCCGTTGGGGACGATTACGCCTTTCTGGTGGACGATCAATTTTCGCCGCTGACCGCGAGAATCCTCGCGGCGGTTGCCGCGGTTACCACCAAGCCGGTGAAGTTTCTGGTGAACACCCATTGGCACGGAGATCACAGCGGCGGCAACGAGAACATTGCCAATGCCGGGGTGATCATCGTGGCGCACGACAACGTGCGCACCCGGATGAGCGCCGAGCATTTCAATGCGACGCTGAATTCCCGGACCCCTGCGTCGCCCAAGGGAGCGCTCCCGGTGGTCACCTTTGGTGAAACAGTGGCGTTCTACAATGGAGGCGAAACGATCCACGTCGTGCATGTGCCGCCCTCGCACACCGACGGAGATGCCATCGTGCATTTCACCCGCGCCAACACGCTGCACATGGGGGACCTCTTCTTCAACGGGCGCTACCCCTTCGTGGACCTCTCCAGCGGCGGATCGTTCGAGGGCGTCATCAATGCAGTGAATGTCTCGCTGGCGTACGTGAACGAAACCACTAAAGTGATTCCGGGGCATGGTGCCATGGCCACTCGGGCCGACTTGGTGCTCTACCGTGACGTCATGGTGAAAATTCGAGATCGGGTGGCGGCGTTGATCAAGCAGGGGAAGACCAAGGAACAGGTACTCGCGGCCAAGCCGCTGGCGGAATGGGATGCCACCTGGGGCACCGGGTTCATGGATCCGGTGAGGTTTTTGGGAATTGTGTATGACAGCATGAAGAAGTGAGCGGTCTCAGAACTTGATGCCGGCCCCGATTCGGAGCGTTCGGGGCGGCACCCGTTGCCGGGTTTGCCCGTAGGCGGACAGGGCGTCCGGATCTAGGCTGCCGTTGACCGAGGTCTGGATTTCCGAGATGGTACCCGCGCCCAGCGCGTTGAAGGCGTCTATCGCGAGGCTTACTTCGGTGCGCCCGAATCCAAACCCGCGTTCCAGGTGGAAATCCAGCGAGGTCCGAGCGGAATAGCGAAAGGTGCCGCGGGGCTGCACAAAGATTCGCTGGCCCGCAGTCGTGGCAAAGAACTGCCCCCGAACCAGGGGGGGGCTCGGGGGCATGCCGGTGGGAGGTTCGTCCGATAGCTCGAATTCCAGCAGCAGGTCGGAAATGGTGAGCGTCGGGGTCACCCCGTCCCCCGAGAAGTACGTCGCGAACGCCCCTCCCCGAAACCCGAAGGGCAGGTTTCCTCCCGCCGCGAGCTTGACCTCCACC
>JANNSC010000457.1:0-2282 GCA_031402135.1 Gemmatimonadales bacterium | reverse complement strand
ATGGGTCATGCCGGCGCGATCATTTCCGGGTCCTCGGGGACGGCAGCCGAAAAGATCCAGGCGTTCGAAGCCGCCGGAATTGCCATCATGAAGCGGCCGGTTGATGTGGTGGAGTTGGCCTCAGCGAGGTTGAAATAATGGCTGGAAATCAGACCCTTGGCATCGTCAAACCGGATGCCGTCGCCGGCGGGAATCTCGGGAACATTCTGGCCCACCTGGCGCGGGAGGGCTACCGGCTCCGGGCAGGCAGGTTGACCCGCCTCACCCGGCCGGAGGCCGAGGCCTTCTATGAAGTCCATCGGGGCCGTCCCTTCTATGAGGAACTGGTGAGCTTCATGTGCAGCGGGCCGTGCTTCCCGATGGCCCTGGAAAAGGCCGAGGCGGTGGCCGCCTTTCGTGTCACCATAGGAGCCACCGACCCGGCAGAAGCCGCTCCAGGGACAATCCGGAAGCTCTACGCCGAATCGAAGGGAAAGAACGCAGTCCACGGCTCCGACAGCGACGAAAATGCGGCGCGCGAAATCGGATTTTTCTTCACCGAGGCCGAGCTGGCGCTCCTGGGCGCCTGACCACCATCGAAAGTTGACCTAAGTCTGTTTCCCATGTAGCTTTAGGGGCTATGCTTCAGGTTGATGTTCGCGAGCTCCGCCACGGCCCTGTCAGCACCGAAGGGCAACTCGGGCCGGCCGATTCGCTGTTCGATGGGCTCGCGGTGCCGCTGGAAGGTCCCCTGGTTGTGGGCGGCGTTCTCGAGCGGGCGGGTCCGGAGGGTTTTTTCTGGCACGGCAACTTCTCGGGACAGGTCCGGTCGGTTTGCCGGCGCTGCCTCAGCGAATTCGTCATGCCGGTGGCCCATTCGGTAGAGGTGATGTTTTCCACCGACCCTGATCTACAAGAAGACCCCAGCGTCTACCCGATAGCGGAGCCGCTGGCGCACGTCGATGTGCGGCCCGCAGTTCGGGAGGAATTGGCGTTGGCTATCAACGCTTACCCCCTCTGCCGGGAAGAGTGTCTCGGTCTCTGTCCGCGCTGCGGGGCCGATCTTAATCGCGGGGCATGCAGCTGCACTGCCCCCTCTGCTTAGACTCGAGGACTTTATGGCCGTTCCCAAGAGAAAATTGTCGAAGCGTCGCAAGCGGCTCCGCCGCGGCAGCCACACTGGCGCCGGGATGCCCACCCAGGCCTGTCCCCGCTGCTCCTCTCCCCGCCTCCCCCACCGCGTCTGCGGGTCGTGCGGATATTACGCCGGCAAAAAGCGCCTTGAGGTCGAGGACAGCTGAGCGTGATCAAGGTCGCGCTCGATGCAATGGGGAGTGATCAAGCTCCCCGCACCGAGATCGAAGGGGTGGCCCTTGCCCTGCGAGAACTCCCCCAGGCATTTCAAGTCCAGCTGGTGGGGCAAACCGCCGCCATAGAGCTCGAGCTCGCTCGGCAACCGGACCTGGACCGGAGCCGGGTCGAAATCGTCGAGGCCCCGGATGTGATCGGCACGGCGGAAAAACCGCTTCAGGCGGTCCGCCGCAAGCCGAAATCCAGTTTGGTCACCGGAATCGGGCTGGTGGCCCAGCGCACATCCGACGCCTTCATTTCCGCCGGCAACACCGGCGCAATGCTCGCCGCGTCAACCGTTCTGCTCGGCTTGTATGATGGCGTGGAGCGCGCCACCGTCGGGACGCTCCTCCCCACCGCGGACGGTCCGGTGCTGATGCTGGACGCCGGAGCCAATGTCGATTGCTCGGCCAGGGAATTGGTCGGATTTGCCCACCTCGGCACCGTGTACATGCGCGACATCATGAATCGGCCCAGCCCAAAGGTCGGGTTGCTCAACGTCGGCGAGGAAGAAGAGAAGGGCACCGCAATCGTGCGGGACGCCCAGAAGCTGCTGCGGCACGAACCCCACCTGAACTTTATCGGCAACATCGAGGGCCGGGACATCCTGGGCGGGCATCCCAAGCATGGGCGGCTCGATGTGGTCGTCTGCGACGGTTTCGTCGGCAACGTCGTTCTCAAGTTTTACGAGTCGGTCATGTACCTGGTCCGGCACCTCGCCGAAGAGGGCGCACCCGACATGTGGGACCGCAAGGAAATCCGGGGCGCCTTCCGGATGCTGGACTATTCCCAGTATGGCGGCGCGCCGTTGCTCGGGGTGAAGGGCGTCTCAATTATTTGTCACGGTTCGTCCAACGCCAACGCCATTCGGCATGCCATTCGGGTGGCGGTCCAATCGGTGGAGGTTGGGCTGGCCCAGCACATTGGGGCTGAGTTCGCCGAACGCGAAACGG
>JANNSC010000456.1:0-2165 GCA_031402135.1 Gemmatimonadales bacterium | reverse complement strand
GGCATCGAGTTTTACCACCGCTTCGTTGTCGGCCATGCCGATCATCACCACAATCCCGATCAGCGAGACGGCATTGAGGCTCTGTCCCGTCATCCAGAGGAAAAGAATGCCGCCGACCGCCGCCAGCGGCACCGTGAGCATTACCAGCAGCGGAATGGCGAACGAGGCGAATTCGCCGGCCAGAACCAGAAACACCAGTGCCACCGAAAGCAGCGCCACCAGGCTCAGCTCCTTGGTGGTGCGCCGTTGCTCGGCATCGGCGCCGGCAAGTTGCCAGGACACGCCCGGTGGAGGCTTGAGCCCCGCAATGGCCCGATTGACGTCGCTGGTGGCCCGCGCGGTACCGCCGCGCTCCACCACTGCTTCCACAACGCTCACCGGCCGTTTGTTGATTAGCACCACCACCACCGGGGCCCGGACTTCCCGGGTGGAAACCAGCTGACCGACCGGAATCCCTCGCACCTGGGTGGCGAGCGCAGTGGCAAGATCTTCGTTGGCATTACCGGCAAAGCGAACGGTGATCGGGGTGCGGCGATCGGTTTCGCGAAATTCGCCCGAGGCAACGCCGCCGAGGCCGCCGGCGAGCGCATTGGCTACCGCATCCACCGACAGGCCGTATTCGGCGATCCGTTGCCGTTCCATGGTGACTTCGACGGTGGGCTGGGTGCCGCTGAAGGCGTCCCGCACGTCGGCAAGGGTCGGGAGCGGCACGATGAGCCGGCGGACCGAGTCGGCCCAGCGATCGGCCTCCTCCAGTTTCGGTGCGGTCACTTCGACCCGCACCAGGCGGCCTTCCCGGCCGATCAAGCTGCCGAACTCCGACTGGCCGGCGAGGTCGATGGCGAGGGATCCCTTGGCCAGATCGGGCACCGCCGCGCGGAGCGCTTCGGCGAAGCGCGAGGCATTCCCGCCGGCGGGCACCGGGATGATCAGCTGGGCCGTGGCGCTGGTGCCAGGATCAGCGCCGGCCAGCACCTCTTCGTCAGTGGCGAGCCCGACGCGGCTGTACACCCCGACGCTGCCCATCGCCTTGGCGGCGGCCTCGATGCGCCCGGCCTGGACCGCAGTTTCCTCGATGGCGGTGCCTTGAGGGAGGGTCATCTGCGCAACGGCAGTGCCCTCATCGACCTGGGGAAGAATTTCCCGGGGCAGCCGCAATGTCACCAGCACGGTGATCACGGTCAGGACCACAGCGACCGAGAAGACGATGCGGTGGTGACCGAGGCTCCAGCGCATGCCGGACTCATACGCCTCGGCGGCGGCATGGCCCCAGCGGGAGAGGAGGGAGTTGGGGTCGTGAACCACCGGAGGCGGCGCGGCACCGTCCTCGCGTCCCCGGCGCCATCGCACCATCATCACCGGCATGAGCGTCAGTGCCAGAATCAGGGCGGTGGTGAGCGTCACCACCACGCTGAGCGACAGATCCCGGAATAGCGCAGCGGCGAGCCCGCGGACAAAGATGATCGGCCCGAACACCAGCACAGTGGTCAATGTTCCGGCCACCAAGGGCGCCATCACCTCTTCGGTAGCTCGCCCCGCCGCGGCAATATCCCCGAGCCCCTGCTCCTTATATCTGCCGGTGGCCTCGGCAACCACAATCGCGTTGTCCACCAGGAGACCAATGCCCAAGGCGAGGCCGCCGAGGGAGAGAATGTTGATGGTGACGTCCATCACCTGCAGGATGGTGAGCGACGTCATGATGGAGAGGGGGATGATCAGGGCGATGGCGATGGAGCCCCGGAGGTCCCGCAGGAACAGCACAATCACGATCAACGACAAGATGCCGCCGATGATGATTTCCTGGCCGAGATTGCCGAGCGCGTCACTGACAAATTGGGCCTGGGCGGCCACCACGTTGATCCGGACTTCGGGAAATTCCTTGGACAAGAGGGCAATGGTCTGGTAGATGTGCTTGGTGACGGCGACGGTATTGGCGCCGGCGTCTTTGTAGACCACCAGCCCCACCGCCGGCGCGCCGTCGAGCCGGGTCATGGTTTTGGGGTCGGCACTACCCAGGGCAACGGTGGCAATGTCGGCGAGGGTAATCCCGCTCCGGACCGGCCCCACCGGGGTGCGGGACACCTCCTCCACGTTCTGGAATTCGGTGAGGGCCCGGAGGGCAAAGCGGAACTGACCGCGTCGGATGGTGCCGCCCGGCGCGCCGG
>JANNSC010000455.1:0-6659 GCA_031402135.1 Gemmatimonadales bacterium | reverse complement strand
GCCTGCCGAAGCCGCCGCCAACCAACCCCTAGAAGATACCCGGCGGCGGCTGAGGAACCCAGGCCCCCGGCAGCTGCATTTGCGGGTTAGGCCGCGCGTCCGTCAGCCCGCTCACAGGGGGGGACGCGCCGCGGAGGCGCGTAGCTTCTCCAGGGAGGTGAGCGTGTCGTTGATCCGGTCCTTCTTGACGTACGGGGTGCGGAAGAAGCGCTCCACGGTGGCGTTGAATGACGCTGGGTCGTCGAAGGGCACCATGTGCGTCGCGTTCGGGAGGATGGCCAACTGGCCGTTGGGGATGTGTTGGTAGATCTCCACGGTATGCTCGTCGCGAATGAGGTCGTGATCGCCCGCCAGCACGAGCGTGGGCGCAGTGATGGCCTCGAGTGCCTTCAGGTCGATGTGCGGCTCATCGAGCATCATTCCAGTCACCTTTAGTGCGCGCCGGCCCTGTGGCGTGTCTCGGTCGGCGGCGGGGATCCCAGCGATCATCGACTTGACCAGGGCGATGACGTCAGGGCGGAGGGCTTCTTCGCTCGGATTTAGATTGGCGGCCATCGCGGCGATCTTCTTCACCTTCCCCGGGTGGCGGATCCCGAGCAGCAGGGCCTCGATGCCCCCGTCACTCCACCCCAGCACGTTCACCGGCCCAGCCCGTAGGTGGTCGAGCAGAGCGGCAAGGTCGTCAGTCATCTTTTCGTAGGTGAGCGTATCTGGACTGTCTTCGGACCTCCCCTGATCCCGGCTGTCCATCGCGATCACCTTGTAACGCTTGCGAAAGTGGGAGATCTGGGCACCGAGGTCCGCGATGCTGCCCCCGTTGCCATGCACCAGCAGAAGGGGCTCCCCGACACCATAGACCTCGTAGTAGAGCTTCACCCCGTCGTGCATAAAGGTGCGGCCGGCGGTCGGGTTGGCGCCGTACCTGACAACGGGCGTGGCCGCCGGGGCGGTCCTTGCCTGAGCGACTGCAGGGTCAGGCGCGGAAAGTGCAAGGAGGACGAAGACCAAAAGTTGCTTCATTGCATGCTCTCCGAATTGGAATGTCCCTCTTGTGACCGTCGCTGGGAGTACGCCTCGTGTTCGCTGCTGAGTCAATCGGTAAACACGCGGGGAAGCCCGCTCAATCCGATCATTGGTTCGGCGGTCTAACGGATCCGGTTTGAGCAGCCGCGCGGCCGACGGTAGCTGGAGCAATGTGTACGACCGCAGGCCGCGCGGGCTGCTTCAAACCGTTGTTAGGCCGCAGAGAGCGCACTGATCGTGACGTAATACCTGTCCGGATCTCGGAGTGAGAACTCCGTAGTTCCAGTCTTCGGGTTCACGTGGGGCTCCTCCTCGAGCTGAGCGACGAGAGCGCGTGCCCTTGGCAGCGCCATGTCGAAATCATCGACGCGGAAAAACAAGAGGAGGCCGTTGCCAGGCTGCGCGTGATCGGGACTCATCAAGGAGGGATGCTCATGGGCACCCCACTTGTGAAGGCAGAGTAACACCGTTCCATCCGAGTCGAGGATTTGACCGAAGTCGTCATGGGCGGGAGCCGTCTCCGGCAAGCCAAGTAGTGACTGGTACCACTTGAAGCTGCCAGGCACATCGCCAACGCCAATGATCGTCCACGTGCGCCTCATGGGGTCCCTCCTGCGGCGTAACCGGACCGCGCTTCTGCCGCAGCCGCCTTCACCGCCGCGGGGCGCGGCGCCGTCCTGTCCTAACATACGGAGCCCCGCGCCCCGCGTCCATATCCCTGGGCGGCTGGCAGCAGCAAGCGCTTGTTATGCGGCAGGGCACTGCTGCGACAAGTGAGCCAACGCTAGGCAGTGGTCGCTCGCATCTTCGGCGCACGCCCGTAAGCCAGCGTTCGCCACAGCCATTCCGCGGGCCCATGGCGGAACCGGCCGAGCCACCAAGTGCTCGCCGCCATCTGGCTCCCGAACAGGATCAAGGTTATGACCAACATCCCGGTGAAACCGACGCTGCCGTACCACCCAAGACCATAGCTGTAGAACAGGAGCGTGCACACAACCGATTGGCTCAAGTAAGTAGTCAGCGCCATGCGCCCGGCGGCAGCGAGCGGACGCAGGAGGAGTTGCCCGCGCGGCCGCTGCCAGAGTAGGAGCAGGAGACACGCATATACAACTGCGGCGCCCACGGTCGCCCAATTGAAGAGCCTCATCACGAACGCACGCAGCACTTCGAGCTGAAAGCCAGCCGAGAGAAAGTCAGCAGAGAGAAAGGCGGGACCGAGGCCGGGGATGAACGGGGACCGAGGCCAGAGGGTATCCGACCAGACCCATGACGCGTACCCGACGACGACGGCGCCGAGCGCAACGGCGAGGAGGCGGCGGGTGACCCGAGGCTCCTCAATCACCCGGCGGAGGTAGCCGGTCTTGACCGCCCACAGCCCCATTAGGTACGAGGCAAGGATGGTCACGTACGAGGAGAGCCCCCACCGCCCGAGCCACTGCAGGTAACCGCCCACACGAGCCTGCTCGATCTCTAGCCAGGTGCCGTGGGCGTAGATCGCGATGGACTCGCTGAAGGATCGCGGCAGCAGGAATCGGAGGCCGGACAGAAACGTGGCCTCCTGCACGATCGTGGGGCCGATGAACCAGAGCAGCAGAGCGGCGACCAGGATTTGCCGCGAGCTGGCCGCCCGGAACATCACCAGGGCGAAGGCTACCAGGGCGTAGATGGTGAGGATATCTCCGCGCCAGATCAGCGTCCCGTGTAGAACACCAATGGCAAGGAGGGCCGCTGACCGGCGGTAGTAAGTTGCCCGCAGGTCTGTCCCTCGATCGTCGGCGCGGATGAGTTGAATCCCAAACCCGATCCCGAACAGGAGGATGAGTAAGGAGTAGAACCGGGCTTCCAGCAGCCAGTCTTGGATCCAGGAGAGTGCGTGGTCCAGTCCCGTGGCGGGTTTACGCGTGCCATAATGGTCATTGAGATTCGACCAGAGGACGCCGAACATGGCCCAGCCCCGCAGCATGTCCAATGCGCGGATGCGATCCTCGGGGGCGACCGGTTGCAGTGCGTTGGCCACGACAGCCTCCTCTCCGATGGCTGAGCCGCGGGGAACGGTAGTTCTCCGGAGGTGGAGCGGTCAAATAGGAGCAGGCCCTGACTCCGAGGTACCGGAATTGCGGACTGGCCGCATAACGACCGCGCATCACCTGCAGGGCGCGGCGCGTCTCTGAGTACCTACCTGCCACGGGGTGGCCGTGCCCGCCTGCCCCAACAGTCCGGTCGCGCCGTGGCTGGTGCATGCGCTTGTTATGCGGCAGCTTGGCGAACTCCGACCGCCCGCGAGGGCCTTTGCACCCCTACTTCAATCGCTCCAGCCGACCCTTGCGGCGGATCAGGTGTTTGTAGTCCCACTGGATGTCTCGGGCGCTAGCCAACCAGCGCTGCAGCTTCTCTGTGTCAACCTGTTTGGCCGCAGTGTACCGCGCTTCGGCGGCTTTGAAGCCCCCTTCCTTTTTCAGCCCATCCTCCTCAAAGGACTGACCGCTCCAAAAAAGCAAGCGTACGCAGTCTTTCAGCTTGCTGTACCCGACGATCGGGTTGCCATCGAGAAACCATACAGGATGGGCGTGCCACAGTTTGTTCTCGGCCTCAGGCAGACTGCGCTCGATCTGCTCTGAAAGGAGTCGACAGATGGCCCGATCGACGGGCGCCTGAGCCTTGTGGTATTCGCTCGTATCTGGGTCCACTGCGCGCTCCTCATCCACGTGTGGCGGTCATCCTACCTCTCGTGACTAGTAATTCGGAGCCGCATAACGGCCTCGAGATGAGCCGCCCGGCCAGGACTTGGAGCCTATCTTGGGCCCGATTCGCCGCAGCTGGCCGTCTCGGCTCCATCGAGTTGTTAGGCGGCAAACATGACTCCAGGCGGGAATGGTTGAACCATCCTCAGTACATCCACCGTGCGTCCTTCTCGGCGACCTGCTTGACGCGGTACGCAGCGATCTTGCGAATGAGCTGCTTCGGGAGTGGCTTGTCATGGGGGAACTGGATCGTATCCTTGCCGGTCTTGCGCCCCACCAGTTCCTTCCTGAAGGGTTCGAGGGCTGGACCGGTGGGCATGAAATTGAGATGCGACTTGTATGCGGAGTATGAGAAAAGAATCCGTTTCATTTCGAAGACCGGTGATCCCCACTTGATCGCCTCTTTGGCATCAGGCGCGGCCTTCTTGAGGATTGCGCGCAGCACACGCAAATTGGGTTGAGCTTCCTGTGGGGCAGATTTGATGTACTCGGAGATTGATCTGGGCTTGGTTTTCGGCATCTTACGAGGCTCCCTTCCCATGGACTGGGCCGGTGTGTGTCTAGGCAAAGTTGCCTGCCGTGGAGACAGGATGTCTGCCGCCTAACGCTCTGCGCTTCTGCTGCGGCCGCGCTAGCCGCCAGGCGGCGCCGGCCCTCCAAGAATGGTAGTCCAGGCCGCGCCGCCTGGCGAAGCCGCGCGCGCGCCCGTCAGTAGCAAGCGCGGGTTAGTCCGCCGCCCCTGTCAATACACGAACGGGATCAGTCGCTTGCGTGTCCGCATGAACCGCTCGTAAGGCTCCCCGATCGCGGCTTGCAGGGCGTGTTCCTCCACCTTGATGCGGTAGGCGTACACGGCGAACGAGGCGACTGCCAAGATGAGAGCGGATGCCCAACTGCCCAACGCGATTCCCACAGCCGTGTTCAGGATGATCCCTGCCGTATACGACGGGTGCCGCAGTACCGCATACGCACCACGCGTTACCACCTGTTGATCCGCGAGCACCCGCACATCCCCAGTAAACGCTGGGCCTAGCATCCGCCAGCAGTGCCGACGGAGGACACTTCCCAATACCAGCAGAACCACGCCAACGAGAAATACGCCGACCCGACGCTCGTGGATCTGCAACGCAGGGACCCAAGCTAGCGGGAAGGCAGCAAGGAAGGCGATCCCCGTCCCCACGAGGATGACCTGGCGCGATTTCCCGTCCTGCACGTTTGTTGACTGGGAGCGACGGATGAGCTGAAATTCGGGCCAAAAGGCCCACAAATCGGCGGCCCAAAAGAGCCCTGCGTATGGCCAGACGAACGGAAGCGGCGTCATCTGTCCTCCTCGGGCGGCGGTCTAACGACATGCAAATCAGCTGCGGGGGCCGGCCGCAGCAGCCGCCAACCAACTCCCTCAAACATAATCGGCGGCGGCTGGGGCGTTCAGGCCTCCGGCAGCTGCATTGGCGGGTTAGACCGCCCTCAGACCGACGGCATAGTCGTCTGCCGTGGCGTCAACGCCGCCAAGGCCACTGCCACGATCACCAGCGCCGCCACATCGCCGACCAGATGCCCACGTTCGATGGGGTCTCTGAATGAATGCACCGCCATGATCCCCGCGTGGACCAAACTGGACCAGACCGTGAACCAAATGAGACTCAGGTGTCGCAGGGGGTCTCGAGCCGCGAGGAGAAGGAAGATCCCGAGGGTCGCATAGATCCCGAGGATCATTTGTAGGTATTCAGCCTGGGGAGGGTCCCAACTCCACCCGCTCGGCCACAGGCGGGTGAGAGGGTAGATCCCAAACACGAAGATGAGGCCCACCACGGTGAGGACGATGCTCAGGTTTCGGGTACTGGCTTGCGGGGCCATTGGTAGATCCTCGAACGGAGGGAACGAACCCAAAGGGGACGATCACGGAGATACTACGAGGTGACGAGCGATACGGCTAGTGGGATCAGGCCACCCGCCAGAATCGGCGGTGGGTGACCCATATCATGAGGGGAAGCTCCCGTGTGGGCGGTCTAACGAGCTGCGCTTCTGCGGCCAGGCCCTGCGGAGGCCGCCGCGAAGCCAGTGCTGAAACATATCTCGCGGCGGCCGAAGCGGTTAGGGCCTGGTCAGCAGCAAGCGCGGGTTAGGCCGCGCAGTACGTTATGGGCAGCGCTTGGGCAACCGGGCGGCCGCCTCTTTGTGCCCGCTGGCGGCCGCCCGGCGAAGGTCAGCACAGGCGGCCTGGCGATCGCCTAGTTCGCCGAGCGCAATCCCGCGGAAGAAATAGAGTTCGGGGGTAGTCAGGCCCGTCGCCTCGGCACGGTCGAAGTCGCGGCGCGCTGGCGCGGCTTGGTTGAGCCCCATATAGGCCAGCCCGCGATTGAACCAGCCGTCCCACACGTTGGGGACCGCGGCGACGAAGACGTCCAGTTCGCGTGCACTTTCGGCATAGTGCGAAAGGCGCCGATGCAGCATGCCGGCGACGAGCGCGAGCTCTGGAGGGTCAAAACCCCGCGCGCGAGCGTGCGCCACGTCTACCAGACCAGTGTCGAACTGGTTGAGGAGATAGCGCGTGTAGGCCCGGCCCGCATACCCGACGGCCAGGCCGGTGTCGACGGTCACCGCCGCGTCGTAGGCCGCCAACGCCTCGGCGAGCTGGCCGAGTTCGCGCAGGGCCCGGCCCCGCTTCTGCAGCAGGAGGGCGTCACTGGGGCGAAGCCGGAGGGCCTGATCGTAGGCGGCCAGCGCGAGCTGCGCCTGGTTGCGGGCGAGCGCGGAGTCACCCCGGGCGGCCAGCGAATCAGGTCCGGATTGGGGCTGTGCCTCGCGCAGGGGTAGCGTAGTGCCGATAGCAAGGAGGAATACCACGATGCGCAACATCATCTTCCTCCTAATGGGGCCTCGCGCGGCCTAACG